>NZ_CP034186.1:300000-406291 GCF_003860465.1 Deinococcus psychrotolerans
GGCCCGCCGAATCGAGCACATTCTGCCAGGTTGCGGCGTCGCCCGGGTCGCTGGCAACGGATTTGCGCTTCTCATCCCCGGCGGCCCCGTAGAGTCGGTTATCACCGCTTTACCCCAGGTGCTGAGCCAGCCCTTTGCCGTGCGGGGCGAAACGCTTTACCTCAATGCTCATATCGGCGTCAGTTCCGAAGCTCAGCCGCAGGAAGACGCTGAGGCCACCGTCCAAGAAGCGGAACACGCCCTACGCCAATCCAAGCAACTCGGTCAGACGATTTCACGCTACGACGCTGAGGAGTACGCGGTCGAACTGACGGCCATGACCTTGGAAGCGGAGTTGCGCCAAGCGTTCATCAACCGCCAGCTTGTTCTGGCATTTCAGCCGCTGGTTCACGCCCGCTCTGGGAGCCTGAAGGCGGTAGAAGCGCTGCTGAGATGGACCCATCCGCAGCGCGGAGCCATTTCGCCGCAGGTCTTTATTGCCCTGGCCGAGCAGAGTGACCTGATTCTCGATATCGGCGGCTGGGTGCTGAGAGAAGCTTGCCAGCAAGCGGCGGCCTGGCCCGGCGGGCCGGTACAGGTCAGCGTCAATGTCTCTGCGCGGCAATTTGAATCTCCACGGCTGAAAGAGGACGTGCTGAATGCCCTATTGGTCAGCGGCTTGCCTGCACACCTGCTGGAGCTTGAGCTGACCGAGAACATGCTGATGACCTCAGGCCGGGACGTGGTCGATGTGCTTGAGCAGCTCAAGGCCCTGAACGTGCGGCTGGCCCTCGATGATTTCGGGACAGGCTACTCGAGCCTCGCCTACCTGAACCGCTTTCCGCTGGACGTGCTCAAGATTGACCGTTCATTTATTCAGGGATTGGGGCTGGAGACTTACGGTCAGAAAAATCTGGCCATCGTGCGCTCGACCATCGCGCTGGCCCACGAGTTGGGCATTGAGGTGGTGGCCGAGGGCGTCGAGACTGGCCTGCAACGCGAGATTCTCGTTGCACTGGGCTGTGACCTGCTTCAGGGTTACTTTTTCTCCGCGCCCATGCCGCTTGAGAAGGCGGTCACTTGGCGGTTCGGGAGCGGCCCACGTCTGACACAACCATAATGCTCGCTTAAAGCTTTGGCCTTTTTGCTGGCTGAAATTCGCAGCCGCCACCCACCTGAATCAGAAAGATGGGGAGGTTCTCTTTCAGCTTCTCGCCGCATCAGAGCGTGCCGCCGCAGAGCTGGGACGCCCACATCCAACCTCAGCGGGTCAATGGCCTGAATGATTGGACTCGGCCCAGTCGTCTGCGCTTCTAGGTAAGGTGAAACCGAAGGTGGCCCCCAGACCGGGCCGCCCTTCTGCCCGCATGTCCGTTCTAGATTCAACGCAGTTGCTCCAGAATCGTCGGATCCTGAATCTTCTTGTCCTCGGCCAGCAGCAGCACTTTACTGATCACTTCAGCGGTCTTGGGATCAGGATCGGCAAACGGCAGGAATAAGCGGCCCGCGTGCTGGTTGTGAATCGGGATCACGCACAGGAAGCCGCCGGGCATGCGGTGAACCGTGCCGCTGCCCAGGTGAACCGTGTAATTGGCATACTGTCCGGCGATCAGGGCGTGGCTGTTTTCCAACCGCACGTTGCCCAATTTGAGCAGCCGCAGCGTCTCGCGCAGCAGGTCGCCCCGCATCTCCACAGTACTCAGGCTGGCCTCTGGATCAACGCCGCCGACGTGGGCCACCCCCACCACAAGATCCAGATCACGCAAAGTCTCGCTCAGCACGCGGGGCGGGACTTCACTGAGTGGAACGAGCCGCGCCCGGCCCAGCTCGTCGGTCTCATCCTGACGCACGAAGTACACGGCATTCAGGGCCGCGCCCTCCACCTCGTTGGGGGTGCCGTAACCCACGCTGGTGTCCACCCAGACATTCAACCCCTCATGATGAAAGGTCTTGCGAACGCCCTCTTCGGGAACCGTAACCCAGCCACGTGCCTTGAACAGTGCGGCGGCCTTGCCCGGCTGAACATGGTGTCCGGCGTAGCGCTGGCTGCGGAGTGCGCCGCCCGCCTCGGCAGCAGTCAGCGGGTAATATTCGCGGAACGCCTGTTTGAACGGCTGGGTCAGGCCGCCTTCCATAATCTGCTGCTGAAAGGTGGGCCATTGACCGCTCAGGTATAGGTCGTGTGGGTGGGCCAGACGTAGCGAATGTTGGCCGATGTCTTGCGGGCCGGACGGCGTTTGCAATTGGCCGCCCTGCCACCAGCCCACCGTCTGTTCGTCCAGCACCCACAGCAAACTGCCCAGCATCGGCGCAATGACCGGATGGCGGCCCAGGTCTGTCAGTTCCTGCGGCGTGAAGAAGTCGCCGCGCACCATCGCCTCTTCCAGTGCGGCCCGCATGCGGCCACGGGTGGCTTTCAACTCGGTGACGGCGGCACGGATGGCCATCACTTCCGGATTTTTCTTGAGAGCGGGCGGCAGCGTCTTGAGGAGCTTTTCACCGCGCCGCAGAATCAAGCTGGCTTCACCCTGGGGCGTCAGCTCAATGCCCAGGGTCACGCCGTCAGCGGTCACTGTCGCCTGCCAGTCGGGGGCCATGCGGGCTTCCATCGCCCAAGTCAGGCGCTGGGGGTCGCTGTACCCGGCGCTGCGGGCCAAGTTCTGCATCCCGATGTCGGCGGCCAGGCGTTCGCTGGCCTGCCGCTGCGCCCCGAACTGCTTAGCTCCCCGCCGGAAGCCGCTCAGGACACGGTAACGGCCCTCAAGTTCCTTAAACAACCTGGCTTTGGCGCGGCTCAGGGGCAGCAAGCCCAGCGCCCGCACCGCGTCCTGATTGCGCTTGTCATGGATGCGGGCGAGCAGATCGTCCTCGGCCAGCTCACCCAGGATGGCCCGCGCGAACAGTTCGGCGCGTTTGTGACCGCCGCTGCTGCTGGCATACTTGGCGGCGTCCAGCAAGGCCGCGAAACGCTCCTTGCCCAGCGCTTTATGCATCTGCTTGAACCAGGCCACGTCCACCGCGCCCTCGGTCAGATCGCTGGCGCTCAGGGGAGTGCGCTCAGCGATCTCGGCTTCCCAGGAGTCACGGATGTCCTGCGGCACACTCCAGTTGCTCTCCTTGGTGTGGGCATGCAGCCAGTACACGCCACTCCGTAAACCCTGCCAACCCAGTGAGGCGGCCACCAGATCAGCCCACTGCGGCGCGAACATCGCCAGATCCAGCAACCGGGCGTCGGCCAGCTTGAAGTCGTTCACCAGCGCGGCGAAGAGGGCAGGCGTGTCACTCGGTGCGGGAAACGATACCCGGATCAGGTGGCTGAAGGTCACGTCGCGGCTCTCGTTGCGGCCCTGGTAGCCGCGTTTCAGTGGATTCTTGCCCAACCCGGCCAGCAGGCGCAGGGGCAGTGCCGCGCCCGCTGCACTTTGCAGGGCCAAGGCAGGCTGCGTGGCGGGCGTTTCCAGATCGCCGCGCGTCACCTCCACCTCCAGCACGCGGGCGCGAACCTCGTCCACTGCCGCCGTCCAGTCGGGCATGGTGGGCAGACCGTCGCGCAATTTGCGGCGGGTGTAGTCGCTCAGGTCATTGAAATCATTGCCGGAATGATAGCCCTCCCGTTCGGTGCGCTTGCCGATCAACTGGTCCA
The DNA here is from genome assembly GCF_003860465.1 of Deinococcus psychrotolerans. Classification (NCBI taxonomy): domain Bacteria; kingdom Thermotogati; phylum Deinococcota; class Deinococci; order Deinococcales; family Deinococcaceae; genus Deinococcus; species Deinococcus psychrotolerans. The sequence continues at coordinate 303,623 of NZ_CP034186.1, forward strand.
TCAAATCTGTTCGGGTGGCCCAGCCACGCTCGTAGGCCAGCATGAGCAGCCGGGTATCGGGCCGCCAGCGCGGCAGCTGAGGAAACGCCGCATTCTGGTAGAGGGTGATTCGCCAGTACCGCTGGAGCACGTCATCTGGCTGACTGTAGATCGCCATATTGCCTCGGAGCGGCCACAGCAGGCTGCGGGGGTCTTCGGATCGCCAGCTGTACTCGGGGTGCTTGAGCATGGGTGTGCCCTGCGGCAGATAAGCCAGGGCCGTCTCCCAGGCGTCCAGGGCCAGACTGGTGTCCAGTTCGGCGCGGAATTTTTCCATCAAATAAGACTGAACTGCCCGCAGCAGATCGGCGTGTTCCAGCAACAGCGTTGCCAGCGGCCCTAAGGTGCGGTGAAGAGTCTGACGCAGCAGGTGCTGTCTGGCTTCATTAAATTCAAGCGTGGCCTGGATTTCTTCCTCATCGGTATCGTCATCCAAGTCGTCCAGATCGTCCACAGTCAGCTCCGTCTCAAGTTCTGCTGGGGTGGTGTCCTTGCGGGCCGCGTAATGGCCCAGCGTCCAGCCCAGGCGGGTCAAGTCGCCGTCCTGCGGGTTCGGGCGGCCCTCCCACCAGCTGTCCCACAGCTCGGCCAGCGGCATCACACCGTCCGAGTTGGGGCGCAGCATCCAGCCTGACACGTTGCCCAGCAGGATGGTCTGCTCGCCGTCGTAACCCACGCCCACCAGTGGCCGTTCGCGGTTGGCAGCGATCAACGCGTCCAGGCTCCGCAGCAGCTCCGCGCCGCGCTGGACATCTCTCGGGTAATCGCGCTCACGAATTTCGAGCGGCTCGAACCGGGTAAGGGCCGCCGGGTCAAACAGGCCCAGGCCGTTGTCCAGCGAGAGCTGTCCCTCCGGCTCGGTCAGGCGGGCGTACAGGGTCTGCTCGCTGAGGTTTTTTGGCGTGAATTCTGTGGGCGGCGCGGCCCCCACTTCCTGAAGCAGTTGCAGCCCCGCCTGACGCTGCTCGGTGTTGCTGGTCTTCAGCAGTTCCAGGGCGCTCATCTCGGCTAGGGCGGCGTCGCGGGCCAGCAGGCGGATGAGTCCCCGGCGCAGGTCGGCGCTCTTGCGTTTCAGGAGGGTCTGAATCACGCCGACTTCCTCCGGGTTGGGGGTCAGGTGCGCCATCACCTCCACCGTGGCCTGCGACACGCTGCTGTTGTGGTCTTGCAGCAGGGTCAGTAGCAGGTCACGGGTGGCGGCGTCGATGGGCTGGACATTTTCTTTGTGGCGCTGCTCGATCTTCTTGAGGACATACGTTTTTCCGTCGCCGCTCATCTGACCCAGATAAGGAGCCAGGCGCGAAATGTGGGCATCGCCCAGCACGGCGCTGAGGTTGTTCATCGCCTCCGCACGCGCGGGCAACTGGCCCAACCAGGGAAACAGCAGCGGCTGATGACCGGCCTCGGCTGGCAAGCCCTGGGCGTAGGCGAGGTACTCCTCAAAGGTGAAGCTGGGTGCATCATCGGGCTGATGCCAGCGGCTGACCAGCTGCCCGGCCAGCGTCGCCAGTCGGGGATCAGTATCACGGATCAGAGCGGCGCGGGCGGTGTCCTCCAGTCGCCCGGAGGCCAGCAGGAACTGGGCGGCGGCCATGCGGCGCTCGGAGTCGGCGTCGTGCATGATCGGGTGAGCCAGTTCGGCGGCCCCAGCGGCGTCGCGCATCGCCAGGATGTACAGCGCCAGGTAAGCGTCCACGCCAGAACCTTCCCTGACGGCAGCGCGGGCCGCCTCAGTGTCTTCTAGGAATGTCAGTGCCCGCGTCAGCAGGCCGCGCACGACTTTCAGTTCGCTCACGTCGTAATTCAGGCCGAACCACACGCACGCCGCCCTCAGCACCGCCGCGAAGCGCAGCAGATCCTCTTGCAAGATCAGGCGCAGCATCCGCGTGAACGCCTCTGAACCGGCTTCATCCACGGTTTCCAGAATGACCTGCCGCAGCCCTTCCTGGCGCTGCGCGGCCAGCAGCAGGCCCTCAGCCAGTGTCCAGGCTTCCGGGTCAGTGCTGGACAGCAGCGCCAGCGGCACATGGCGGCCCATTCTGGCCACCGGATGCTGGGTGGACGCCGTGTCACGCAGAATCTGAAACACCCCCGCGTCGTGGTCGCTGATGGCCTGGCCCAGCAGCAGACCCAGAGACTGAGACTCCCAGGCATTCAGCAGTCCGGCGTGAACCGCGAACCATTCCAGATCTTGCGGATAATCGCGGGTGACCTGCCAGACGGCCATCAGCCATGAAGCAGCCCGCACGGCCTGCACCCGCTCGCCCGGCGCACGGAAAGCGCGGCGCTCATAGCCCTGGGTATATGGATGACGGATGAGCAGGGCGTCGATGGTGCGCTGGACGGTTTCAGGAAACTGGGGAAAGAACAGGGCGGCCAAGTCGTGCTGCTCTGATTCGGTGCTTCCGTGTAGGTAGTCGGTCAGCGCCGCCTCGCGCTTTTCACGTTCGCGGTAATCGCGTGACTCTTTAAGGAGTGGGCGGATCAGTCCAGCCAGTTCAGGGGGTGCGGCGCGGAGCCGCTCTTCCAACGGGGCTTTCCAAGGCTGCTGGAAGGAGCGAAGATATTCTTGAACGTCCATCCTCAGCCCCCGGCCAGTGCGGTCAGGCGCAGCAGCAAGAGCGTACTGTCAGGGCGCAGGGCGAGCGGTTCATTCAGAGACTCGATCTGCTTGTCGTCCACGAACACGTAATACAGGCCGTCGCGGTAAGCCCGCAGAGCGTTCTGGGTGGCGTCCTCGACCGTGACTGTGCCGCCGCGTTCCTGGGGGGCAACGCTGATTCGGCCCGTCGCCGCGCCGCCGCTGATGTCCCGTTCGGTCAGGACGCGCAGCATGCCCACACTGTCCTGCCGCTCGTGGTAGGCACTCACTTCCTGTTGAACCAGATGACCCAGCAGGCTGCGGAGGGTCTGGGGGCCATCTGGCAGAGGTGTGGGGCGGCGTTCAAATGGGGTGCGGCGGCCAACGATCTTCGTTTCGACAATCATGAGGGGAACCTCGCTACAAGTGGGGTGGTTTGAATGGTGCTGAACTTCACCTTCGATTGTAGCGGTCGAGAGCGTTTATGTAAATAGCATAATAATTGATCAAATTTAATGCCTGTGCTACTCATCCCAGAACATCACTTTGAGGGCACTGAATGGGCAACGACCTGCCCCACGAAAGGTTCGAGCGCCGTGCGCCAACACGGCCTGATGAAGCGTGTTGGCGGCTGAAGTGCCCACGCTGCGGGGGCGGCATGACCCGCTGGCGCTCGGGCAGACTCAACAGAAGTGTCTGTCCTTCTTCCACTACTCCTTGGCCTTGACGGACTGTCCCTTTTTCGCACGGGGCCGCTTGGGTTTGGGCGGCGCAGGGTCTTTTCCAAAGGCGCTGGCGCTGATTTGCCGCCAATACTCACCGTGAACGCGCAGATCGAGCGGCGTCAAGCTCTCCCCGAAGACGGGTTCGGGCCAATGTTGTACCGCCAGTCCTGCTCCTTCCAGCGCGGTGACAATAGCCCTGAACCGTGGGCTGGAGCTGGGCGTAGTGGCCACCGTGGAGGCCCCGTGTGCGCGGGCGAGACGGATCACCTCGGCGGCCACGTCGCCGCGCAAAACGTGAACGGGCAGTTCCTGAACACACTCGTGAATAAAGGTCTGGCGCTTGGCACTGATGTCCCATTCCTTGAGCAGCGCATCGTCCCAGACGAACACGGCAGGCCCCTTTGGATAGGCAGTCAGCGCTTCATTCGTGGGTGAGAGGCGGTCTCCATGCACCCACACCACCGCGCCGAGAGCAACCTCAGGGGTGAGCGGCGGCTCCCAAGGCACGGCTTCCAAGCGTGCAGAATCCAAGTGACCGCTCTCGCCGGGCGCGGCCTCTTTACCCTCGAACAGACGCTCCGAGAGGGCGGTATACGTGGCGTCGAAGGGACAGCCGGCGTCCGCCAAGGGACATGAAGCGCAGTAACGGTCTCCGGCGTACTTGACCAAGGCTCCCCGGTTCCACAAATAGGGATAAGCCCGCCAAGTGCTCGCCACCCACTGCCAGCCTAAGTTATTGGACGACGGATCGCCATCGAGCAGGTGCGTGAGGAACCACGCCGCCCCGCCCTGCCACCACACCCGGCGGTGGTGAACGACGTAACTCGCCAGCCACATCCGGACATGGTTGTGCAGGTAACCGGTTTGGCGCAGTTCACGCGACCAGGCGTCGATACAGGCCGCGCCCGTCTCGCCGTCCTTGATGTCAGCCGGGAATTCGCTGGCATAGCTGGAGGCCGGTAAGCCCGTCTTGTACGGCTCGAAATCCTGCCAGATGAGCCCGCCCACCTCGGCGTACACCCGCACAGAATAATCACGCCAGCTCAACTCATTGACGTATTTCCACACCCGGCTGGGAGCGGTGTCCGGCGCGTGGGTCAGCGCCGCCTCCCGCACTTCGGCCAGGGTCAGCACGCCGTGGCGCAGGTAAGGTGAAAGGCGAGTGACGTGGCCGTCTAAATATGAACGGTCACGCCCGTAACTCACCGGGTCAATGGCGGCCAGCGCTCCCAGCGCCGCTGCCCGCCCGCCCCGTGCAAAGCCCCGGTGCGGCGCGTCTTGGGCAAAGATGTCCGGAAACAATTCGGCTGGGGGCATGTCCCGCAGGCTCGCGGGCAGTGGAGCAGGTGGCTTGGGCATCTCAAAGGAGTCTGCCACCCCGTAAAGGTGCTGATGGTGTGCTGGAGCGTCTAGCTGTTCACAGCTTCAGCCCGCCAATACAAGGTGGCCCGCAACGTCACCTGAGATCAGTTTCAGAGCTTAACTGATGGTGAACGCTGCCGAGCAGACCAGAGCCGCTTGTTCAGGCGAGACTGTGGGCATGGATCTTCAAGAAGCTCAGTCCGCCTTTGAATCGGCTTTCAATGCTCAGCAGCACGGCAGGGAAGGGCTGAACGTCGCGGCGCAAGTCAGCGGCGGCACGTTTCAAGTCTCGGTGCGCTTCCAAGACGTGGATACCGAGCGCGGGTTCGACGTGGTGGCCGAACCCCTTGCCAGCGAGCACCGCAGCGGCGAGCAGCTTGGGCAGGAGGTGGCTGAGGTGGTGAAACGTGAACTGATGTACGGCCAGCTTCCGGCACGGGATGAGCAGGGCGACTTCCGCCGGATCGTCGTGTGACGCTGAGCTTACGTTGGGCCTGACTTCGGTGGTTTGAGCAAGTAAAGCCCCGCATTTGGGGAGTGGCCTGAGCGCAATGCTGCTGGAGCTGAGCCGTTGCCAGCCTCAAGCAGAGTGGGCTTTTAGCTGCTAGAAAAGAGCGGCACCTGCGCACCAGATGTGGAAACCGGACGCTGATTCTGAACGCTGAGACCCAGCAAACGCACCGGACGGCCCGCCAGCAATTCCGGCGTGAGCAGTTCGCGGGCGAGGCTGAGCAACTGGGTTCACCGCACTTCAGCCCCGCTGGCCCAGTACAGTCTTCAGGTGAGGCCCGATCAGTCCATCTGGATCACTGGGATGATTCGACCGCAAACAGGCTGAAATGCGCTTGACCACTGCTCCACCGCCTCGGCACAGACTGCACGGCATGAAAAGGTTGATTGAGATTTGAAGCGCAACCGGACTGAACTAACGATGGGGGGAGCCTCGTCTTGACAAGCCTACCCTCGGGACTTATAAATTAATGAAGCCAATTAAAAAAGGGGGTGCTCGAATCGGAGTGCAGCGATCTGGAAGCCAGAGGGAGCACAATCGGCAACAGTTGCTGTGGCAATTGCTCGAACACGGCGCACTTTCACGGGGTGAACTGGCCGGGCGCACCGGCCTATCTGCCGTGACCATCAACCTCATCACCAGGGCACTTGAAGACCAGGGCTTGATCACCGAAATCGGAAAAACGGAAGGCGCAGCGGGGCGTCCAGCCAGTATCCTTGATCTGCACCCGCAACTGGGAACCCTGGTCGGCATCGATTGTCAGCCTGGAGAAATTCATTTCCTGACGGGTGACATCCGTGGGCATCAGCGCCGGAAGACGCTCGTGCAGGCTTCCGACTCCGAGAAAATGCATGCCCAGCTCATGGAGGCACTTGCCGAATTGCTGCGCTCGGCACCACACGGTCCGGTGAAGCACATCACCGTCAGTGTCCCCGCACCGGTCTCGGACACTGGCCAGATGGGAGAACCCAACTCGCTGCCTCAACTTGACCTCGCTCCGCTTCAGGAGGTCGCCGCACACAGCGGCGCGGACGTCGTGCTGGAGAACGACGCCAACCTCTGGGCGCTTGCCGAAAAATATGACGGTGCGGCCAGCGACGAGGATGACTTCATGGTGCTGGTGCAGCACCGCAGCGGCATCGGCCTGGGGCTCTACCTCGGCGGCACCGTGTACCGAGGAACGAACGGAATGGCCGGCGAACTGGCGCTGGCCCGCTGGCCTCATCAGGCGTGGCCCACCCCAATCGAACAATTGCCCGAGGCCCTCAAGCAAGCAGCCCTCGCTTACCTCGTGGGCGCGGTGGCGGCCTCGCTCGATCTGCGGCTGGTTATCGTCACCGACGACGCTCAGTCCAGCGGCCAGGACATCATTCAGTCACTGCAGCACCTTGCCCCACAACTCTGCGTAGTCCGTTCACACCTGGGCCCGAGCGGCTCGGTGCTCGGCGCTTTGACGGCCAGCCGGTTGCGGTATGCTGCTTCATTTCTCTCATCCAGCGCCGCCCCAGCCTCGACTTTAAGTTCAGCGCTGGAGCCGTCCCTGCTTGCGCTCTCCCCCACTTACCTTTCCCGGAGGTTGTCATGAACCGAATGATTCTTGGTCTGTCATTGCTGCTGTCCTCTCTCTCCACGGTCTACGCCGCCCCTGTGACCTTGCACGCCCTCTTTATGAAACAGGCCGCCTACAGCGAAGCCAACATCAAGGACATGACCAAGGCGTTCGAGGCCAAGAATCCCGGCGTCAAGATCAACCTTGAATTTGTTCCTTATGAAGGACTGCACGACAAGATCGTCAGCTCTGCCTCGGCCGGAAGCAACGGCTACGACGTAGTGCTCTTCGACGTGATCTGGCCCACCGAGTTCGCCAAGAACGGCTTTCTGACCGACGTGACCAGCCGCATTCCCGCCGCCGACAACACCCGCGTGTTTTCGGGCGCCTGGACGACGGTGACCGCTGACGGCAAGCGGTACGGCATGCCCTGGATTCTGGACACCAAATACCTCTTTTACAACAAGGATATGCTCAAGAAAGCGGGCATCGCCGCGCCGCCTAAAACCTGGGAGGAACTGCAAAAGCAGGCCGCCATCATCAAGGCCAAGAAGCTGGTGGAGTACCCCATCGTCTGGAGCTGGAGTCAGGCCGAGGCGCTGATCTGCGACTACACCACGCTGCTTTCCGCTTACGGCGGGCAGTTCTATACAGGCGGCAAACCAGCCTTCAATACCGGCGGCGGCCTCAAAGCCCTCCAGTACATGACCGGTTCGCTCAAGAGCGGCCTGAGCAATCCCAACAGCACCGAGTACCTCGAAGAAGACGTCCGCAAGGTCTTCTCCGACGGCAAAGCGGCCTTTGCCCTGAACTGGACCTACATGTACGCCATGGCCAACGATCCCAAGCAGTCGAAAGTCGCTGGCAACGTGGGCATCGTTCCGGCACCGGGCGCAGCCGGAGTGAGTCAGGCCAGCGCCATGAACGGCAGCATGGGCCTGGGGATCCCGACCGGCAGTCCCCACAAGGACGAGGCCTGGAAGTTCATTCAGTACTTGACCTCCGCTCCGGCGCAGGAGCAGTTCGCTACCCTGAGCCTCCCGATCTGGAAAGCCAGCTACAGCAAGCCTGCCGTGGTCAAGGGGCAAGCCGATCTGGTGAAGGCGGCCAATACCTCGCTGAACCTGATGTTCCCGCGCCCCACCATCGCCCAGTACCCTCAGCTCAGCACGCTGCTCCAGACCTCGCTGCAAAGAGCCCTGCTGGGCAGCCAGACGCCCGCACAGGCCCTGGATTCGGCGGCCAAGGCGGCCAGCCGCTTCCGCTGATGACGCGCGGCCAGCGGGCATCCCCGGCGGCGGCTCAAGGCTGGCCTTTCCTGCTTCCGCTGCTGATCATCTTGCTGTGCGTGATCGGCTATCCGCTGATCCGCACCCTCTATCTCAGCTTCACCGACGCCAGCTTGAACGCGCTGGGCATCCGGCCCGCGTGGCTGGGCTGGGACAATTACGCCTACGCCCTGACCAACCCCGACTTTCTCTTATCGCTGTGGCACAGCACCTATTTCACCGTCGTCTCGGTGGCCCTGGAAGTGGTGATCGGCGTGCTGGTGGCCCTGCTGCTCAATCAGAAGTTTCGCGGGCAGGCATTTGCGCGCGCGCTGCTGATCTTGCCGTGGGCCATCCCGACCATCGTGAACGCGACCATGTGGCGCTGGATTTATAACCCGGAATACGGCGCGCTCAATGCTCTGCTGACCCAGACCGGCTTGATGGGCGACTACCGCTCGTGGCTAGGTGCGCCGTCATCAGCCATGAACATGGTGATTCTGGCCGACGTCTGGAAGAACTATTCGCTGGTGGCCCTCATTGCGCTGGCGGCCCTCCAGAGCGTTCCCGACGAGATCTACGAAGCGGCGGCGCTGGACGGTGTGCCGATCTGGACGCGCTTCTGGCGGTTGACCTTGCCGTTTATCCTTGGTCCTCTCAGCGTGGCCGTGGTACTGCGCACCATCGAGGCGTTCAAGGTCTTCGACATCATCTACGTCATGACGCGCGGCGGCCCGGCGGACGCGACCAAGACGGCCTCATTCTCGGTCTATCAGGAGGCCTTCACTTATCTGCAAGCGGGCAGCGGCGCGGCCTACGCCAACGTGATGGTCCTGATCAGTGCCCTGTTGATTGCCGGTTACCTGCTGCTGATGAAGCGCCAGAGGGCCGCTTGAAACGCACGCCCCTCCAGAGCGGGCTGCTTTACCTGGGGGTCTTCGTGTTCGCCGCCAGCGTCTTGCTGCCGGTGGCCTGGATGCTGATCAGCAGCGTGATGCCCGCCAGCGAACTGACCGTCAAGCCGCTGCGCTGGTGGCCCCAGCACGCGGACTGGAGCCGCTACCGGCTGCTGCTGACGCTCGGCGAGAACACCCCCGGCCAGACCTTTCTTTATGCCCTGCGAAACAGTGCGGCGGTGGCCATGACAACCACCCTCTTGGCTCTGCTGGTGGGCATTCCGGCAGCCTACACCCTCTCGCGGTTTCCACGCGGCAAGGGCTGGATTTTGTCGAGTGTGGTGGCCACTTACATGCTGCCCCCGGTGGCCCTGCTCTTACCGCTCTACCAGATGCTGGCGCGGCTGGGGCTACTCAACACCGTCTGGGGGCTGATTCTGGTGTACTGCTGCATTATCATGCCGTTTGCCACCTGGCTGCTGAAGTCGAACTTCGACACGGTGCCGCCGGAGATCGAGGAGTCCGGCCTGGTCGACGGGCTGAGCCGCTTCGGGGTGATGACCCGTATCACCGTCCCACTGGCCCTGCCCGGCGTGGTGACCACCGCGATTTTTGCCATCTTGCTGGCCTGGGACGAATTTTTCTTTGCCCTGCTCTTTACCAACGGTCTGGCGGCCAAGACCTTACCGGTCGCCATCTCGGACTTCACGGCGGGGCGGGCCACCGATTACGGCCTGATCATGACGGCCGGGGTGCTGGCGGCCCTACCGCCGGTGCTGATTGCCGTGGCCCTGCAACGCGGGCTACTGGCTGGCCTGACGTCGGGAGGCGTCAAAGGATGACTGTTATGCACACTCCAACGTCTACTGGTGCACCGAGCGGTCTCGACCTGATCCGCCGGGAACAATCACGTCAGGTCGCTGACGCCCACGCCACTTGGAACGACCCGGCGCAGCAGCAGCGGGCCCAGCAGATCGCTGAGTCGCTGCGTCAGCCCGGGGCGTTTCTGCTCCTGCTGGGGATGGGGGCCAGCCACCATGCCAATTCAGCGGCGCTGGCCGCTTACCGCAGCGTGGGCATTTCCGCGCTGGCCCTCTCGCTCGACGAGGCGCTCAGTATGCCCCTGCCGCCCAATGCAGCGCAGGTCACTCTGCTGGTTAGCCAGTCCGGCGAGTCCGGTGAACTCCGAACGTTTCTAAAACAATCCGGCACAGACCTCGGGCCGACCTTTGGGCTAAGTCTGAGCCCTGAGAGCTACCTGGTTCGCCAGCTTCCCAGCCTCGTGGCGGCCGGTGGATCAGAGGTGGGCTTTGCGGCCACCCGGTCTTACCTGCTGACCCTGGTGCTTCACGGGCTGATCTTGCGGGCTTACTCGCCAGACTCTGCACATACCGATCTGCCCGCGCTAGACGGCGAGGCCCTGGATCTCAGCCGCTTTGGGCAGGTACGGTCGATGGTGTTTGCTGGTTCGGGTGCTCTGGCGGGTCTGGCGGCGATGGCGGCCCTCGGCACCATCGAACTCGGGCGTTTTCCGGCGCTGCATTACGACCTGGGACAGCTGCGGCATGGGCCGCTGGAACTTCTCTCACCCGAGACGAGCATCGTCCTACTGCGACGCTCAGACGAAACCGATTACGAGCGTCAGACAGCCGAATCCATTTTGAAGGCTGCCCAGGCCGCTGGCTGTCCGTCACTGTCCCTGGTGGCCGAGGTCTCAGCGCCGCCCCTGGGCCTCCTCACGGCTCCACTCAAGCTGTGCCTGCCGGTTCAGCAACTGGTGATTGATCTGGCCCTTCAGCGCGTTGAGCGGGTGGGTGAGCCGGTGCGAAGTTCGAAGGTAACCCGGTAATGTCCGGCGTGGAAACCGCAGCCGTCGCCGCCGACCTTCACAACGTGTCCACCATTGGTCTTGACTTGGGCGGAACCAAGCTCGCGGCCGGGCTGGTCAGGGACGGTAAGGTGCTTCGGCGGCTCGAAACGCCGACGCCCGCGCACCTCGGCCCTTTACTCGATACCATTGAAAGCATGGTCGGCGACCTACAGGGTAGCGAACAGTTGGCCATCGGTCTGGGTGTGCCGGGTCCAGTGGTCAACGGTGAAACGACGTTCTTCTCGAATCTTCAGGGCCTAAATGATTCAAAGATCGAACAGGTTCTTGCTCAGCGTTTGGGGAGGGCAGTGGCGTTCGAGAACGACGCTAACCTCGCGGCGCTGGCTGAATCCCGACACGGCAGTGCACGCGGAACCCAGCACAGCGTCTACCTCACCTGGTCAACAGGGATAGGCTGCGGACTGATCCTGAATGGTGAGATTTTTTCTGGACGTACTGGTATGGCCGGTGAAGTCGGTCACACCCGAATGGGCTTCTCCGGCACCATGGACGGCAGCGGCACGCTCGGCACCCTTGAAGCTCAGGCCTGCGGCGCGGCGCTGGCCCGGGACGCCAGCTTTGTGTACGGTCAGCCGACGAGTGTTCCGGCGATCTTCGAGAAGATGGCGGGCGGTGACGAGCGGGCAACGGACCTGATCAGAAACGCGGCGGCGTACCTGGGCCGCTTTCTCCATAACCTGCAATTGTTGCTCGATCCGGAAGTGGTGGTGCTCGGCGGAGGATTGATGGCTCAGGCCAGTCTGCTGCTGCCAATGATCGAGACCGAACGCCGCAGAACTCGGGCGCTGCACGATTTCACGCCCCTGCGACTTTCGACTTTAGGTCCAGATGCTGGCATTGTGGGCGCGGCTGAATTCGCATGTCAGGGCGAACGCCAAGTCAGGGGGCGCTAAAGGGATTGCATTCCCTTGTTGACATGAGCCTCTTGCCATCCGCAAAGGAAGCAGGCGAGTTGCGGACGAACAGACCTGCTTGGTGATGGAAGGAACAAAGACAAGAGCAAACGGGAAAAGACCCCATAAACGACCGCCAAAGCGGGTGCAAGGGCCTTTGAATTGGGCAAGCGCAGGCGTTAGCAGCAGCCACCCACTTCCCACAGACACTGGCCTGAGAAGTCGGCAGAGGCATCCATTGGAAGGTCATTCAGCAGCGTCGTTCAGTTGAACAGCTTCACCAGACGCATTGGAGGTGTAAGCGGCCTGAACCACCCCCAGGGCAGCGTAACCGTCTTGCCAGGTCGCCCGGCCCGCGCCGCTTCCAGCGCAGACCTGAATAAAATCGTCCAGCATCTTGGCGTTCAGGTCTTCGCCGTAGCCTGCCCACTGATACGTGCCCTGCGTAATGTTGAGGTGATCGGCAAACACATCGAGGCTGAGCATTCCCCGACTGGCCGTGACGTCCAAGCGCAGCTGCCCCCAGCGTGGATACCCCTGGGGGCGGCTCCAGGAGCAGTCGATAGTGGCGCTGGCCCCTGAAGCCAGGCGGAGGGTAATTAGCCCTGCGGCGTCAATGTCGGCGTGCTCCGGCAACACCCACTGCGGCACCGGGCGGAGCTGAGCGTAGACCTCGGTGGGCCGCTCCCCGACAAAACGCAGCAGATCAGCCAGGTGCACGATGTGATCCATGCCTGCTCCGCCGCCCGCTTGGGCCGGGTCGCCGAACCACGGCTGCTCGTGATCGGGCGCGACGCTGTGATTGACGCCGCTGTAGGCCAAAACCTTACCGAGCTGACCCGCCCGCAGTTGCTCGGCGAGCGAAAGCGCCGCAGACGAGAACCGCGCCGGAAAGGCCGTGACAAACTGAACGCCCGCCGCTTCACAGGCCCGGCGCATGGCCTGAGCGTCGGCTTCGTTGGTGGCAATCGGCTTTTCGCACAACACGTGTGCGCCGCTGGCCGCCGCCAACTGCACCGGCCCCAGGCGCTTGGTGTTCACGGTACAGACGATGACCCCATGCGGGCTGAGGGCCATGATTTCAGCGGCAGTCCTCTGCATTAAGCCGGTGCGCTGGGCGAACTCCTGAGCAATGTTTGGGTCGTCCTCGGTGAAGCCCAGTACCTCGGTGTTCTCCTGCTGTGAGAGCAGAGCGGCGTAGTGCTGGGCATGGACATGGGCGGCTCCCAGAAGAGCGATTCGGATCTTCATTTCCACCTCTGCGGCGTAACCGCCCCGCCAGTCTCCACAGACTGCTGAACAGCCTGACCCAGCGCCACAGCCGCCACCGCGTCATCTGCACTGACCAGAAACGGTGTGCCGCCGCGCAGCGCCGCGTAAGCGTGACTGAGTTGATCACCGTAAGGATCGCCGTCTAGGGCGGGCAGCGTCGCGCCGAGTTGTCCCGGTAAAAGCGCCGGGCCATGCCGCCGCAGGGGAGCGGGGGCGTCAGAATTCCACTCTGCGGTTCCCAGCGTGCCCGCCACGTCCAGAGCTGTTCGGAAGACCCCTTCCGGCGCGGCCCAGCCTGCTTCGACGAGGCTGATGGCTCCCCCGCTGTGGCTCAGCGTGGCCTGAACCATGACTTTGCCCGCCTGCTGGGTTTGGACGGCGTAGACCCGCTCCACATCGCCGGCGATCCAGCGGGCGTAATCCAGATCATGCACCATCAAGTCCATCGGCACGCCGCCGCTTTTTTCTTCATCCAGCAGCCAACTGCCCACCGTGGGCGGGGTGCTGACTCGGCTGAGGCGTAGCACACGGGGTGCGCCGAAATCACCGCGCTCAAACCGCGCCTTGACCGCTCTGTACTGCGGGAAAAACCTCAGCACGTGCGCGACGAACAGCCGGACGCCGTTTGCCTCGCAACTCCGCTGCATCTCTATGGCGTCGGCAACACTCAGGGCCGCCGGCTTCTCGCAGATCACGTGGCACCCGGCCTCGGCAGCGGCCAGCGTCAATTCCCGGTGGGTAGGCGTCGGTGTGCATAAATCGACGACGTCCACCGCTGCCAGAAGGTCTTGAAGAGTGTCGTAGCCTTTCAGCCCGTAACGCTCACCCAAGGCCTTAGCGTGGCCGTCCAGCGCGAGATTGGCCACGAGTGCGCCGGGGACGCGTTTCCAGGCCTCGGCATGGGTCTGTCCCATCAGGCCAGCGCCGATCAGCCCGACCCTAAGGGTGCGCGGAGGGTGTGCCGCTTGCCCGGTCATTTCAGCGCCCCGCTGGTGATGCCGCTGACCAGCTGACGCGAGAAGACGGCGTAGAGCAGCACCACCGGCACAATGGCCAAGGTAAGCGCGGCCAGCACCGCGTTGTAATCGTTGACGAACTGTCCCAAAAAGGCGCTGGCTCCCAGCACGATGGTTTTGGTTTGCTCACCGGGAGCCAGAATCAGGGGAAACCACAAGTCGTTCCAGATCGGCACCATGCTAATGGCCGTGACTGCGCCGAGCGCCGGACGGATCAGCGGCAAGATCAAGCCGTAAATGCGGTACTCGCTGGCCCCGTCGATCCGGGCCGCTTCCTTGAGGTCTCTGGGAACGCCGCGCATAAAGGAGCTGAGGATAAACACCGCCAGGGGAATGCCCTGCGCCGTGTACACCAAGATCAGGGCCCAGAGTGTGTTGACCAGGTGAAACTTGACCATCAAGTCGAGGATGCCCACCGTGCCCAGCCGGATCGGAACCATGATGCCGATCGAGAGGTACAGCGCCAGCAGGGTATTGAGCCGGAACGTGTACTCACTGAGGGCAAAGGCCGCCATGCTGCTCACCAGCAAAATCAGGGCCAGCGAGCCGAGCGTCACGGTGAGACTGTTCAGAAAGTACAGCGGGAAGTTGGCCGACTCGGTCAGTGTTTTGTAGCCGTCCAGCGTAAACGTCTCGGAGGTGGGCAGCGCGAACGGGTGCGCGAAAATCGTGGCGCGGTTCTTGAACGAATTCATGATGATCAGCACCGTGGGAAACACGGCAATCAAGCTGTAGATCATCAAGCCGAGGTGGGCAAACACCTGTGGTGGCCGCTTTTTCCGGGTCTGGATCACAGCGTCACCTCAGTCATGCGCCGCTGCCAGCCGAGCAGGTAAATCAGTAGCCCCACCAAGATTACGGCGAGCATCACGCCGGCCACCGCAGCGCCCATGTACGGATCGCCAGCCTGCAACTGATAGCCGAAAAAGGTTCGGTAAAACAATGTTCCCAAGATGTCCGAGGCGAAGTTCGGCCCGGCCAGTGCGCCCTGGACGGCGTAGATCAGATCGAAGGCATTGAAGTTGCCGACAAAGGTCAGCACACTGACGATCCCTACTGTGGGCAAAATCAGCGGCAACTGAATGCGGCGAAACACCGTCCATGTTCCGGCTCCGTCAAGCCGGGCGGCTTCGTAAAGCTCTTCGGGAATGCGGACAAGCGCGGCCAGAAAGAGCAGCATGGGGATGCCGATGTTTTGCCAGACGCTGATCAGGGAGAGCGTCCCCAGCGCCGTGGAGGCCAGGCCCAACCAGGGCAAGTCTAAAGCCTCCAAGTGAAGCGGCTCAAGCAAACTGCGCTGCACGCCCCAGACGGGATTGAGGATCAGTTTCCAGGCAAAACCCACGATCACCACCGAAAGAACCGTGGGCGTGAAGATCAGCGTCCGGTAGAGGGGTGTGCCGCGCAGCTTCAAGCTGAGCAAAACGGCCAGCAGCAGCCCGACTGGATTTTGCACCAGCATGTGGACAACGAAGAAGATGAAGTTATTTTTGAGGGCATTGAACAGCGGCTGGGCGTACAACTCACTGCCCAGCAGCTTCTGGTAATTGGCCACGCCGACGAATGTCTGCACGCCGTCCACGCTGCTGTTCAAGGAAAGCCACAGCGAGGCCAGAATCGGGTAAATCATGATGACGCTGTAAATCAAGACGGCGGGCGCGAGGAACACCACCAGATGCAGCGGGAATGTTCGGCGGCGCGGGCGCGGGGCGCGGGAAGGCTTGAGATCGGAAGTGAGCATTCGCCTCCTTGAGACTTGAAGAAGTGATCTGGCGGCGCAGGTTGAGCGGGCGGCACTGAACCGGGCCGTTCAAGACAACAAGCTGAAACACCAGGGCTTCCGAGTGTTCCAGCTTGAATCGGTGGGGAGCGCAAGTCAGGTCAAGGCCTGCGCAAAGACGCTGAGATCACTTGCCTTTCTGGGGGCCGTACCAAGACGCGAGGTTCTTTTGCACCATGTCGGCGGCGGCCTGGGCGCTCAGGCTGCCGTTCAGGAGCTGAGAGCTGGCGTTCCAGAGATCATTTTCGTTGTTGGGATTGGCGTTGCGCGAGAGAATCTGGTACGAGGAGCGGAAGCTCTTGCCGCACTGATTGCGCCAGTTCAAGAACTCCTGAGCCACCGGATCTTTCAGGGTGTATTTGACGTTGGCCAGTGGGAAAAATCCCGGCAGGGCGTTGGCGTACAAGCTGGCGAACACGTCAGAGGCCACCCAATTGAGGAACGTCTTGGCGGACTCCTGATTTTTGCTGGCCGCGTTGATGCCCATCGCGATGTCGGGCTGGTCGCTGATGACGCACTTCTGGCCGTTGATGCTGTACGGCGCAAAAGCCCCCAGCTCCATGTCGGGATTCATCTGGCGGAAGGTGCCGATATCCCAACTGCCTGACGGATAAACCGCGCCGCGCCCCTGCGAAAAGAGGTTTTGCGCGTCTGGATAAGCCAGGGCCTGATAGCCGGGAGCCAGATAAGGCTTCCATTTGGCCAGCGAAGTGAAAGCCGTCAAAAAGCCGCCTTTGTTGTACTGCGCTTTACCGGAGATCAGTCCCTTGCGCCCCGTTTCGCCGCTCCAAGCGGTCGGCCCGATGTTCTGGTAGCCCATGGTCGCCGATTCCCACTGATCCTTGGTGCCCATCACCAGCGGCACGTACTTGCCATTTTGCTTGATTTTGTCCAGGGCCGCCAGGAACGCCGCTTCGGTCTTCGGAACACTCAGGCCGAGGTCACTGAACGCTTTTTTGTTGTACAGAAAGCCGTGAATCACCGACGCCATCGGCACGCAGAAGGTGGTCTTTCCGTCGTCGGTTGACCAAGCCGCTTTGGAGACCGTATCGAAGTTCTTGATGCCTGGCAGGCTGTTGAGGTTGGTGAGCTGCTTGGCTTTGTAGAGTTCGAGGCTCTGATCAAACGGGCGGCAGGTGATTAGGTCGCCCGCCGTACCAGCCTTGATTTTGGCGGCCAGCACGGCGTTGTACTCGGTCGGAGCGCTGGGCGCAAACACCACATGAATGTCTGGATGCTGCTTTTCGAAGGCCGGAATAATGACGTCTCGCCAAATCTTGATGTCGTCATTTCGCCAACTTTCGATGGTCAAGGTGGTTTTTTGAGCTTGGGCCAACCCAGCGCCTAGGGCAAGCAGAGAAGCAGTCAATAAAATCCCTTTCATAGCGACCTCCTAAAAAACAGCACCCATGGATTTTTGGTCAAATCCTACGGCAATGCAACGCCATTCGTTTTGATGAGTCTGTGCTCTTAGATATACCGGTAGACGCCACCATTGTCAATTCGCGCTGTGCCAAGAACTTCAGGCATGCAAAGTCATTTCACCGCTTTTGCAGTTGCTTCAGGCAACGAATTCCCGTTAGACCTGAATGTCTCGGTAACCTCCTCTGTGCAAACCGGACGATCCTGATTGGAAGCCACCGATTCACTAGAACGCTCTCAGAAGCCGGCCCTCCTCCGCATGGGGTGGTCGGCGCAGTGGGCGTGCCCAAGGGCTCAGACCTTCCGAATCTGGATCTGGTTCGGCAGTCTTGGACGCGCAAGCCTTAGACGAACCGCTATCTTGCAGTTGCTCACATCACGAAACAGTTCGACTTCAGGAGGACGACATGACCGAGGATCACCGAACCGTCTTGCCTTACGGCGCATGGCCTTCACCCATCACCGCCGACACCATCACTGCTGGGAGCGTGGGGCTGGGCGGCGTCACGGTGGACGGGCCGGACGTGTACTGGCTCGAAAGCCGCTCCAATGAAGGTGGGCGCAGCGTGCTGGTGCGCCTCGCGCCAGACGGAACCGCCAACGACGTCACGCCGCCGCCGTTTAATGTCCGCAGCCGGGTTCACGAGTATGGCGGGCGCTGCCACGCTGTTCAGGACGGCACCGTTTACTTCAGCCACTTTGCCGACAACCGGCTTTACCGGCAGATGAATGGCCAAGAGCCGCAGCCGATCACGCCGGAGTTGGAAGTGCGGTATGCCGATCTGGAAATTGACCTGTCGAGGGGCCGCTTGATCGCCGTGCGCGAAGACCACCGTGAGCATGACCGCGAAGCGCGTAACGAGCTGGTGGCCCTCCAACTCGGTGGCCCCAACCCTGAAGGCGGCGGCGTCCTGGCGACTGGCGCGGACTTTTACGCCTCGCCGCGCCTGAGTCCTGACGGCCACCAACTCACCTGGGTGGAATGGAACCATCCGAACATGCCCTGGGACGAGACACGCTTGATGCTGGCGCAAATCGCGGCGGACGGCTCGCTCAGCAACGTGCAACAGGTGGCGGGCGGGAAGAATGAATCGGTGCAGGAGCCGCGCTGGTCGCCCGGCGGCGTGCTTCACTTCGTTTCAGATCGGAGCGGGTGGTGGAATCTCTACCGGCTGAAGCCGGACGCGCAGGCCCTTTACCCGCTGGACGCCGAATTCAGCACTCCTCAGTGGCAATTCGGTTCCTCGAATTACGTTTTCTTGGCCGAGGAACGGTTGATGTGTGCTTATCACCAAAAGGGCCGCACCCATTTGGCGCGTTTAGAATTTCAGGAGAGCGGCTGGAAGCTCAGCGAACTCGCTACGCCCTTCACCTCCGCTGCGGATCTACGGGTTCAGGGCCAGCAGGTGGTGCTGAGAGCCGGCGCACCGAACCGTGCGCCGTGCATTGCCCGTTTGAGTGTCAGCGGCGACGTCGAGATTTTGCATGAATCCTCGACCTTCACCTTGCCGCCTGCCGATTTGAGCGTGCCGGAAGCCGTCGAGTTTCCCACTGAGGGAGGAAGGACAGCCCACGCCTTTTTGTATCTGCCCCGCAACGCTGAGACGCGTGCGCCGGAGGGTGAGAAACCGCCGCTGCTGGTGATGATTCACGGCGGGCCGACCGGGGCCACCGACGCGGTGCTCGATCTCTCGGTGCAGTTCTGGACCAGCCGGGGCGTCGCGGTGCTGGACGTAAACTACGGCGGCTCCACCGGGTTCGGGCGGGCCTACCGGCAGCGGCTCAACGGCGAGTGGGGCGTGGTGGACGTGCAAGACTGCGTGAACGCGGCGCTCTATGTGGCGGAGCGCGGCGACGCCGACATTCACCGGCTGGCAATTACTGGAGGCAGTGCGGGCGGATACACCACCCTGTGTGCGCTGACGTTCTCTGACGTGTTCGCTGCCGGGGCCAGCCACTACGGGGTCAGTGACGCCGAAGCGTTGGCGCAGGACACCCACAAGTTCGAGAGCCGCTACCTCGACAGCATGATCGGCCCCTACCCCCAGGAAAAAGCCCGCTACCAAGCCCGTTCGCCGATTCATTTCACCGAGCAGCTCAAGCGTCCGGTGGTGTTTTTTCAGGGTTTGGAGGACAAGGTGGTGCCGCCGGATCAAGCGCGGAAGATGTTCGAGGCCGTGCGCTCACGCGGTTTGCCGACGGCATTGGTGGAATTTGAGGGCGAAGGGCATGGATTTCGCCGCGCCGAGAACATCAAGCGGGCACTCGAAGGAGAACTGGAATTTTACGGTCAGGTGTTCGGCTTCACGCCGTCGGGGATCACGCTTGGTCTGGACATTGTCCTGTCACCTTGAGTAGGCCCGCCGCGACCGCTCACCACATCCGGAACGCCCGTTTCTGGTTGTTGCTTGTCACCGCAGCGCAAGAACTGGTCACGGTGGCTCAATCATGATGACGGACGCCCTGCTTGAGGCGTCGCCATCCTGAGATTTCGGTCAAACGCCGCTCGAAAACTTCTTGAAGTACTACCCAAGCAGCTGCCCTACCGATTTCCTCGCCACAATTGGGCGGGGAAAGGTTGGTGGAGCCTGACCGTAGGCCCGGCTGTAGCGTTCCCAGCAGACCTGAGCGTCCTCCGTCCTGTTCAGTAGAGTGAGAAGGGAAATCAGCGCCTCATAGGCTTCAAACCGGTTGGGATCGATGGTTAGAATGCGGGTGTAGGCCATCTGGGCGCTCTGCCACTGGCCCGCAGCGGTCTGGATCTCCCCCGTTCGGAACAGCGCACGCAGAGCGAGTTCGCGCAGGTAATCACGTTCCAGCGCGTACCAGTCGGTAAACGGATCGTCTTCCAGGAAGTCGCCCCGGTACAGCTCCAACGCCTGCGCGTAGGTGACGACGGCTGCCTCGCCGTGCTGCGTGTCGCCGTGCCGCACCAGCAGCTCAAAGGCTTGCACGTCCAGCCGAACAGGGAGACCCGGCGCAAAGCGGTAAGCCGCGCCGTCACGCGTCAGCACCTGCCCCTTCCCTTCTGGCGGCTCCAGCACCTGCCGCAGCGCATTCAGGGTGACATGCAACCGGGCCAGCACCCGCTGTCCGTACGGCTCACCCGGCCACAGCGCCTCGCAGAGTTCCTCAGTGGTGACTGGGCGGCCCCAGCGCGTAATGAGCAGTTTGAGCAGCTCGTGCGCCTGCCGCCGCTTGAAATCGCGGGAGGAGAGGATCTGGCCCTGGCGGCGCACCCGGAACGCCCCCAGCGTTTCGATCTCCAGCCAGGGGATAGGTGCGGGTTCAGGCTGTCCTGCGCCCAGATCCAGGGCGTGGGCAGCCAGCCGGGTCATCCACAGCAGCGGCGCAGCTGCCTCGGTCAGCACCCCAGGGGTCAGACTCTTGGAAAATTGGACGGTTTCCACACCGATGACCTCGCCGCCGTGCCAGACCGGCAGGCAGACGGTCTGCACATCCCTGGGCTGGAGCGAGCAGTTCAGCTCGGCGTGTCCTGAAATCTGCACCAGGCCGCGCAGGGCCGGGCAGCGTTCCGGGCCGGGGCAGGGGTGAATCTGACCAGGATGGGTTTCTACAGCCGTGCCCTGCCGGGGATGCAGCGCCGCCCGAAGCGCGGAGGTGGCCTTCAGGTTTTCTTCGAGCAGCCCCAGCGCTCGCTCCTGTGGTGTGTGGCCCGATTGTACCCGCTCCAGCGTGCGCTCACTCAGGGAAGTCAGCACCGCGTATAAGCTGGCGGCCAGCAGCGGGGCGATCTGCTCCAGACGGTGCCGCGCCTGCTCCAGTTGTTCGCCGTTCTGAGCCGCCAGATTCAACACGCCAATGACCGCGTGGGGCAGCATCAGTGGCACACTGACAAACGCGTGGTAGCCCAGCGCCTTGACCCGAACGCGCAGAAAGCGGGGGTCACCATCCAGCTCAGTACATTCCAGCACTTCCCGCTCCTGGGCGGCGCGGCCCGGAAAGCCCTCGCCGAAGCGGAAGACCGTGCGTTCGAAGAATGCTGAGTGATCCCCCCCAGAGTAGCCGCTCAGGAATAAGGTGGTCTGCTGTGGATCGGCCAGAAACAACTCGGCCACGTCCATCCCCGTCGCCCGGCGCAGATCGGCCAGCAAGACCCGCACCACATGGAAAAACTGCCGTGGATCGCTGCTGAGCGTCCCTGCCGTCCAGCTCAGGGTCTGCATGAGTTGGGTAGGCATTCATACAGTATGGACGATGACACCTCAGAAGACTGTTTCACTCCCGTAAAAAGTCGTCAATGTCAGCTCATACGGATTCCGATTAGATCGTGTTCAGCGTCCGTGTGCTGGACGCGATTTAATCGGACCAACGGAAGTAGGACAAGGTACTGGTTCTGCGTTGTGGAAGTGCATCCCGCGCTTTTTGAGGAGCGTACTGAAATTAAGCGGAATCAGTATCACAGGGCCGAGGGAACGCGGCCCCACCTCACTCCGCCGTCCTTTTTCACAGGAATCTGGAAATCAAAAAAACCCTCTCGCTATGGAGAGGGAGGAAAGAAAGACGCTTAACTCGGCTTCTCGGCTCCCCGACGACCATAAAACCACCAGTTGAGGGCCAGATTCAGCATGCAGAACACGGCCAGACCGTAGAAAAAGCCCTTGACGTTGCCGCTGGCCGCCAGATTGAAGCTGATCAGCATGCTGACGATGAACGGCCCGAAGGCAGCGATGGCCGCTGTCCAGCCGATCACGCCCGCGCTGTACGGCGGGTTGAAGATGACGGGCATCTGCCGGAAGGTGGACGCGTTGCCGATACCACTGAAGAAGAAGATAGCGAGCATGGTGCCCACGAACATCGGGAAGGTGGTCAGATCGGTGGGCGTGACGAAGAAGGTCACCGCGACGGCGGAGATGCCCATACCAATAGCGCTGATCGTCGTCAGAATGGCCCCGCCCGTCTTGTCGGCGATCAATCCGAACAGGACGCGCACCGCCGAGCCGATCAGCGGCCCCAGGAAGGCGAACTTCAGCGGCAGGGGCGCGTTCTCGAAACCGCCGTACAGCGTCTTGATCAGCAGAGGAAAGGCGGCGGCCAGCCCGCTGAAAGCTCCGAAGGTCATCATGTAGATGCTGGTCATGATCCAGGTGTGCTTGTCCCCGAAGATGGCGAGCTGCTCTTTCATGTTGGCCTTGATCGGCACGTTGCGGATCAGCAGCCAGCTCAGCACGGCGGCGGCAATCAGCCAGGGAATGTAGACCCATGAGGCGTTCTGAAGCCAGATGGTGCTGGTTTTCCCGGCAAAGACCCACTGCTCGGATTTGCTGCCCAGAAACCAGAACAGGTTGACGCCCACCACCCAGGGGGTCAGGAACTGCACCATAGACACACCAAAGTTACCGATGCCCGCTTGAATGCCCAGCGCGGTTCCCTGCATCTTCTTGGGGAAGAACAGGCTGGTGGACGGCATGAACGAGCTGAAATTGCCCCCACCCATGCCCGCCAGGAAGGCCAACGACAGCAAAACCCAGAAGGGTGTTTCGGGGTTCTGTACTGCCAGACCCCAGCCCACCGCCGGAATCAGCAGGCCCAGCGTGGAGAGCGTCAGGGTGGTGCGCGAACCGTAGACCGACACCAGGAACATGTGGCGCAGGCGGGTCAGTCCCGCTGCCAGACCCGGCATGGCGGTCAGCCAGAACAGTTGATCCTTACTGAGGTTGAAGCCGATGTCGTTCAGGCGCACGACGATGGCTGAGACCATGAACCACACCGCGAAGGCCAGCGTGAGGCCGAAGGTGGTGACCCACAGCGTACGCCAGGCGCGGGCCTTGCCTTCCCGCTCCCAGAAGACGGGATCGTTGGGCGTCCATTCGGGCAGATAGGCAGAGGACTGGTGTTTAGAGGATTCGGAGGTGGTCACACGGGCTCCTTGAAATTGCAGCGGGTTTCAACTGTTTCGGGCAGAGGGAAAGAGGGTTACTCGCGTGGCTCGCGGGGAATCAGCCGCACCAGCCATAGCGTCAAAGTGGCCAACAGCGCACTGCTGATCGCGGCGGGCCACAGCAGGGCGTACTCCTTGCCCAGAAAGGCGTCCAGTGCCAGCATCAGGATGAACAGCTGAATGCTCCAGAAAATCAGGGTGAAGGCCAGCAGCACGCCGACGATCAGGCTGCGCTGGGCGTAGCGGGGGCGTGAGGAGCCGGTCAATGCCCTCCTCCTCCCACAGCCCAGATCTCGCCGTCGCGGATATCCAGCTTGACCAGACTCAGCCCCCGCTGCGGTGGCCCGGAGATCACGTCACCCGTTCGCGCATTGAAATAGCCCTCGTGGCAGGGGCATTCCAGCACCTTCTCACGCGGTTCGTAATACACAGCGCAGCCCAGGTGCGGGCATTTCTGACCGTAGGAGCTGAAGGTACCGTCCTCGTGGCGCACCAGCAGCGAGTACTGGCCTTTCTGGGGGTATTCGAAGGCGCTGGAGGAACCGGGCGGAAAATCCTCCACCTTGCCCAGTCGCAGCGGCGGAACTTCCGGGACGGGCTGCGCGCCCACACTCGCCAACCCGGCGATCAGCACCGTGCCTGCGGCCATGCCCGCGCTGCTCAGGCCCAGGAAGCGGGTGAACTCGCGGCGCGAGACGTAATCGGTGGCGTCCCAGTCCACGCTGAAGTCGGTCTTCCAGTGCGGCGCATGACGCGGACCAGTTTTGGGTGGTTTGGGCGGGGTCATAAGCGGCCTCTCAGGGTCTGGCCCTGCTCCATCGGCAGCGGCTCCAGATGCGCGAAGGGATCAAGGTGGTCAAAGGCGTTCGGCTCGAAGCGGGCGTCCATGTGCGAGATCACGTCCATGTCCAGGCCCATCTCGCCGTCGGGCAGCACCAGAAAGACCTTGGTGGTAATCGTCTGCGCCCCAAACTGGAAGGAGTTCTGAGGCTTGCCACCCCGGCGCGACTGGAATTCCTCCAGCGTGCCGTAAAACAGTGCCTCGGAAGGGCAAACGCTGGCGCACATGGGTTTCTTGCCCACCGAGGTGCGGTCATAACACATGTCGCACTTGAGCATCTGGTCAATTTCCGGGTAGTAGCGCGGCACGCCGAAGGGGCAGGCGTTGACGCAGTTGGAACAGCCGATGCAGCGCGGAGCCTGACTGCTCTGCACCACGCCGTCCTCGGTGCGCTTGATGGCGTCGGCGGGGCAGACGGCAGCGCAGGTGGGTAGGTCGCAGTGCATGCAGACCATCGGGGCCGTCTGGGTGGACGCGCCGCGCTCGATGTATTCCAGGTGGATCATGCTCTTGCCCTTGTGGGTGTCGCACTCGGAACACGCCTGCATGCACGCCTTGCAACCGATACAGCGGATGGGGTCAACGAAGAAACGGAAATCGCTCATCGGCGCAGCTCCTTACGACGCTCCGCCAGGTTGTAGCCAGCGGGCAGGTTCTTCTCAGTGCGGGAACTCAGGAATTGGGTGCGCTCGCCCTCGGTCTGCTCCTCCGGCGTGGCGAGGCGAACGCGGCAGGCCGAGACCTTGTACTCGGGG
Source organism: Deinococcus psychrotolerans (assembly GCF_003860465.1). Lineage (NCBI taxonomy): Bacteria > Thermotogati > Deinococcota > Deinococci > Deinococcales > Deinococcaceae > Deinococcus > Deinococcus psychrotolerans. The sequence continues at coordinate 328,326 of NZ_CP034186.1, forward strand.
ATCTTGGAGATGGGGTCTAGCGCCCGCTGCGTCAGCAGGTTCGCACTTTCCTTGCCGCCCCAGTGGTAGGCCATGAACACCGTGTCAGGGCGGATGGTGTTGACCACGTTGGCCTGAATGATCACCTCGCCGCGCCGCGTCTGAATGGTCACCCAGTCGTCGGTCTGGACCTTCAGTTGCTTGGCCATGCGGGGGTGCAGTTCCAGCTTGGGATGCGGGAACTGATCCACCAGCGGCCCGATGCGCCGGGTCTGCGAGCCGCTGAGGTACTGACTGACCACTCGGCCCGTGGTGAACCAGATCGGGTATTCGTCGTCCACGACTTCGGCACTCTCGCGCCAGCTCACCGCGTTGAAATGCGCCTTGCCGTCGGGGTGGTAGAACTTGCCGCCCTCGTACAGCCGGGGCGTGCCGGGGTGACGGTCATCCAGATTCTCAATGTGCATGGTGGTCTTGCCTTCATCGGTGGTCTGCGGGCAGGGCCAGAAAATGCCCTGGGTGTCCACGATCTTTTCCCAGGTGATGCCGCTGTAGTCGGCGGTGCCGCCACGCGAGGCCAGCCGCAATTCGTTGAAGATTTCCTGGGTGTTGTTGAACTGGAAGTACTTGCCCCGGCCCAGACGGCCCGCAATGTCCAGCAGGATTTCCCAATCGCGCCTCGCCTCGCCGGGTGGGGTCACCGGCGCGTTGATCTTGATGACGCGGCCCTCGCCGCTGGTGGTGGTGCCCTCATCCTCTTCCTGCAAACTGCCTGGCAGCACGATGTCGGCGTGTTGCGCGGTTTCCGAGAGGAAGAAATCAATGACCGCGTAATGCTCCAGCTTGTTCAGCGCCTCGCGGTTGAAATTGGCGTCGGGCAGCGAGACGAGCGGGTTGAAGCAGATGCTCAGCAGGCCCTTGATCTTGCCCTCGTGAATCTCGTTGAGGATTTCCTGCGCGGTGATGCCCTTGCCGGGCAGTTCCTCGTCGGTAACCCCCCACACCTCGCAGATGTACTTGCGGTGTTCAGGGTTGGTGATGTCGCGGTTGCCGGGGAGCTGATCGCACTTGTGGCCGTGTTCGCGCCCGCCCTGGCCGTTGCCCTGCCCGGTAATCGTGGAGTGGCCGCAGCCCGGCTTGCCGATCTTGCCCGTCGCCAGCGCGAGGTTGGCGCAGGACATCACGTTCTCCACACCCTTGACCTGATGTTCCAAGCCGCGTGCGTGCAGGATCATGCCCGTCTCGGCCTCGCCGTACCAGCGGGCGGCCTGTTCAATCTTGGCGGCAGGAACCCCGGTAATCTCAGCGGCCCATTCGGGGGTGGCGTCGGCTACGGCGGCACGAACATCACCAAAACCTGTCGTGTGGGCCTCAATAAACGCTTCGTCGGTCAGCCCGTCGCGGATGATGACGTGCAGCATGGACATCAGCAGGGCACTGTCGCTGCCGCAGCGCAGCGGCAGGTACAGGTCTGCGGTGCGGGCCATCGGCACCATGCGCGGATCGGCGTAGATGATCTTTGCGCCCCTGTCCCGCGCCCGCCAGATGTAATCGGTGGTGATCGGAAAGCACTCGGCGATGTTGGTGCCGATGATGAAGATGACCTTGGCGTCCGTGATGTCTTCCCAGTGGTTGGAGGCGCGGTCAATGCCGTAGGCCTTCTTGTTGCCCGCGCCCGCCGAGACCATGCACAGCCGTCCGTTGTAATCCAGATTGGCCGTTTGCAGCGCCAGCCGGGCGAATTTGCCCACCAGATAGCTCTTCTCGTTGGTCAGCGAGACGCCCGACAGCATGGCGAAGCTGTCCCTGCCGTACTTGGCCTGAATCTCCTGAATCTTGGACACGGTTTCGGTGAGCGCCTCGTCCCAGGTGATCTGCTGGTAGCCGTGTTCGGTACGGCGCATCGGGTGGAGTAACCTATCCGGGTGCGAGCCTTGTAGATACCGTTTGATGCCCTTGGGACACAGCTTGCCTTTATTGAAAGGGAAGTCGTAGCGCGGCTCAAAACCTACAATCGCGTTGTCCTTGACTTTCAACTTGATGCCGCACTGCTGGCCGCAAAAGCAGCAATGGGTATCCACCAGCGCGTCGTAATCTTCAACGCTGCTGAAGCCGCCAGGCGGCGCGTAGTGCAGCGTGGGGCCGTAGGTGTCCAGAAATTCTTCCTGAGAAAGGGGTGGCTTGACCATTACATGAACTCCTTGCCGGTGGCCCGAAACTGGTTCAGGGTCAGCAGCTTGCGGCGGCAACTGGGGCACAGGTTCTGCCAGTTGCCCACCTGCGAATGGGTGTAATCCAGGCCCAGATCAGGCAGGATGGTTTTAAGGTCATCTTGTTGCATCTGGCTCATGTACTCGGTGTCGCAGCGGGCGCACTTGGCCTGCGGGCCATTGGCTCCGGCGGCTTTGTAGAACCACACGCCAACGTTGGCGATGCGCTGGAAAATGTGGAAGAACTTCCCGAACGGCAGGTACAGCAGCCACAGGTACACGGTGACCGCGTGGGTGGTGGTGATCCAGTAGTAGAACTTGCCCTCCAGGAACATGTTGGAGGCGGTCAGCATCATGCCGGTCACGCAGACCGCGAACAGCAGGATCAGCGGCAGGATGTCGTTGTCGAACCGCTGCGTGGCAATTTCTGCCTCGTCCTTGATGCGCCGCCCCAGCACCAGCGCGATGCCGCCCAGACACAGCACGGCGGCCACGTTCAGCCCGTGCATGATCAGCCAGCCCAGTGCGCTGCGGGCAGGGAAGGTGAAGAAGTCCAGCCGCTGGCCCATCAGCACGATCATGTAGTCGCTGGGTTTGGCGAAATCGCTCTCGAAGCGCAGCCAACCGAAGGTGAGCGGGAAGGTGATCAGAATGGCGATGATGCAGCCCCAGAAGATCAACTGGTGCGCCAGCCAGCGCTTGCGCGAGCGTTTGCGGATAAAGCGCTGCTCGATCATCTTTTCCCAGCCCGCCTTAAAGAACAGGCCAAGGTTGTGCAGGCGCTGGCCCGGCTGCCAGAACAGTTGCCAGCCACGTTTCCAGTACATGCGGGTGGGTGGGCGCTGGAGCCACACCACGTAGCGGTACACCACTCCAAACAGCGCGAAGATGGTAGCAAAGCAGTACCCGGCCAGCGCCCCGTCAAAGCCGTGGAAGCGCTGAGAGCCGAAATATACCGCCACCGTCAGTGCAGCGGCGAAGGCCAGACCGTACAGCAGCCCCCGGCGGTCCAGGGTCACGTCCATCACCGGAACCCGCACGGGTTCGGTGTCGCGCCGAGGCGGCAGCGCGGGCGGGGAAGGCTTAAGCATGATTCTCCTTGGGGTCAGACCCTGTTTTGTCAGGAACGGCAGCAAGAACGCTGGGCAAGTCCCGCAGATCGCCCACGAGTTGCTCGGCCCCGTCGTGCAGGGATTTGAGGCGGCCCTGCCAGATGCCCCCAGCCGTGCGCCACAGCGTCATGACGTACTGGGGCCGACGGCTTTGCGGTTCACGCTCTGCGGAAAGGTCTGCCATGCAGGGAGTGTGCGGCGCGGGACTTACAAGTGACTAACAGAGATAAATCTGTCCGGTGGCCCCTCACTTCGTTTGTTAACCGCTTGTAAGTGGACGCGGCCAACATGCGGCTAGCCCTCCCGCGTGTTTCAGCACTGGCAGCGGGAAGACGGAGGTTTCCCCGAAATGACCACTCCCCACAGTTCCGCCCCTACCCCTGCCGATGCCAGCGCTTCCCGCCGCGTGCTGATCCTGTCCACGGTGGCCTTCACGCTGATGTTCGCTGTGTGGCTGATGTTCGGCATCCTGGGCCTGCCCATCCGCCAGGAGTTCGGCCTGAGCGACGTGCAACTGTCCTGGCTCTCGGCGGTGGCGGTGCTGAACGGCTCGCTGTGGCGGCTGCCTACGGGCATCATCACCGACCGCCTCGGCGGACGCCGCGTCATGGGTGCGATGCTGCTCTTGACCGCCGTTCCCGCCTTCCTGATCGCCCATGTGCAGAGTTATCCGGCGCTGCTGGGGCTGGCCTTTTTGGTGGGCTTCGCCGGGAACAGCTTCTCGGTCGGCGTGGCCTGGAACAGCATCTGGTTCCCGCGCGAACGGCAGGGCGCGGCGCTCGGCGTGTTCGGGGCTGGAAATGTGGGAGCCAGCGTCACCAAGTTCATCGGCCCAGCCATGATCGTGGCGATTCCAGCGGCGGGGCTGCTGGGCGGCTTCATCCCCGGCGGCTGGCGGGCCATTCCCTTTCTGTACGGCGTGCTGCTGGTTCTGATGGGGCTGGCCGTCCTGATCTTCGCGCCCCATCAAGACCGCACGCCCGGTCAGGGCCGCCCGCTGCAGGAGATGCTCGCGCCGCTGCGGGACGCGCGGGTGTGGCGCTTCGGGCTGTATTACGTGGTGTTCTTTGGGTCATATGTAGCGCTGGCTGCGTGGATGCCCAAATATTATGTGGACGTGTTCGGCCTGCCGCTGTATCAGGCGGCGCTGCTGACCGCACTGTTCATCTTCCCGGCCAGCCTGCTGCGTCCGCTGGGCGGCTACCTCGCAGACCGCTACGGGGCGCGGGTGGCGACGTACGGGGCCTTCGGTTTGATGGCCGCCGCCCTGCTGGTGATGAGCATGCCCAGCGGCCACATCGTCCTGTACCTGCCCGGTGCGGACGGCGCAACTGTCACCCGCGATGTGATGCACTTCACGCTGGGCGTGTGGCCGTTCACGGCCCTGCTGTTCGTGGTGGGCGTGGCGATGGGCATCGGTAAGGCGTCGGTGTACAAGCACATTCCCGAATACTTTCCCCGCGACGTGGGCGCGGTGGGCGGCCTGGTGGGCATGCTGGGCGGTCTGGGCGGCTTCTTCCTGACCCCGCTGTTCGCCTACGCCAAGTCCGCGACGGGTTTCCCACAAAGTACCTTTATCGTCGTGCTGCTGATTACCCTGGTTGCCCTGGCCTGGATGCACCTCAGTATCATGCGGATGATGAACCGCGCCGCGCCGCACCTGCAAGACCGCATCGAGGCCCATCCGTGACCGCCCTCATTGAGCCTCCAACCCAGCTGGACGAGCTACTGGCCCGCAGCGCCGCGCTGCACAGCCACCTGTGTCCCCGCCAGGTTCTCGGCGCACGCATGGGATTATTGGCTGGGCAAGCGTTGGGTATGACCGTGCCGCGCACCGACAAGAAGCTGATGGTGTTGGCCGAGACAGATGGCTGCTTTGCCGATGGCCTCTCGGTGGTGACGGGCTGCTGGCTGGGCCGCCGCACGCTGCGCCTGCTCGATCACGGCAAGGTGGCCGCGACGTTCGTGGAGGTACGAACGGGGCAGGCGGTAAGAATCGCGCCCCATACCGATTTACGGACGCGGGTGCGGGCAGGCCGGGTGGACGGCGAGAAACGCTGGGACGCCTATATGAACGCCTATCAGACCTGGAATGACCAGGAACTGTTCACCGTCACGCCTGTTCGCCTGACCTTCGATCTGGCAGCCGTGATCAGCGTTAACGGCAAGCGCGTCCTCTGCAACGCGTGCGGAGAGGAAATTATCAACGAGCGCGAGGTGCGACATGGAGAGGTTGTACTGTGCCGGGACTGCGCGGGGGAAAGATATTGGCAGTGACGTGCTCCCGGAGGCCGCCACCAAGGGGAGAGGTTCTCGGAGAAGTAGATCAGCTTCATCACGGTTTTGCAGAAAGTACTCTCGCCAATCAGCGGCAAAAGTGGTTCAATGGGCTCCCATTGGGCATCCGTGAGAGCGCTGGGCTGGAGGTAAAGCAGCGAAGCCTGCTTACGTTAGTTGCAGGCCTATTTGCAGTTGCGGTAGGTCAGGAAGTCACTGTAGCGATTGCGGTAGATCTCCGTGTTGGCCCGCGTGAGCAGTACGGGCAACGCTGACTCGTGTAATAGGGTGGAACCCGTTTAAAACAGATTCCAGCAGCGTACATGGCCTGTGGCAGGTGCGAAAAATGGTGATTGTGGATTGCTGTTTTTCGCGCTTTCTGGACGTATCCCAGATTCATACCGTGCATCTTCAATTTCTTGGCATACATCCGGCTTGCCTGCCAGTTGAGGTACGCGATGACCTGCTGCGCGTCTTCGCGGCCACTGGCGTAGACCATTTGAGCAAGCAGCTCCTGCGCTTCATGTGATAGACCAAGGCTGGTCACCTATACTGCTTAAAGAGAAGGTCTGAATCTCTTCCCCGCCCCAGTGTACGCGCCGGTCAACGGGTTCAAGCCGAGGTCCAGACCCACCGGAACTGGAGCCGCATGCCGCCGACCGGCGAGGTACTGAGTGTCAAACACCAATGCGAGGAACCAGTCACCCTTTGCGGTTTGACTTAGATAGATCCGATCGCCACTGCGCCGTGTAGGCGGTCGGCACCACGAGACGCGGCTGGTAATGCTCTAGGAAATCCCTCCAAAAACGTCCGCCTACTTGCGAGGGTGAGACATACTGGAGGGAAATCATGGGAAAACAACGAAAGAAGCGGCCGACTAACACTATTGATACGGGCGTAAATTCAGGTTGCTGAACTGGGCAGGATATGGCAGCATGGCAACCCTCGAAGTACACGCGTGCTCAGCTTGAGGAGCGGCGTCTCACGGCGCTCCCCATGATTCAGGCGGGTGACACGCCCAATCAGCAGATTGCCGATAGCTTCGGTGTCTCGACCCATACGTTCTACAGCTGGAAAGAACGGCTTCGTCACCAGGGTGGCCTGGAAGCGACTCCCACCACTGGTTGTCCGTCCCGGCTGACGAGTGAACAACGCCAACAGCTTTGCACCCTCCTGCAGGAGGGTGCGTGTGCTCACCACTTTCTAGAGCATTTGTCATAATAGAATCTTAGGATGAGTATGTTTGAACCAGTGTTGAATATCTGTCTCTGACACGGCACCTAAGGTAACGCCGATGGCACCATAAAGCTCCTTCACGACTGTCACGACTCGCCAAGCCCCACCCCGAACCAGTGCCTTCAACTTGAAAAACATGAGTTCAATCGGGTTGAAATCCGGACTGTAGGGTGAGGTAAACATGACCTCACTTCCATGCGTTTGGATGAGCGTCCGAATGGACGCTCGATGATGTGACGAGAGATTGTCCATCACCACCACTTGCCCTGGCTTTAACGTTGGACACAGTATTTCGCGAATATACCATTCAAACGCTATGCCATCAAGGACGATGGCGGCCTGCGGCCCTGCCAAGCTCAGTGCATAGATCAAGGTCTGATTTCGCCCACGATTTCGCGGAACGCGGTCAACGGCACGCTCATTGCTCGGCGCACGGCTATATCCACGTGTCATCGCGATATGGAACCCACTTTCATCAAGAAAGACCAATCGGTCAGGCGTTTGGAGGTACGGTGCAAGGTCAGTGAGGAACTGCGTTCGCAGTTCCTCACGGCGTTCTCTGGCGACCAGTGTTTTTTTTATGGGTGATCTTGTAGCGGCGAAAGACCCGGTCAACCGTTTTGTAACTGATCTTCAACCCGGTGATAGTTTCCAGCATGTCCGCGTGTTCTTGCAACGTCGCATCTTGGTGGGTTTCAAGCTGTGCAAGAAGCTGTTGCTCGTGGAGGGCCATCACCGTACGGCGACGGCCCGTCGGTTTGGCAACAATATGCAGGGTATTTTGGTGGTGCCGTTTCAGATAGCTTTTGACAGTATCAACATGAACAGAAAAATGTTTTGCTGCTTCACCCGGCGAAGCGCCACCCAGCACCAATGCGACAATCCGAGTCCTAAGTTCCAAACTGTACCCACGTACTCCTACTGTATTCATGAAGCTATTATGTCAAATGTTCTAGATGAGACTTGAACGACACCCCGTGTCCGTGATCTCATTGGTCGTCAGCTTGGGGTGTAGTACCGCGTTGACCACGTTCGCAGACTGCTTCATCAACTGGGATTCTCTCTTCAGCGACCTCAGAAAGGCGCTTTGAAACAGAATAAGTAGGTCGTGAAAACCTGGGTGCAGACCACGCGCCCAGAGGTCGAAAAAAAGATCGAGGACGGCGCAACGTTGGTGTACCTCAATGAAGTTGGCTTCAGCCTAAAAGGCGTTGTGCGCTGAACCTAGTCTGTGCGAGGGAAGACGCCTATCGTGCGTCTTCCAGCCAGTTGGCACAAACTATCGACCATTGGCGCGATCACGTCTAGAGGGCAGTTTTTACAGCACACTCAGTCGGGGTCAGTCAAAACGCCGGACGTACTGAGGTTTTTCGTGCATCTCCTGAACCACGTTGCTGGTGAGGTGGTCCTGGTGCTAGACAACGCCGCCATTCACCGATCGAAGGCCGTTTCGGCCTTCGTAGAGACTCAGCAGCGCCTGTCACTGATGTACTTGCCGCCCCACTCACCAGAATTCAATCCCATCGAGAAAGTCTGGGCGTATGTCAAACGCAACGTGCTCGGAAATTTCTGTGCAAGAACGACGAAAGAACTCAAAACACGGTTGCCATCAGGCTGGCAGCATATCCGCTCTATCGGCCTGCCGCAACATCTCATGACTCAAACCCGGATTTAAGCCGGTATCAATAAAGAGTAGATCGTGCTGGCGGTGCTCGGCTGCTAGCTCAATGTGGCAGAGTCGGCCCGGCAGCATGGTATCAATGAAAGCCTGATTCACATCTAGAAAGCTCAATGTCCGCTGGAATGCGAGAAGGAACGCCTGAAGACACTGGTCGGCGAGAAGGAATTGGCGCTGCACATCGCAAAAAAAGCACGGACTCAAAGACTAGCCACAGCTAAATCTGGCCCACTTCGCGCGAAGCGGGTGTTCCTGCTTGTACACTCTGGGATGCTCGCCAACAGATTAGACCTCCTGCGAAAATCAATTTGGGTGTAGTCGATTGAAATTGCAGAGGGCTGCGATCAAATGGATGCGAAGAGAAAAGCGCTGCCTACGATGCCGGTAGACTTCCTTCAGCACGCGGAAAATCTTCAAGCGTCGAATGACATGTTCCACGCATTGACGAGTTGAGGCTACGACACGATTATCCTGGCAGTCCTCTGGCGTCGAAGGCAAAGCCTTTGACGCTTTGTGGGGAGTAATGGAATGGCCGTGGTCTCGCCAGATACCCTGATACCCAGCATCTCCGATCAAAGCGGTCTTACGGTGAATCTGAACTTCTGACTCCCGGAATAGAGTCAGCTCTTGCATAGAACCAAAAGACGTGGCGACGCAGATGATCATCTGCGTCGCCACGTCGATCATCACCTGATTTTTCAGAGTATGACGCTTTTTCTTCCCGCCGTACCACGCCCGTTATTTTTTTCGGGACGTTCACATGGCGTTTCCGAGACGTCCACTGCAATCACTTCAAATACAGTCTCTTCTTTTTCGGGTACTTTCTGGCCAGGAAGCTTGAACTGCTCGCTGGGAATCAAAGCCGCTTCAACCCGTTCTACCGTGCGCTGCACAGTGGTTTCATTGATACTCCAATCATCGCCCAGGTGGACATTACGTGCGGTATTCCCGCCAGAATTCCAGCGTCATGAGCAGCTGTTCAGCCGGACTGAGGGCCGCAGGGCGACCGCTCTTCATTCTTTGCTTTTTCGCGTTCGAGTAACAAAGCTTCCATATCGGCAAAGGCCTCGGGGTAAATTTCAGTTCGCCGCTTGAATCGAGTGCGATTCATTTTCAAAGTGCGTTCCAGATGTTCATGACTCACTCCGCCAGCTTATCTGAATACTTTCGCAGGAGGTCTATTATACGGATTCTAACCTACGAGTATTGGTAAGTTCATCAGATGCTGCACCCGGTAGCTAGCGAGCTTTCAAGGTTTGGTCTTCTCGGTTAACATATGGTGCGCCTGGCGCTAGATACCCTGAGCCTCAACCCCCCACTGCCCTGAAAAAGTCGAAGGAAAGCTGTTCCAGCCCCACACGAGACGCTGTGGACAGCGGGCCGCCGAATCCAGATGGACGCCACACATTTTACCCTCGCGGATGGCGTGTGTTGGGCATATTTGGTGCTTGACGTCGATCTCCGCACTGTCCTGCACATGTTTCACGTGATTTGGAGTCTCTCCACAAGCGCGCTCACAGCAGGTATCGCCATCCTACGTGCTAAAGGCATCCACAAAGAGGTTGTGATCATGACGGATGGCGGTTCGGACTTTACTTCTGGCGTTTTTCAGGACACCTGCCAAGCGCTCGGTGGCTTGGTATAGGCAAAGGTCTATCAGCAGGGCGGGATGGGAGACCCTGGAGCGCACCAACCGTACGCTGAAATATGAATTCGTCTTTCGTAAGGACTTCGGTAGGGTTCAGAAGTTACGGGATGGTGGGCTTGCCCCGATTTTGCGTAGTTGAGGTTAAGCGGCTGTAGCTTGGCGTTCGAAGTCAGCGGGTGTCAAGTAGCCTAGAGACGAGTGGCGGCGCTGACGGTTATAAAAGACCTCAATGAACTCGAAAATGGCTTGTCTGGCAACTGCTCGGGTCTCGAAGATCGTCTCCTCGAACAGCTCCCGTTTCAGGGAGCTGAAAAAGCTCTCCACAACGGCGTTATCCCAGCATTCCCCTTTGCGGCTCATACTGCACTTCGCCTGAATCTGTGCGAGTGCAGATTGAAACAGATGGCTCGTATACTGACTTCCTTGGTCGCTGTGATGCAGCAAACCTGGTGGTGGATTTCGGCGCTGGACAGCCATGTGCAACGCTGCCACTGGCAGCGTTGCAGGCATGTACGCATCCATTGCATACCCCACTACCGTTCGGGAAAACAGATCGAGGGTGACAGCCAAGTAGAGCCAGCCTTCTTTCGTGGGAATGTAGGTCAAATCGGCGGCCCAGATCTGGTTGGGCTGCTGGACGTTGAACTGGCGATCAAGCAGGTTTGGGCAGACTGGATCGCTGTGATTACGGTTGGTCGTGCGTACTGAGCGGTGCTTTCCTTTAGCTCGCAGCCCACCAATACGCATCAAACGGGCAATCCTCTTCTTGGAGACCGACAATCCTTCGGCTTTCAGCTCCGCATGAATCCGTGGGGCACCGTAGCGTGCCTTGCGGTGGTGGTAGACATCGTGGATGCGCTGCTTCAGCAGCGCGTCCTGTTGCTGCTGATTGGAGATGGGCCTTCTTCGCCAACTGTGGTAGCCGCTCACTGAAACCTCCAGCACCCGACACATGATGTCCAAGCGGTACTGGGATCGGTAGTCATGAATGAAGCGGAATCTCAGTACGTAGTTTCTTTGGCAAAGAAGGCCGTCGCTTTTTTCAGGATTTCACGTTCTTGGCGCAGGACTTCAACTTCCTTGCGGAGCCTGCGAATCTCTTGTTGGTCGGCGGTCAGTAGTTGCTGACCATGACCGGGGAATGCGGCATGGCCAACCTCTTGCTCAGCGCTCATCCATTTACGGATGAGCGAAACACTGACGCTCAGGTCGCGGGCGGTACTGGAGACGTTGCCGTTCGTTCGGGCAAGCTGCACGGCGTCTCGTTTGAAGTCAGCGGTATGGATTCTGCGGTTTGTCATGATGGGCCTCCTATTGTCGAGGCTTATCTCCATCTACGCAAAACTGGGCCACTCTCAGGAGCCGACAGGTTCTTAGGCTGATATAACCGCATTCGACTGCACTCCGCCTTGGGTTATGCCTGCCCTTGCGCGAGCTGGGGGGATGTACTTCTTTTAGCGTGAGCAGGGACCTATGTGTGCTAGCTGCTCTCCCCCATTCAGATGGGTAAACACGCTGAGGTTCGGCGAGTGCAGCCTACTTGATCGCATTCACAAGGAACGTCAGTTGCCATTTTAACTGTATAAAATTCTGAAATTATGTGCTTTTGAAAGTGTAAAGATACATAATTCTGAAATCGGGAGGGTAATTTTATCTGTGCAAAATGGTGAATGGCCAAAAGGATCTGCAGTTGTACTTCTGCTAAGTCAAAAGTACAACTGTGCGCCCGGATGAAATTTTAGCTGTGCGGCCTCACCTAATCGAGTTTTTGGGTGAAGCCGGGAGATCACTTATGACGTGTGGATCGGCAAGGCCCCTCAAAATCACTGTCATGTCGTCACTATAAGTCTAGCATTTCATCTGTGCAAAATTACGCCACGTCAAAATTTTATCGTTACGCACTTGTAAGCAGATAAAATGGTGTACAGTCGTATCGTGATTATTACAGTGGCTGGGTTTAAGGGTGGTGTGGCTAAGACCACGACGGCGGTTCATCTGGCGACATTTTTTCAGCGGCTCGCGCCAACCATGCTGGTTGATGGAGATGCCAACCGCAGCGCTTCACTGTGGGCTTCACATGGGCACCTGCCATTTCAGGTGTATCCCGAAGGACAGGCCATGAAATATTCGCGCCAGTTTGAACACATCATTATCGATACTGGTGCCCGACCAAGCGCTGACGAACTGCGTGACTTAGTGGGCGGCTGCGACCTGTTGGTGCTCCCGACTAATCCTGAAGCCATGAGTTTAGACGCGCTTTTGCAGACGACAGAAGCGCTCTCGGCCATTGGCGGCATGTACCGGATTTTGCTCACGCTTATTCCGCCCAGTCCGTCTAAAGAAGGAGCGGAAGCCAGAGCGCTTCTTCAAGAAGAGGAGCTTCCAGTCATGAACGCTTCGATCCGGCAAACATCGGCATTCAGACACGCCAGTGCTCAAGGTCGGTCAGTCGAATCGGTCAGGAACTCGAAAATGGCCAAGTTGGCTTGGCTCGATTATGAACGCGCCGCGCGGGAGATCGCGGCGGCAGCGGGAGATCGGCATGACTAAGTTCAGTGGCCTGCGCGAAGCCAGGGAGCGGCGTAAACAAGACGATTCTGCTTTGACTCAAGTTGATTTGCCACCGAGCAGCGTAAGTCCAAAAAAAGTAGGTCGTCCGCCGGGAAAGCGTTCAAATCCCGATTATCAGCAGGTGACGGCTTTGCTGCATGCCCAAACGTATCTCAAAGTTCGCCAAAGGCTCTTGGCGGAGAATCGTGAGGTCAGCGAACTGATCAACGACTTGTTGGTCGATTGGCTCAAGACATAATTTTGAACAAGTGAAATTATGATCTTTCATCTGTGCAAAATTACGGCTGGTTCTGAATTATCCTCACTCCGTTGCTTGTAAATCTTCGAGGTAGGAACGGGTATCGAACCAAGTGGGCAGGTTAGCCAAGCTTTCCAGACAGCCGGTGCAGCGAGGTGGCAGGATAGATAGGTGAAGGTCTGGGTGGCTGTAGAAATCAAGGTTCGGAAAAGTACCGGACGTACACGAAGCCAAGCAGAGTGAGGGAAACGGCGAGTGGCAGGGGAGGGGAGAGGGTACACCCCCTCCTGAGATCTACACTTCCGCTTTATTCCTCAGTCTGGGTAAGACTCAGCTTGCTGGGTAGAAATCCACGCTGCTGAAGCACTTCCAGAATCTGTAAAGATTTGGGCACGTAATGGTCTGGGTCGTATTTGTAGGGGCTGGTATACATCTGCGCGAGTGAGGTAATGCCGCCCTCATCGCACATGGCTTTGAGGCGCGGCACAGCCATGTACCGCTCCCAGCCGCTTTCTTCCCGCGCCTGATACATGTCTTCCAGTTCGGATGTGTTGGGCTTTTGGTAAGTCTCGTCATGTACGAAAGAACGTGTGGGAAGGCGCTCACGCCGCTCTGGGCGCTCGTCGGGAACACCGACCACGATGGTCGTGATGGGCAAGCAGGTTTCGGGAAGACCCAGTTGCTCGGCAATTTCTTGCATAGCGTGGAGTGTGCTGCCCATGTAGCAGATGCCGTAGCCCCGCGCTTCGAAACCCAGCGTCACGCTTTGGGAGATGAGCATCGTTTCGTTGGCGGCCACCTGATACCCCAAAAAATTGTTGAAGTTATCCCGTGCTCCGCGCAGCTTTAGCCACTGCCGCGTGCGGTACCAATCGGCGCAGAATGTGATAACCAGCGGCGCTTGGAGGATGAACTCTTGTTCGCCATGCAACTTGTACATCTGGCGTTTCCGGACTGGGTCACGGGTCAGCACCATTGAGTAGCTGTTGAGATTGCCCGATGAGGACGTCCCGGTGACGGCTTCGTGCAGCACCTCGTCAATAATGGACTGGGGAATTTCATCAGGTTTGAACTGCCGAATGGAACGGTGTTCTCTAAGTGTCTGTGCCACAGTTTGCATAATCAAAGTATAGGGAGCTGAATCTGGTGACAAATCCAGGTCAGGCCAATGGAGTTACTCCGATTTTGCGGTTCTTCCGTTGATTCCACATAGCATGTCAGGCTTGCTAGCCAGAAGCTGCCAAGATAAATACGCAAAAAATGGACGAAGTTTGCTGGAGAACAGAACTCAGGCTGATGTGGGTAGGGTTTAGTGGAGGGTAAGTTCAGTGTGATCGACACTGGAGGACAGAATGTCCGTATCCAAGCAGAAGTTCACCGCTGAGTTCAAATACGAAGCTGTCCGCTTGGTTCGCACGACCGGTAAGAGTTGCGCTCAGATCGCCCGTGATCTCGGCGTTCCTCCTCACTACGTCGTGCGTTGGAAGCAACAGCAAGACCATCAAACGGCCGCTGGCCGCCCTGTATTCACTGGGCGGGGGGATCCCCGCCCTCTCACCACAGGAGGCTCGTCTTAAAGAACTCGAACGGGAGCTGGAAATTGCACGACAGGAACGGGATATCCTGAAAAAAGCACTGGTCTATCTTGGGCAGAACAGACGCCCTTGAGGACGCTTGCCCGCTTTTTCGCCAAGCAACCCTGATTTTTCGCTTCATCGCCCGGCATCACGATGAATTCCCAGTGGAACGCGTGTGCCGAGTTCTCGATGTCAGCATCAGTGGGTATTACGCTTTGCGGGGAAGGCCAGACAGCGAGAGAATCGCAAAAGACCGAAGTTTGACGGCCAGAATCAGGAAAAGCTTCGAGGACAGCCGCGGGACGTACGGTGCGTTGCGCATCAAAGCAGACCTCTGTGAGCAGGGAGAGCAGGTGAGCCGTGAGCGCATCGGACGCCTGATACGACAAGCTCAGCTTGTCGCGCGAGGGAAGCAAAAGTTCCGGACGACGACCAAAGCAAAATCATCCCATCCAGTCGCAGAAAATCTTCTTGCCAGGAATTTTGACGCCGATGATCCGAATCAGAAATGGGCGACGGACATCACGTATTTACCCACCCGGGAGGGTTGGCTGTACCTGGCCACGGTCATGAACCTGTACTCACGGAAAATCGTCGGCTGGGCGCTGAATGAGCGACTCCACACGCCGCTGGTTACAGCGGCGTTGGGAATGGCCGTAGAGCGTCGACAGCCACCAGGAGGGCTGCTCCACCATTCAGATAGGGGGAGCCAATACACGAGTGAGGTGTACAAGGAGGCGCTGGACAGACTGCACGCGGTGCAGAGCATGAGCGAGAAAGGAGAATGCTGGGATAGCGCCGTTCAGGAGAGCTTCTTCGCGACGTTGAAGACGGAACTGGAACTTGGAAAGGCGCAGTGGGCCGTGCCCAGACACGAACGGAGGTCTTCGAGTGGATTGAGGTGTTCTACAACCGCCAGCGTCGTCACTCCGCGTTGGGCTACCGGTTCCCGGCGGCCTTTGAGGAGCAAGCCCCCATCCCGAACTGAGCCTCCGCCAAACCCTTGACAGATCATCAGGCTTCATTCGGTACTGGGGAATCTTCCTCCAAGAGCGTTCGCAGCGCGGTTTGCCTTGATCCACCGCCCGCCGCAGGCCCCGTGCTGACCCGGATCGGTTTTTGGGAACACCTCAAGGGGCTTTGAAGTGACTTGCCTGAACCGACGATAGAGGAACCTCATCGACTCCGCATGATTACCGATTCCGGCAGTGCATGCCCACGATGTCAGATTATCTCCTACGCGGTCTACAGCTGTTACGAGCGCGGCTGATAACCTAATCAGCAATGGCCCTCACCCTGCTCAGCACCAAGCTCCATCCACCTCTTCCCACAGCCCATGTCATTGCGCGGCCCCACCTCGTCGCGCGGCTTGAGCGGGGGATCGGTGCCAAGCTCATGCTCATCTCGTCTCCAGCAGGGACGGGCAAATCCACTTTACTGGCAGCCTGGCTCAGGCAGCAAAGCCGGCCCGCCGCTTGGCTTTCTCTCGATAAGAGCGACAACGATCTGGGCCAGTTCCTGCTCTACTTGGTCAGCGCTCTGCAACAGCTTGATCCCGACCTTGGAGTGGGGCTGCCTGAACTGCTGCAACAACAAAATGTAGTGAGTTTTGAACCCTTACTGATTCGGCTCACCAATAACCTGGCACAGCTCGGCGGCAAGGTCATCTTGGTTCTCGACGACTATCATTTCCTGTCCGACTCAAGGATTCACGACGCCACCGAGTTCCTGCTCGATCACCTGCCGTCTCAGGTGTGTTTGGTCATCGTTACCCGCACCGATCCGCCTCTGGCGCTTTCACGGTTGCGCGTTCGCAGCCAACTGCTGGAGGTGCGTGGTGCCGACTTACGTTTTGACCTTGCTGAAGTGGCGCACTTTTTGAACGGGAGTCAGGAGCTTGGCCTTTCCCCCGCTGCCATTGCCAGCCTGGAGGCCCAGACCGAGGGCTGGATCGCCGCCCTGCAACTGGCGGCCCTGTCTCTTGCCGAGCGGCCTGACAAGGAAGCGTTCGTGGAGGCCTTCGTGGGCAGTCACCGTTTTCTGGTGGACTATCTGGTGGACGAGGTGCTCAGCCGTCAGCCCGCCTCCATCAAGACCTTTTTGCAGCGCACAGCGATTCTGGAGCGCTTCAATACGTCTTTGTGTGAAGCGGTGACCGGCCAAACCACCGACGCCGATCTGCTCAGGCAGCTTGAAGCGGCCAACCTCTTTCTCGTTCCCCTGGACGATGAGCGCCGGTGGTACCGCTTTCACCACCTCTTCGCCGAGTTTTTACGGCACCGCTTGAAGGCGGACGAGCCAGCATTGATTCCCGAATTGCACCGCCGGGCCAGCGCTTGGTTTGCGGCTCAGGGCCTGACCGACGAAGCGATCCGGCACGCCTTTCTGGCAGACGACAACGAATTGGCCGCTCAAGTCGCCGCCGCCGTGGTGGCCAAGCTGGCCGTGCAGTGGAGCAATGAGCAGTTCATTCAGTACTTTCAGCGGTTGCCCACCGCGCTGATCCCAGCTCATCCCCAGCTGTGCCTGTATTACGGCTGGTTTCTGACCACCACTGGGCGACTTGGAACCATCAAGGCGGCGCTGCCGCTGCTGGAACAGAGCAAGGGGTATTCCCCAGAACCCCAGATGCTGGACGCCGCCATCTTCGGGCTGCGTGCCTACGATCACCTTCATCAGCTGGACTTCGCCGACGCCGCCCGGCTGTGCCAGCAGCAGCTGAGCCTGCTCGAAAGTGCAGAGCCAGGTCATTCCACCCCCGAGGCGCTGATGGTTCGTATTGCCGGCACCAACCTGATGGGATCTATCTGTTTTTACACGGCTCCGCAGCGAGCGGCAGCGCTTTATCAGGTCGCTCTGAATCTGGCTCAGCAGATCGGGAGCTTTATCAGTATCTTCACCGCCACCACCGGACTGGCCCAGGCCAACCGGCAACTGGGCCAGCTCCGTGAAGCGGCGCGTGTCCTTGAACAGGGTCTGCGGCACCTCGAAGACACCCGCAGTCAGCGTGGGAGCAGCGCCAGAACCGGAAACGTCGCCGAACTGCACGCCCGGCTGGGCCAGCTCCACTATGAGCGCAATCAGCTGGCTGAAGCTGGGGCCGCCCTTCGGCAGGCCAGAAAGCTCAACGAACTCTACGGCTCCCCGCTGGCCCTGGCCCTGGGACTCAGCCTTTCGCTAAAGCTCTGCTTGGCAGAGGGTGAGGTGGAAGCGGCCTACACGGCGCTGCACCGGCTGGACGAGGTAAGCGTCAGCGTCCACGGCAGTGATGCGCTGCTCAAGCAGACTTTCGAGGTGCTGGCCATGCACGGCAGACTGGCCCTCTTGGCCCAGACCCCCCAGTTGACTCACCTTCTGGACGAGGTCAAGGACTGGCTCGAATCGTGCTGGCGCGGCAACGACGAGCACTTCGGATCCCCGCTCAGCGGCCACGATATCCTGGCCCGTTTGCGGCTGGCCCGCAATGAACCCACCCAAGCGCTGCCTCTACTGGAGCGGCTGATCGAGGCAGCCCAGGATCAGGAACGGGAAAACGACCTGATCCGCTTTCTGCTGCTGCAAGCCCTGGCGCTGCAACAGCTGAACCGGGAAGGGGAGGCGATGCAGGCGCTGATCCGCGCCCTGAAACTCGCCGAACCGGAGGGCTATTGCCGCAGCTTCATAGATCTGGGGCCCCAGATGCAGGCCCTGCTCAAGCAGCGTGCCAGGGACCGGAACACACCGTACCTCGCCGCACTTCTGGCCGCGTTTCCGGAAAGAAGCAGTCCTCTGACAGCGCCCGAACAGCCCCAGACCGAAGTGATTCTTCAAAGGGTGCAGGGCGAGGTCTTCAATGCGCGTGAGCTGGCGGTGCTGCGACTCCTGGAAGTTGGGAACACCCACAAACAGATTGCCAGGGAGCTTCAGCTCTCGCCCAACACGGTGAGGTGGTACATGAAAAACCTCTACCTCAAATTGCGGGCGAACAACCGCACTGGGGCGCTCAACCGTGCCAGGGAGATGGGTCTGCTTTAGCGCTGCACTGCACGCTTTCCATCCACACACTTTCTACCCATTTGCAGGGTGACACATCATCACCTTTCTCATTAAGCTTGGATTCAGGTGATGTTCTGTGGGGAGATTTGAGCCGCTGCGTTACGAAATTCGGGTAAAGGGGCATCTCGATGCCGGCCATAGCGAGTGGTTGGGCAATCTCAAGCTTCACCTTGAGTTCCGCCGGGACCAACCCGTCACGGTATTAAGCGGCTCCCTTACCGATCAGGCCGCACTGCACGGGGTCCTTAACATGCTTCAGTCGTTGGGTGTGGTTTTGCTGGAAGTCACTCAAGTCGAGGAGCCGAATTGAAGTGCCCACGAGAAGAAAAGCGGATGAGCGGGTGTCCACTTACCATTCCACTGAAACACGCTGGAGGATGTGACCATTGAAACGACGAGTGAACGAACTCACCGACCCTGACCCGCTTCGCGCCGCTGGCCTGCAGAGAGTGGACAAACAGCGCTGGACATGGCGTGCGGCGATCTATTGCAGCGCCGTCATGAGCAGCGTTGCCGGAGCGTCCGGCGAAGTTCAAGTCAGGTATTACAGCGTCAGCGCAGCCCAGAGTTTTCTGGACGCTTTCAGTGTGCAACTCAAGCTTCAGTCGCCCAGCAGTCAGACAAACAGCTACGCCGCCGACCTGTCGCTCGAAACGCCGCTCCAGAGCTTGACGGGCCGCTACACGTCGGGGCGGCACACCGTTCAGGTTCAGGCTCGCCGCCAGGTCGACTTCGTTCAGAAGAGCGCCAACCTCTCCGGCAATCTGAATTACTCGTACTCGCCCGTGCTGGAGGCTTCGGGTTTGGCGCTCTCGTCTTTCT
Organism: Deinococcus psychrotolerans; assembly: GCF_003860465.1. Classification (NCBI taxonomy): domain Bacteria; kingdom Thermotogati; phylum Deinococcota; class Deinococci; order Deinococcales; family Deinococcaceae; genus Deinococcus; species Deinococcus psychrotolerans. The sequence continues at coordinate 347,709 of NZ_CP034186.1, forward strand.
CGGCGTTTTACGCTTACAGCGGCAGTCAGTCCCCGACCCAGGCCACCACCGTTCACACGGGTGGCCTGAATTTCGGTGTGAGAATCTCGGATGCCCTTTCCGGCTCGCTGTCGGGTTCCGGCACGCTGTTCGACATCAAAGCCGGTACGTTCAGCAGTAACCAGACGAGTCTCACGGCGTCCGGCTCGCTGAATTACCGCCAGGCCAGCACCACCGCCTCCATCAATCCGAGCCTCACCTTCGCGGACGGCAAGACCCGCTGGAACGTGGGGCTCAATGCCCGCGCCGCGCTGACCGGCGACCTGGCCCTGTCGGGGTACACCAATCTGAGTTCCTCGTCCCCGGCCACCACGACCGCAGATCTGGACTATGACGCCAGTAAGCTGCTGGGCCAGGGAACGCCCAAGGGCAAGCTGAGTGTCGGCGCGGCGATGACCCTGACTTCCCCGGTCTTCACCGTAACCGGGCGGGTCAGGACAGCTCCAATCCCCAACCTCACTCTCGGAGGCAGCGTGGGCTATACGCCGTCCACGTCGGCGCTGACCTACAGCGCCGAGGCCTCCGGCAAGTTGGGGCCGATCTACCTGAGTGCCAACACCTCGCTCAGCACCCAGCCGGGAACCGCAGCGGCCTTCAGCGTCAGCACGTCTATCAGCGCTCAGGCGCAACCGGTCTACGGGTCGGTGTCGCTGGGCTACCGGCGGCAGGGTGAGTCACAGAGCGGCTACGCGTCCGGCACCTTCGGCTACCGCCAGGGCAGCCTGGATCTGGGCACCACCCTGGCCCTCAATGCCTTTTCTCAGGGCAACTTGAACACCGGCACGTCCTCAGCGGCGGCGGGTGCGTGGCAGATCCTCGGCACCGCCGACTTCACGGCCGCATACGCCGTCCTCAAGAACATCGACGTGACTGGCAGTGTCCGCTACGAGCAGGCGTCAACTGCCTCGTCCAATCACCTGCGCTACGGCGCGGGACTGCGCTACCGCTTTTGATGCTGGGCGACCGGCGGAGGATCAACATGACCGAGAGACGGTTGCCAGGCACGTTCCTGGCGCGATCACCGATTGCTGTTTGGCGGCATCTGCTGACCGCGCCGACCACCGACCACGACACACCGCGCGGCCCCAAGCCAAGTGGAGAAGCCGTCAAGTTTTCTCTGACGAATGCGGCGCGGCATATTACCGCTCACCTCAATTGGAGAGATGACAACGCAGACGATCAAGGGTACGGCGACGGTTTGGGTTTCCGCCTCTTTGAACATCCATCCCGGTCAACGGGCCAGTCTTCCGTGTGGCTGCCGACCGGTGGAGGACCTCTATGAATCAACAATGGCGGCCAGGAGAAATTCTGGCCCACAGTCGGATGAATGCCGTGCGGCTCGTGCTGCTGGCCCTGTTCCTGACGGGAGGCTGGGGAAGTGCGGAGAGGGTCTACCTCCTCACGCCCGGGGAAGCCACACCTGGAGCCAACCAGTTCGTTCCTCGTGCGGAAGCACAACGGGTGACCGCCTTCGCGGATTTCTCATCTTGCGCGGCAAACGAAAGAGTGTGGACTGTGCAGACCAAGCAGTACACCTCTCCACCGATCATCCACGTCTACACTGTCAACAATCCACCCGGCGGGCAGACCGCACTGGACCTTGGCGTGATTCAGGCAGACGGGTATTTGGAGTTGCGGACATATGGACGTTGTTATGGCGCTACCGCCGGTCAAGAATCCAATTACCCTATACCCACCCGGCTCACGGCAGACGCGAGCAATCCCGCTTACGTGCTGACAGGCCAGCCAGCCCAGTACAAATTTAACAACAGCGGCGAAGGCGTGACGTACACCATCAACTGGGGTGAAGGAGCGCCCGAAACCTGGGTGGGCTTCGGCGGTGAGCCGACCCATACCCTCCCCCACACCTACAACACAGCGGGCGTCTACACGATCAGTACTGTGGCCAGCAACGCGGGTTACACCGCCCCGGAACGCACATCGACCGTGACAGTCTTGACTCCCACCTTGACGCTGCTGACGACGTATCAGGTGGAGCCACGAGACAACATGGCCATCTTGTACAAGGATCTGCTTCCTGGAAGTAGCCACACTGTGGACTGGGGCGACGGTACGACGAGTGACTTTGTTATGCCCGCAGGCCCGCCTCAGCCGTTGAGACTGCTACATGCCTATGCGAAGGAAGGGACCTACACCATTCGCACCCCAACCCAGCCCAGCCTCGCCCCCCTTCAAATCACCATCAAGGCTTCTCCACCCAACCTGACGGTGTCAGGCACAGGATTGGCCGCGACGCTCAATATCAGCTATACCCAACCTGGCACGAACTACACGGTCGACTGGGGCGACAACCAGACCTCGCCGCTGGCGGGGAACCTTTCGGCGCAGCAGCTGAATCACACTTACTCGTCACCCAGCACCTACACGGTCAACGTGTATGGCCCGACCTCGGCCACGACCACGGGCGTGCTGGGAACCGCAACCTTCACAGCCACCCTGGGCAACGTGACCCTCAGCGCCGCCCCTCAGCGGCCCGTGGTGAGGGAACAGGTGGTGGTCACGCTGACTGGACTGGCTGATTCGGCCACGTACGATCTGAACTGGGGAGACGGCACCACCGAGCCGGTGAACGGCCAGACGACCGCGTCGCGCTCGCACGCCTACGCGGCGGCCCAGGATTACACCATCACCGTGACCAACGGCGGGCGGACGCTGGGTACCACCGCCGTGGCCGTGCAGGTTCCCACACCGGTGCTCTCCCATACCGCTCAGAATCTGACCGTGACCCTCCAGGTACAAAACCTCGTGGCGGGCGCGGCCTACACGGTGAACTGGGGTGAGGGAGCGCCCGAGCCACTCAATGCCACTGGCCCGGTTGCGACCCTCACGCACGCCTACCCCAGACCCGGCACGTACACGGTGAGCGTCACACCCGCACGCGGCGCACCCGCCACCGAATCCGTGTCCGTGGTCGCCTCGCAGCCGAAGCTGGCCATCATCCCGCCGGTCGTAGACACCGATCAGACGGTCACGGCAACCCTGTCCGACCTGACCAAAACGCTGAGCTACACCCTCGACTGGAAAGACGGCCCGCCGATCACCTTCACGGCGGCCGACGTGATCAACACCCTGACCCACAGCTACGCCGTGCCCGGCACGTACCAGGCGGAACTGACTTCCTCCAGCACCAATCCGGTCTCCGCACCTGTCACGGTGCGGCCCGCCGCGCCCACCCTGCAATTGGTGGCCAATGAACTGAGCGTCACGCTCACCGCCGCCAAGCTCTACGCCGGCGTGACCTATACCGTCAACTGGGGCGCAGGTGTAACCGAAACCTTCCAGGCCACCGGACCGATCATGACCCTCACGCATCTCTACGCCGCGCCGGGCATGCAGACGGTCACGCTCACCCCTAACGGCGGCACGCCGGCCACGGCCACGGTGACGCTCACGGTCCCCGCGCCCACCCTGAGCGTGGCACCAGCGCAGGGATCGACCGACACCACCTTCACTGCCGCGCTGGGCCAGCTGGTTCCATCACTCACCTACACCCTGAACTGGGGCGACGGTAGCAGTGAACCCGTGACCGGTGCTGCGACCTTCACCCGCACCCACCAGTACACCAGGCCCGGCACCTTCAGCGTCTCGGTCAAATACGCCGATGCCCCGCCCGTTCAGCAGAGCGTGACCGTGAACGTGCCGACCCCGATTCTGAGCGCCACCAACCTCAACCTGAACGCGACCCTGCGACTGAGCAGACTCGTTCAGGCGGCGACCTACCGCGTGCAGTGGGGTGACGGTCAGGAGCAGCCTCTGACTGCTCAGACGCCGGAAACGACGCTGACGCACACCTACGCGGCACCGGGAACCTACACCCTCACCGTGACCCCCACCCTCGGAGACGCGGGAACCACGACTCTGGATGTCAGGTACGTGAATGTGGACGCGCCCACCCTGACCCTCACTCCCATCACCGCCAGCGTCTACGACGTGATCAAGGCCGACTTCAGCGCTCTGATTCCTGCCCTGAGCTACACCCTGGATTGGGGCGACGGGCAGCGCGAGGTCATCACTGACCTCGCCAGCGGCACCCGCAGCCATGCCTACACCACCGCCGGCACCTACACCGTCAGCTTGAAAGCGCCGGAATCACCGGCGGCCATCAAGACCGTAACCGTTACGCAGCCAGCGGCCACCCTGACCGCGACGAGTAACGCTTTGCAGGGACAGGCCACCATTACCGGGCTGGTCAAGGCTCTGGCCTACCGGCTCGACTGGGGCGACGGCACGCCAGCCGTGGATATCACGGGTGTGGAGACGCAGACCCTGAGCCACAACTACGCCCGTCCAGGCAACTACCGTCTGACCTTGAGTGTGCCCGGGAGTGCTCCGGTGAGCGCCGCGCTCACCGTGAGTGTGCCGGCAGCTACCCTGACTTCAACGACGGACGCGCTGAGCGTGACCGCCGTGGTCAGCGGCTTGCAGGAAAGTCTGACTTACCGGCTCACCTGGGGCGACGGTTCGAATACCGATCTGACTGGCAAAGTCACCGACACCCTGACCCACACGTACGCCAAACCCGGTGTCTACGCTCTCGAACTCAGCACGCCCGGTGCTCCCAGCGTGACCGCTAACGTGACGTTAACCCTCCCTGCGGTCACGCTGAGCGTGACCCCGGCCCAAGGCTCCACCGACACCACCTTCAGCGCCGTGATCGGTCAGCTGGTGCCGACCCTCACCTATACCCTCGACTGGGGCGAAGGGGTCAGCGAACCGGTCACCGGTGTAAGAACCTTTACCCGCACCCATCAGTACGCCAAACCCGGCACCTTCAGCGTCTCGGTCAAGTACGGAGATTCTGCTCCCGTTCAGCAGACCGTGACCGTGAACGTGCCGACCCCGGTGCTAAGCGCCACCAATCTCAACCTGAACGCAACCCTGCGGCTGAGCCGGCTCAGCCCAGCAGCCACCTACCGTGTGCAGTGGGGCGACGGCCAGGAACAGCCGCTCGTCGCCCAGACCTCCGACGCCGTGTTGCCGCACACCTACAGCGCCCCCGGCACCTACACCATTACCGTGACTCCCACGCTTGGGGATCCGAGCAGCGTCACCCTGAACGTCAAGTACGTCAGCGTGGACGCGCCAGTCCTGACCCTCACTCCCATCACCGCCAGCGTCTACGACGTGATCAAGGCCGACTTCAGCGCTCTGATTCCTGCCCTGAGCTACACCCTGGATTGGGGTGATGGGCAGCGCGAGGTCATCACCGGCCTGACGGTCGGCACCCGCGTTCATACTTACACCGTTGCCGGCACCTACACCGTCAGCTTGAAAGCGCCGGAGTCGCCGGCTGCCATCAAGACCGTAACCGTCACGCAGCCGCTGGCCACCCTGACCGCGACGAGTAACGCTTTGCAGGGACAGGCCACCCTCACCGGGCTGGTCAAGGCCCTGGCCTACCGGCTCGACTGGGGCGACGGGACACCGGCCATCGACATCAAGGATGTGGAGACGCAGACCCTGAGTCACAATTACGCCCGTCCCGGCACCTACCGTCTGGTTCTGAGTGTGCCCGGGAGTGCTCCGGTGAGCGCCGCGCTCACCGTGAGTGTGCCGGCAGCTACCCTGACTTCAACGACGGACGCGCTGAGCGTGACCGCCGTGGTCAGCGGCTTGCAGGAAAGTCTGACTTACCGGCTCACCTGGGGCGACGGTTCGAATACCGATCTGACTGGCAAAGTCACCGACACCCTGACCCACACGTACGCCAAACCCGGTGTCTACGCTCTCGAACTCAGCACGCCCGGTGCTCCCAGCGTGACCGCTAACGTGACGTTAACCCTCCCTGCGGTCACGCTGAGCGTGACCCCGGCCCAAGGCTCCACCGACACCACCTTCAGCGCCGTGATCGGTCAGCTGGTGCCGACCCTCACCTATACCCTCGACTGGGGCGAAGGGGTCAGCGAACCGGTCACCGGTGTAAGAACCTTTACCCGCACCCATCAGTACGCCAAACCCGGCACCTTCAGTATCTCGGTCAAGTACGCCGACGCCCCCCCCGTTCAGCAGAATGTGACCGTGAACGTGCCGACCCCGGTGCTAAGCGCCACCAATCTCAACCTGAACGCAACCCTGCGGCTGAGCCGGCTCAGCCCAGCGGCCACCTACCGCGTGCAGTGGGGCGACGGCCAGGAACAGCCGCTCGTCGCCCAGACCTCCGACGCCGTGTTGCCGCACACTTACAGCGCCCCCGGCACCTACACCATTACCGTGACTCCCACGCTTGGGGATCCGAGCAGCGTCACCCTGAACGTCAAGTACGTCAGCGTGGACGCGCCAGTCCTGACCCTCACTCCCATCACCGCCAGCGTCTACGACGTGATCAAGGCCGACTTCAGCGCTCTGATTCCTGCTCTGAGCTACACCCTGGACTGGGGCGATGGACAGCGCGAGGTCATCACTGGAGTGATGACCGGCACCCGCAGCCATGCCTACATCACCGCTGGCAACTACACCGTCAGCTTGAAAGCGCCGGAATCACCGGCGGCCATCAAGACCGTAACCGTCACGCAGCCGCTGGCTACCCTGACCGCGACGAGTAACGCTTTGCAGGGACAGGCCACCATTACCGGGCTGGTCAAGGCCCTGACGTACCGGCTCGATTGGGGCGACGGCACGCCAGCCGTGGATATCACGGGTGTGGAGACGCAGACCCTGAGCCACAACTACGCCCGTCCCGGCACCTACCGTCTGACCTTGAGTGTGCCCGGGAGTGCTCCGGTGAGCGCCGCGCTCACCGTGAGTGTGCCGGCGGCCACCCTGACTGCTACGACGGACGCGCTGAGCGTGACCGCCGTGGTCAGCGGCTTGCAGGAGAGCCTAACCTACCGGCTCACCTGGGGCGACGGTTCGAATACCGATCTCACTGGCAAAGTCACCGACACCCTGACCCACACGTACGCCAAACCCGGTGTCTACGCCCTCGAACTCAGCACGCCCGGTGCCCCCAGCGTCACCGCTACCGTGAATGTTCAAGTCCGGCCTCTGGTGCTGGCAGTGGTTGCCCCCGAATTGCGGGCCACGGCCTCGCTCAGTGGCATGGTCAGCGCCCTGACTTACACCGTGAACTGGGGCGACGGACAGCAGGACACGGTCACGGGCCAGACCGCCACGACCTTGGTTCATACATACTTGAAACCCGGGCAGTACACGGTCACCGTCACTGCTCCCAGCCTGGAACCCGTCACGACTACCTTCACTGCGGGTCTTCCGCCGCAGGAAGTTCTCACCGCCACACCAGGTAGTTCACCGGACGTACTGGACATCCGCATTACTGGACTTCTGGAGGGCGCGACCTACTTGCTCGATTACGGTGACGGCCAGGTGGAACAACTGACCTTTATCGGCCAGTCAGGCCGCTGGACGCACCGGTACGCCCGCACGGGCGTGTACACCCTGACGCTGAATCTGCGCACGCCGGACGGTGTGAGCAGCGTCCGCGCGGTCACGACCGTGCAGGCACAGTTGCAGCTGTCCCTGAGGGCGGCCACGGTAGCGTTCGCGAGCGATTCTACGAACTCAAACATTACCCTGAATTCTCTTGATCCTGTCGCCGTCCGCCTGACCATCGACTACACCGGGAGCGGCAGCCTGACGGGCAACTGGCTTCTGGACGGTCAGGCTGGTCCTCCCGTCACCGTGAATCTGCCGGATGGAGGCACCACAGCGACCGCAACTTACACGGTCTCGCCGCCCAAGCCTGGCAACCATACGGTGTCGTTCCGCATCGCAGATGTCCAGTCGACATGCGCCGCGGCTTGCCCAGCACCCATTCTGCCCGGGGCGAACACGCTCAGGTACACCCTCGACAGCCCGAGTCTCCTCACTTATGGGGGACTGAGCGTCAAGCTGACCAGCATCAAGAACCTGGACCTGAAGAGCTTTGCTGCTGAAGGAACGGTGCGCCTGATCGTGGGTGGCGCAGATCTGGGCGAACAGAATGTCACGATGGCGAACCTTCAGGTGACCCGCTCGGCCACGGGCTACAAGGTCACGGGCGGCGACCCGACCAGAGTGAGCCTGGCCAATCTTCCCCTGCGCCTGCTGAGCCTGGGTGAGGCGAGTGTCCGCCTCACGTCCCTGAACCTCAGCTCTGAAGGCGCAGCACTCAGCGGAACTGTTCAGATGCCCAGCGGCACGGGTACCGGACTGACTTTCACAGACGCCAGCTTGCTGGAAGGCGGCGAGCTCCTGGCCGACCTCAAGGGCAGCGCGAATGCTTTGGGCGACCTGAAGATCGGCACCACTGGAATCAGCGTTTCGGCCACCGGTGGCGTGCTCGATCTGTCGCGCAAGCAGAACGCCGACGGCCTGAGTGCTGCCTACACGGGCGGCACGGCACCCACACCTGACTGGATGGGTGTGGTGTTGCCGGGTGCCAACCTGACCATCGGCAGCCCCATCGTCTCCGGCACCCCGGTGAGCGTGAGTGGCTTGGTGGCCTACACGCTGGGCGGCTACGCCACCGCCTTCGATTTCACGCCCACCGATCTGAGCGTCGGTGGCTGGGCCATCAAGTCCGGGCCGCTGAAAATGTCCATCAGCGGCAGCGCCATAGCCAGCTTGAACGGCCAGGGCAGCCTGACCGTCCCCATGGTGAACGAGCCTCTTGCCCTGACCATCGGCTGGAACCCGCAGCTCGGGAATCCTGGCGCGAAGTGGGAAGTGAAGTCGGACGTCGCCGTGGCGAACCATGACTTCGGGCGCACGGCGCTGGACCTGGGCCGACCCACCTGGGAGTTCGGCGGCGACGGTAAGGCGAAACTGATCTTCTCGAACGCCAAATGGAATCTGGGCAGCGTGAGCGGCAAGGACGTCAAGGTGCCGGTCTATAACATGACCTTCACCCCGGACGGCGGGGTCAGCCTGGGCGGTGAGGCCTGGGCCAGCGCCACAGGCCTGACGAACTTCACGCTGTTTGATTACCCTCTGCCCACCGCCGAAATCGGCACCCGCCGCGAGGCGGACGGCCAGTACACACTCAGTCTGCGTGGCAAACTCCAACTGGGTGACGCGCTTCCCGTGAACGCCGTCGCGAGTCCCATCAGCTTCTGGGTGAAAGACGGTAAGGACGTGAAAATCGTCTTCGACAAGATTCGGATCTTCGGTCAGATCAAGACCGTGGATTATGACGTGTCCGTCGCCGCCTCGTTCAAAGATGAAAACAACCTGGAATTCATCGGGCAGGGCACCATCAAGATCGCCAAGAAAATTGCTGTGGCCGCCAAAGCTGGCTTCGGGCGGGACAACGGCACCAGCTACGGCTTCTTCTGGGCCTCTGTCGCCTCATCCGGCCTGAAACCCTTCGTCACCGTCGGCTCCGTGGGATTCTACGAATTCAGCGGCGGTGTGGGCATCAACATGGTCTGGAAGGACGGGAAGTTCGATGCACCGCCCGTGAAAGCCATTCCGCCCGCCGGTGCCGCTCGCGTGGTTAACGTCGCGATTCAGGCAGGCGCAGTGTTCGGAACGGCCATCGACAACGGTACCACCGCCCACTTCCGGGGCACGCTGGGCGTGGACTCAGAAGGCACTGTGGCCATCAAGGCCGTGGGCTGGCTCTTTACCCCGCTGGCACAGGGCGCTCTCGGAAGCTATTCCTCCGGCACGGCCAGCGCTGCTGGCCCGAACCTCTCGACCGTCTCGACCAAGGGGAGCCTGGCACCTCAGGTTGCCGCACTGATTCTGTTGAGCGTGCCGCCCGAGAGTCCCGACAGCGGCTACCTGCTCGTGCAGGGCTGCGTGGGGCCAGCTGCCAAGTCATCGGTCGGTGGGCTGGACTGCACGCACAACCGTGAACTCGACTTCTATAACATCGTCGCCGTGAGCGGGTACGCCGAGATGTACATGCCGTTTTCCGGCAGCGGTCAGCGCGTGTACCTGGGCACCAAAGCCAACCCGATCAGCGTGCGCCTGCTCTCTATCAAATCAGGCAGCACCACCACCACGACCACGGCAGCCGTCAAAAATGCGGACGGTACTACCACGGACGCCACCTCCGGTACCACGGCCAACTCTTCATCGAATGCGGCCACCGCAGGCTCTAGTAACACCACGACCAGCCGGGCCGATGGACTGGGGTACAACGGCTACCTGATGGTGGACGGTACCCAAATCAGCGTGGGTGTGGGCGTCAGTCTGGCCTACAGTGTGGGTCAGAGTGGCACCGGCAAGGTCTGCGACTGGTACTGGTACGCCAATGCGCACCTGGCCCTGAACGCGGACTTCACCGTCGTGTATGACCCCACGTCCCTCGACGCCTCGGTGACCCTCAGTGCCGGTGCCGCTGCAGGCGCGGGAGCGTGCGGCCTCAAGGTCGATGTGGGCATCAACCTGTCAATCACCGGACACCTGTACGTCTCGGCAGCCAGCAGTTATATCGACGGCACAGCGTCGGGCAGTGTGACCCTGCCGGTCATCGGTGACCTTCCCTTCAGCGTCAAGGGTCGCGTCGACTTCTGAATGCACAGCGGGGGTGGCAAGCACCACAAGCCACCCCCGCATCCCCAACAGCCCTACCAACCCATCCCACGAGGCCCCATCCATGCGAATATCCCTGCTTCTACTGACCCTTACGGCTACTCTGGGCGTGGCGTCTGCCCAAACAAGCACCGCGCCCAAGGGCAGTCCGGCCAAAGGCGGCGTGGCGGCTCTGCCCACCCCCGACGGTGCCATGCTGCGCTGGGCGCTCCCCGGCGACGTCCTGCCTGCTAGGGGCTTCCGCCTGCGGATCAACGGCCCCGGCGGCACCCGAGACCAGACGGTGGCTTCTCCCCAGTCATATTCCGCCGCGCTCGGCCTGTCCAAAGCGGATTACGATGCACTGGTCAGCGTGTACGAACAACCCCCAAAAAACGACTCGGAACGGACCCAGAGAACCTTTTTCAACCTGAACGTGGTCGCCCGGCCCGTCTATGCCCACGCTCTAGGCATCATGACGACCCTTGAAGGGCTGTCCCCCGGCCAGTACACCGTCACCGTGACTGCCGTGGGCAGCAATGAAACAAAGGTCGGCGAGGCGACGTTCAAGACGGGGGCGATGCCCGCTGTGCCCGCACCCAGCACACCCAAGGCCAAACCCGGCCCCGCTGCCGTGCAGCTCACATGGACCGTGCCGCCGCCCGGCCCCAGCAATCTGGTGGTGGCCTACAAGATTTACCGCGCCAGCGGCGCGGGCGCGTATGCCCTGCTGCAACCCACCCCATTTTTTCTGACCACTGCGCCGGGCGGTGACGTGTTCAAAGACACCGACCTGAAGGCCAAGACCACCTACCGCTACCAGGTGGCGTCCGTAGACCTGTTCGGTCGTGAGTCCGCCCGGACGGCCCCAATCACCGTCACCACCGAGGCCGTCACCGTCCTACCGGCACCCGAGGACCTTCAGGCGACCGTCAAGGAACGCGCCGTGACCCTGCGCTGGACTGCGCCGAAAGACAGCCGGATCACGCAGCAGATCATCGTGCGCGGCACCGACCCTAGTCAGCCACTAAGCGCACTGGCCACACTGCCTCCAGGAGCGAACACCTACACTGACACCACCGGACGTGCCGGTGAGCCCTACGTGTACGCCGTCGTCACGCGGGACGCGGGTGGGCAGGTGGGCGCACGCAGTAGTCTCGTCGGCGCACGGCCCGTGAACACCAGGCCCCCCGCCCCGCCATCTGGCGTGAAGATCACGGCAGGTGTGGCCGCCATCACGCTGAGCTGGGAAGCAAACCGCGAGAAAGACATCGAAGGCTACCAGATCTACCGCAGTGAGTCCGGCGGGGCGGGTGCGCCTTCCCTGCTCGTCAACGCCTCGCCCGTCGTGGGCACGACCTTCACCGATCCCCTGGTCGCCGGTTTGCAAAACCGCTACTCCTACCGCGTCACGGCCCTGAATACTTCCCAGGCGGAGTCCGCACGTTCGGCAGCTGTTGCCTCCAAGCTGATCGACAAGACGCCCCCGCCCGCCCCGACCCTGCTTCCTTCCACGGTGAGCGCACAGGGCGTGAAACTCAGCTGGACGCAGGCCGACCTCCCGGACCTGGCCGGTTTCCGCGTGTCGCGCGCCGCAGGGGGTTCGGCACCCGTGGAACTGGGCCGCCTGAAGGCCGCGACCCGCACGTATCTGGACGCCACGGCGGAGTCTGGCGTGACCTACGCGTACAGCGTGCAGAGCGTTGATGACGCCGGGAACGTCTCGGCGTCCTCTGAACCGGTGGTCATCCGCCGCGCCAGCACGGGCCTTCCGGCAGCGCCCCAGGGTGCCGCTGTCAAGGCGCTGGAAGCGGGTGCCGGTAACCGCGTCACCTGGACGGCCACTCCCGGCCTGCCGGTGGCCGTATACCGCCTGGATGCGGCGGGCAGCGAGCCGCTGCAGGTGTCGGGCCTGATCACCACCGGATCGTTCACCGATGCCCAGGGCACCCCGGACAGCGAGTACCGACTCCGCGCCGTGAACGAACGCGGGCAGATGAGCGCACTCACGCCGCCCCAGACGGTGGCAAAGCCTTAAGTGGAGTTCTCCAGCACCGTGGCATCTGCTCAGCTCAAGCTGAGCATTTTGGAACCAACCGCACTTCCACGTCCATCTCCAGCACCTCAGCCATGCGGCGCAAGGTTTCCATCCCGTGTGCGTGGTAATCGGGACTGAGCCAGCGTGACACCACTGGCGGCGTCACGCCGAGTTGCTGGGCCACCTGAGCGCCACTCATCTGCCGCAGTCTCAGTGCTCGCCGCAGTTCCAAGCTGACCGGATCAGGAGCGGGCGCGAGTGGCAGGTACTGGAGTTCCAGCACCTGCACATTTGGTGCAGCGGCCTCAACAGCTCGGGCAATCAGAAGATCCAGATCGCGCATCACTTTGAGATCGAAGCCGAGTTCCTCACCGTCAGCGCTGAAGGTGGTCGGCACACCGAAGACCGTGACCGAGAAGCCACGCTGCTGAGTTTGGTAAGTGGTGAATTGCTGCATCCGTCCCTCCTTTCAGTTCGCCATCACGGTGATGACAAGGTAATACCGCTCTTTCCAGTCAATCTTGGCTCGCACGCGCACTTTACCGAGGTAGCGGTCAAAATTGAGGCCAGGTGCGCGAGTTCCACCGGGAAGGTCTTTGGTGATCTCATCGGGAAAACTGATGGCATCAAGGACATCGCCGAGAGTGAGGGCGTCAAGGCCAAGTTCTTCACGGGCGTGCAGGGTGAAGATCAATGTCTCCTGATCGATGGATGTTGCGGGTAAGCTCGTGCGGCAGGGTGATGGCGATCTGCTTGGCACCGTCGGTATCGCGCCGCGCCCGCGTGAAGACCAGCTTTTCGATCAGTCGGAAGCTAACTGTGACCCAGTCGTCGTCCTCGTGGCTTCGCCAAGCGCCGCTGATCCAGTATTGAGTCGAACTAAGGCGCTCTAAGCTGACCCGTAGCATCTGACGGTTGGCTCCTGTATCGAATAGACCGCACATCTGGAGTAGCCGATACATGGTAAAGCTGAACAGCCCATCATCCGGGCAGCCCTGCTCAATGTAGAGTTCCTGAAGGGCCAGATAAGTATCGTTGTCGATGCCGTGCGGCACGCCGTATTTCTGGGTGCCGTTGCATTCGATTTCACTGGAGACGCCATTGCGACTGAAGGCGACCTTCCACTGGGCATAATCCTCTGCGATCTTGCGCTGGATCGAAATGAGCCCCAACTGACCCACGTTGAGATCCTCACGCAGTGTGATGGCCTGTTCGGCTTCTCTGATCGCAGGCACCCTAGACATACCCCAGTCTAGTCGCTTTAGCCTGTTAACACGATACCGTCATGAATGGGGGAAACGAGAGGAAATAGACGAGTCTACCCTCCCGCTCATCCCGTTATGAATGGGGGGAAAGAGAGGATTAGTGCCGTCTGACGCGCGCGGGACTTCGCGCCTGATGTTTATTCGTATCAAGTAGTAAAAGATATACTACTCAAAAAATAAACAACAATCAGGAACTGCGATTTCGATCGGCCCAGGTTTTAAGCTTAAAAGTCCAAGTGTCGTCCCTAAGACTTTGTCTTGTGACAACCCGCGGCGGGGTTCTGGCAAGCTGTTGCTGACAAAGTAAACCCGAGGAGCGGCGGCAGGTGGCCTGAACTTCAGGTTACCTGCTGTACGATGTCCTTCCAGCTTCGCAGTGTGGTTCTTAGAAAAGATCGTCGGTCGTGAGTGGGGATGGTCGAGTGGGTAGAGCCGTGAAGATTGGTATCTTGGGCAGGCATCTGACCAAGTTGGGGGTACACCTGTCACAGGAAGATCCTTAACCTTATCCTGTCTATAATTTTTAGTGTTACTAAAGTATGTTAAGTCATGCGGACACTGAAAGTTGAGCTTCGAGAGCACGATAAATCCCTCTTCACCACGGAGCTTGAGACGTTCCTGACGCCCAAAGAGCTTCTCCGTCTTTTGCCTAAACTGCTTGACGCTCCGGTCTCTAGGGTTATGAAGCCTCCGCTGAAAACCAGCCAGAAGTACGTCCGTCTCGCTGAGCATCTCCGCCGCTCCTCCCAGGACAGCCTCACCCTCACTTACGAGGAGATGGAAGGCATTCTTCATGCCCCGTTTCCCAGTTCGGCTCGAAAGCATCGTGCCTGGTGGAGCAACAGCGTTCAGGGCCACTCTCAGGCCAGCGCCTGGCTCAACGAAAGATGGCAGGTCGCCAGTGTCCAGCCCGGCAGCGTAACCTTTCAACGGAATAACAGCAATGATGCGGACTCCTGTTTTCGAGCGAATGGCCAGCAAAGCTCTCGATCACCTTAACGCGGGCATGAGTCCTGCCGCCGCCTGGGAACGAGCCAGCAACGAAGTGAAGTGTGGCCCTGAAACACGGATTAAAGTCTGCCCCCGTTCAGCATTTATCAGTCTTGCAGAGCACGGACATATTCGTGGCTACACAGCAGGTGAGCCGAACAAGCCCCTCTCCAAAAACGCCAGCTATTGCCTGACCGGAGCGCTGCTTCTCCAAAAGGACCCCACGTTGATTGGAAAACGCAGCCTGCTCTGGCAGGAAATCCACCAACAAACGGCCTGCTGAAGGCTCTGGGCATCCGTGACGGTGACAGGGTGCTGGGTCATTTTTATTGCTCCTGTGGATTTTGACTTCTATTGAAATGATCTACCGCTGTCCAGCCCTGCTCGCTATCACGCAAACTGCGTCAGTCGATGGGCTTGAGGCCCGCCAGAATCTGTTCTCTCATCCCTTCTAAACGGGGCGGCAGGATGGTCTTCTCGCCCAGCGTCGCCGGGTCCTCGTCCACCCCAAAGCCGGGGCCATCGGTGGCGATCTCGAACAACACCCCTCCCGGCTCGCGGAAGTACAGGCTGCGGAAGTAATAGCGGTCCACCTCCCCGCTGCTTTGCAGGCCGAAGTGGTTGAGATGCTCGTTCCAGGCGTGGTACTGCTGATCGTCGGGCGTGCGGAAGGCGACGTGATGCACCCCGCCTGCGCCGGGCCGCGCCGGGGACAGATCGGGCCGGACGGCCACATGCAGCTCGGCGTGGGGACCGCCCGCACCCATCTCGTAGACATGCACGGTGTGGGCGGGACTGGCCGGGTCAGGGTACTCGCGCACCGGGCGCAGATTCATGACCTGTTGCAGCGCGCGGTCCGTGTTCGCCAGGTTCTGGACGGTCATGGTGATCGGCCCCAGGCCGCGCAACTGGTGTTCGGCGGGGACCGGGCTGCTTTCCCAGGGCACCGGCGGGTCACCCGCCCCACCGTCCACCACCAGAGTGAGGCGCTGGCCTTCCGGGTCTTCAAAGTCCAGAGTGGGCCGCCCGTCGCGGTCGGTGACCTCGCCGTGCTGGATGCCCAGGCTCTCGAAACGCTCCTGCCAGTAGCGCAGGCTCAGCTCGTCCCGGACGCGCAGGGCGGTGCGGGTCACGCTGCGGCTGCCCTGGCCCTCGCGGCCCACCGGCCAGTCGAAAAAGGTCATGTCCGTGCCGGGGGTGCCCACCTTGTCGGCGTAAAACAGGTGGTAGGCGCTGACGTCATCCTGATTGACGCTGCGTTTGACCAAGCGCATGCCCAGGTCCTGGGTGTAAAAGCGTTTGTTCTCGCGAATGTCGGCGGACACGGCGGTCAGGTGATGGATGCCGGTCAACTGAAGATCACTGCTGGACATAATCAGACTCCTGGGAGGGGAAATGGGGGCAGATGAAATAGGGTTCCGGCGCGGCAGGGCCAAGCGTCCGTCCAGCGCGCCCGGTGGCCCATCAGGGATGAATTCAGAAGGAGGAGAGTGCGGTCAGCAACGTGCCTGGACGCTTGCAGGCTCCATACAGACACTCCGCACAAGAAACTTTACGACAGTGGCAGCCTGTCGGAATCGAATTCCAGGTCGGCCCGATCCCAGTGGCCCAGCTCCGCCGCCGCCACGTAGGTGCTTTGCAGGAACTCCAGCAGCGCCGCGTCCGGATCCGCCGCCGTACGCACCGCCTCGTAGGGCAGGACGAATTCGCCCAAGTCCTCGTGGTAGTACGTTGCTGCTGGCCCCACCTGGGCCGTCCTGAAGCCGTCTGGCTCGGGGTAGGCGTACGCGTAAAAGGCCGCCTCGCCCAGCCCGGATCCCGGCCAGAAGCCCGCGCTGGATAGCTCGTGGGAATACGCCTCTTCCATCACCCAATCTGCGCAGTTGGGCGCGCCGCCTGGATGCTTGGGGGCCGTGCGTCCCGAGAAGCGGGTCACCGCCAGGTCAGCGGCCCCCCAGAAGTAATGCACCGGGCTGACCTTGCCCAGAAAGCGCGCCCGGAACACGCTGAAGACCCGGTGGATGCTGAGGAGCGCCCGCCAGTAGCGCTGGGCAGCCTCCGGGTCATACGCCGCGTGGGCGTGGTCCTCGGGAAACGGCGTGATGGGGTCAGGCAATTCAACCGGGGTAGGCCGGATCTCCACATTCAGGCCCAGCGTGTCCAGCGCCGACATCAGGGCTTCGTAGAACGTAGCGACACTCAGCCCTTCCAGCGCAAAGGAGCGTTCGTCGCCAGTGGCCGAGATAACCGCCAGATGATGGCGGCGGAAATCGAACTCGATCTCGAAGGTGCCGTTTGGATGGTGCATCGGCCCGGTGGTCAGGCCGCGTGCGCCTGGGTACAGCGTGACGTGCCAGGAGTGGTTGTTCCAGGGGGTCAGCGCCAGCCGGATCTTGCCGACGATCTGGGTCCACAGGTGCAGGGTTTCCATGGTGTCCTGCCAGGGTGCCAGGGGCAGGGGCGGCCAGGCGTCGTGGGATGGGGTCATGGGTCCTCCAGAAAATGGGTTCAGTGGGGCTGAGGAAGTCTTTTTTGGTGCGGCAATCTCGGTAGCGAGGATACGGCGCTCAGTGAAAGCGTGATGTGTGCAGGTCAACCCAATGCGAATCAGGCCATGCTCCGCTGTGGGCGTCGCCAGGAGACCTTTTCTAGTTCTGTTCGGCCCCGTCGGCCCGCTGGCCCTCTTCCCGGTGGCCGTCTCCGCGCTGGTCGATGGAAGCCTGACCGCCGGGCTGGTCGCTCTTCCAGCCAATCTTGGCGTGCGTGCCGTCGCAAAAGGGCTTGTGGCTGCTCGCGCCGCAGCGGCACAGCGCCGCCCGCACTTCCCGCACCTCACCTTCGGGGGTCTGAATCACGAGGTCACCCCGCAGGGTCAGCGGCCCGTCCTTCACTGGCGTCAGCGTGGTGGGCACAGCGGGAGCTTCCGGGGGTCCGCCGTGCAGGGCATAGTGCAGAGCGCCGGTGGGGCAGGTTCGCACGATCTCGGCCACACGCTCGGCAGACGCCTCATTTTCCAGTTGAATCCAGGGGCGCTCCTTTGGGCGGAACACATCGGGCAGACCGCGCACGCAATTGGCAACGTGGGTGCAGCGCGGAGGATCGTAGGATACGGAGATCCCGTCGCTCGCGTAGGTCTTGCCGCGCAGCAGATCCTCACCGATCGGTTCATGGTGCTGGGTCATGGTTCAGTTTAGGGCACGGGCCGTCAGGGTAAGGAAAAGTTAAGAGAAAGGGAAACCGCTCCTCTATCATCGTCTCTGTCCCCCAGCAGACATGCCTGGAGGAATGGCCCATTTCGCATACAGCGTTTCAGGTAGCAACTTGAAAAATATGGAGGCCAGTCATGGCAGAGATGAGAAAAAACGAGGATCGGGAGCGCTACGAGGTGGTGGTGGACGGTCAGGTGGCCGGGTTCGCCGAGTACCGTCTCGTTGGAGACGCCGTGATGCTACCCCACACGGAAATCAAGCCCGAGTATGAAGGCCAGGGCCTGGGCGGGCAGGTGGCCCGGTTCGCGCTGGACGACGTGCGGCAGATGGGCCGACTGGCGATTCCGATGTGTCCCTTTATTGCCAGTTACATTCGGCAACATCCCGAGTACGTCGATCTGGTTCATCCGCAGCAACGCGGCATTTTTCATCTCTGACCTGGCAGAGATCTCACGGCTTGAGAAGCGCTGTGCCGAACATTGGCCGAGCATCAGATATCTGATAACTTGATCTATGCAGATTGCGCTTCTTGATCATGGCCATTGGCACCGGAGTATGTACGTTCAGGCGTTTGAGGCCGTTGGACAGCCCTTCCAGAATGGCGAGAATGCGCTGGAAGACAATCTGAAACGAGTTCTGGAGAGCGGCCCTGAACTGCTGGTCGTGCTGGGAACTCCACAGGAAATGCTGCGCGAGGTGGGGCGCTGTATTGAAACTAGCGTACCGGTGGCCGCTGAAAAGCCAGTGGGCCGCAACGCCGCCGAACTGGAGCCACTGGCCGAACTGGCCCGGCAGCATGGAGCTTTCGTGACCGTGGCGCAGCCCCATCTGCTGGGGGAATTCTGGGACGTCTGCACGCCTGAGGCGGGAGGCCCCCTCTCGCACCTGCGCTTCCGGTTGGTGAACGGCTCGCCGGAGCGGTACGCGGCGCTGGGCGTTCCCTGGGTCATGCAAGCGAATGTGGCAGGAGGCGGCGTGCTGCGCAATCTGGGCATTCACGGGATCAGCGCCTTCCTGAAGGCCACCACCGGGGAAGTTCAGGTGCATTCCTGCGTGCTGAGCCGCCGTCTGTTCCAGATGGAGGTGGAGGAATACGCCGCCGTGACTCTGTCGGCAGGCGGCGTGATCGGACACATTGAAGTGGGGTACACCGCCGCCGTGGATGACGCCAGCGACTTTGAGCTGAGTGGACACCGCCGTGACCTCACCGTTAAGGATGATGGGCAGGCGCTGACCATCTTTGACCGCCGTGCAGGTCGGACTCGGGTGCAGCCCGTTCTGCCCCTGGCCCGCCGGTACGAGTTGTTTGCCGCCGCCAACGTGCAGGCCATTCAAACGGGCGGCCCGGCCCCCCATTCCCTGGACGATCATCTGGCCGCCATGCGCGTGATTGACGCGTGCTACGCCGCCGCCACCTGGATGGACGCATGAGGGTGGGCATTCTCGGCGCGGGGTGGTGGGCCGATCAGCACGCGCAGGCCCTCGCCACGCTGGACGGTTTCACGGTCACGGGCGTCAACAGCGGATCGCTGGAGACGGCCACCGCCTTCGCCGCACAATACGGGGGACGCGTTCATGCCGACGCCGGGGCCTTACTGGCCGCCCCGGATGTGGACGCCGTGCTGATTACCGCGCCGCACGAGTACCACGCCCCACTGGCCCTCCAAGCCATTGCCAGCGGGAAGCCTGTTCTGCTGGAAAAACCTGTCGCCACCAATAACACAGACACCCATGCCGTTCTGAATGCCGCTCGTGACGCCGGAGTGACGTGTCTGGTGGGCTTTACCAGTCACTATTTCCCTGGATTCAGCCGGGCCAGGGAATTGATTGACAGTGGTGAACTGGGCCGCCCCCTCAGCGGACAGAGCGTCTTCCAGAAACGCTGGATGGAGGCCAACCGCCGCGACTGGCACCTGGATCGGGGGCGCGGCGGCGGAATGCTGCTGACCGCCGGCATCCACGCCCTGGACCGCCTGATGTGGTTGATGGACAAACCCGTGCAGTCGGTCAGCGCCGCTATGGGAACGCATATGCACGATCAGCAGGCCGACGATCTGTCCAGCATTTTCCTGCGGTTCCAGGGCGGCGGCGCGGGCATGGTGGGCAGCTACGGCTACGCGCAGGGCGGCCCCATCAACGCCACCACCATCCTGTGCGAGGGCGGCAGCTTGCGCGTCACGCCCGACAGTCTGGAGATCGGCCAGAACGACGGCTGGGAAGCGGTTTCATTAACCTTACCGGGCAACCTGACGCTTGCCGCTCTGGCGCAGGAGTGGGTGGAATTGCGTGCCTGGGCCGAACGGGGTCAGCTTCCCAGAGTTACACCGGAGTTTGCCGGTTCAGTGATGGATGTCGTCTTTGCCGCTGAGGAATCCGCCGTCCAGGAGCGCGAGGTTTCGCTGGGATGAACGAAGCGGGGGCCAACTGGTGTAGCAGTTGGCCCCCGCTTCGTTCAGATGCTCAGTCCTTGATCTCGATGCTGTCGCCCTTGAGCGAGATGGAGAAGACCTTGCTGCTGGCGTCGCCGCCCTTCAGCTCGCCGCCCACCAGAATGACCTCGTCGCCGCGCTGGATGCTGATGCCCGAAGCCTGGGCCTGCGGCAACTGGCCGACCACGCTCCACTTATCGCCGCGCAGCGCGTAGATGTCGCTTTGCCAGGTCTTGGTCAGGCCCTGGTGGGCGTACTGCACGCCACTCTGAAACTTGACGGTGCTACCGGGGAAATTGGCTCCACCGGCCACCAGCAGCGCTCCTTGGCTGGAGCCGGTAAAGGCCGCGGCCACGCCTTCTTGCACCGCGCCGTTCGCCGCACTGGGCAAGTCGGGCAGCGTGCTCCAGGTCACGCCGCCGTCCTTCACGGTGGCGCGGCCCGCCTGAGCGGTACGCAGTCCGGGCTTCATCTCGCCGCTCACCACCGTCAGCGCGTCGCCCTGAAGGCTGACGGCGGCTCCGGCACGGCCAATGAAGGGCGCGGTGCCCAGCGACTGCCAGGTGTTGGTGGCGGGCGTGTAGCTCTGCACTTCTCGCCCGAAGAAATAATCCTGGGGGCGTCCGCTGAAGTACGCCAGGGCCACGGCGTCACTTCTGACCTTGTCAGTTCCGGCGGCGGCGATGTCCTCGAAGTACCCGTTAAAGATGTTGCGGTTGACGCCGCCGAACAGCAGGATGCGGTCACCCTGGGCCACCGCCGTGCCGCCGCCGATGTCCTGGGGAGCGCGGGTATTCAGTGCCTGCCAGGCGTTGCTCGCCGGATCGTAGGCGTAAACCTGATTGAAGACTGAGGTGGTCGCCTCGGGCGTGGGTTTGCCCAGGCCGCCGAACACGTACAGTTTGCCGTTGACCACGGCGGCGGCGGCCTGATCGCGGGCTGCGCCGGGGAAGGCGGCCATTTCTGTCCAGCCCTTGGCGGTGTCCAAGAGGTTCAGAGCATAGAACTTCTGTCCTGCCGTGCCGAGTCCGGCGTAGAGGGTGTCGCCGATCATTCCGCCCACGCCGTTCTTGATTCCGGCGGGCAAATCGGGGTAGGTCTGGGTCTGTGCGGCGGCGGTGGTGATCAGCAGAGCGGCAAGCAGGGTCATAGTCCTCATGGGGCCTCCAAAGAGAGAGCGGGTGGTGGAGCCATGCACCAAATTGGGATGCTCCTTAGATATCTGATATCTGACTTGTGGTGGTTTGAACTGTACTTTGGATGAAGTGCGCCTGTCAAGTAGGCGGTTCTCAAGGAATTGAGTGGGGGTACTGGTGGTTGACAGAACCATCACCGCTCACGTAAACTTCCCTCACCTATCAGATATCTGATGTCAGATTCACTCCAGCACTGGAATGGCCTGGCGTCGCCCACAGGAGGTTTATGGCTGCCCGAATCCCCGCTTACCGACAGGCCCAGACGTCAATCAAGCAGTACATCGAAGATCACCAGTTGCAACCTGGCGATCCATTGCCCCCCGAAGGCCAGCTTGCCAAGGACATGGGCATGAGCCGCCTCTCGCTGCGCGAGGGTGTCAAGACGCTGGAAGCGGTTGGGATTCTGGAGGCCCGGCAGGGCGAGGGCATTTACGTCAAGGCGTTTACCTTCGACAGCATTTTCGAGAACCTGCCGTACTCATTGGCCAGCGACGGTCAGTCCCTGCGCGACTTGCTCCAGGTTCGCACCGCGTTGGAAGAAGGGCTGGTGGGCATGGTGGCCAGCCAGGCCAGCCCCGAACAGATTGCTGAGCTGGACATTCTGGCCCAGCAGATGGTGAAAAAAGCCTGCGATGGCCAGACCTTCGAGGACGAAGACCGCGAGTTTCACTTGACGCTGTATCGCCCGCTGAACAACCCCTTCCTCAACCGACTGGTCGAACTGTTCTGGGAAGTGTTCCGTCGCCTGCACGGCAGCGAGGGTGTGACCCACTGGAACCTGGAACAGACCGCTCAGGATCACGTCGCCATCGTCGAGGCGCTGCAGGCTGGCAAGGCAAGTCAACTCACCAAGGCCATGCACAACCACTTTCGTCAGATCAAGCAGCGACTCGATCCCCAGACCTCAGCCGATCCCCAGACTCCAGATCAACCCGTACCTCAATCCACCCACCCGTAACACCCAATCCATCCACCGTCCCTTCGCCCCAGTTCACACGCAGGAGATCCACCATGATGAAACGTTCCTTGCTCGCTCTCACTTTCGCCCTCTGCACGCTGGGCAGCGCCTCCGCCGACAAGGTCATCACCGGGGCTTTCGACCAGGGACCCGGCGGCGCACCGGGACAATTCAATCCACTGACCAACACGGCGGGTTTCACCTGGCTCAACAAGTACTACTCGACGCTGGTGCTCTATGATCCGGCCTTTAAAACGATCAGCGGCGATCTGGCCTCATCGTGGACCGTCGCCGACGGGGGCAAAAAGTATACCTTTGTGCTCCGCAACGGCGTGAAGTGGCACGACGGCGAGGCATTGACCTCCGCTGACGTCAAGTTCAGTCTGGACCTCGCCAACAACCCGGATTCCGGCAGCGGTTTTGCCGCCAAGTTCGGCAACATCACCAAGATTCAGACGCCCAGTGCCCGCACGGTGGTCATCACCCTGAGCAAGCCCAACGCCGCGCTGCTCGACGCCCTGACCAACTTCATGATCCTGCCCCAGCACGCGCTGAGCAAGATTGCGCCCAAGGACCTGCGCAACGCCGCGTGGTGGCGCGCCAACCCTATCGGCACCGGCCCCTTCAAGTGGAACAAACTGGTGCCCGATCAGTACGTGGAACTCGTCGCCAACCCCGATTACTTCCGGGGCAAGCCCAAAATAGACCGGCTGGTCAACCGCTACTTCAAGGAGCAGGCGGCGGCAGTGGTGGCCCTCAAGAGCGGCGACCTCGACTTCTCGTACCTGTCGCTCGACGACACCAAGACCTTCAGCGGCAACGCCGTCAAGATCATCAGCGGCCCCTCGCAGGTCGCCAACTATCTGGGCTTCAACAACGCCTCGCCTGTCCTGAAAGACGTGCGGGTGCGCCAGGCCATCTTGCAAGCGATTGACCGCGACACCATCGTCAAGCAGCTCTACGGCGGCGGCGCGGAAGTGGCCAACTGCCCGGTAACCAACACCAAGTACGTGCCCAAGGGCATCAACGCCTACGCCTACAACCAGGATCAGGCCCGGCAGCTGCTCAAGGCGGCGGGCTGGGACAACTCCAGAACGGTGGAAGTCATCACCTACTACTCTGATCAGCTCAGCAAGGACGTGCTGGTCACCATCCAGCAGATGCTGGGTCAGGTGGGCATGAAGATCGCGCCGCGTTTCGTGGACGTGCCCACCTACAACCAGACCACCGGCGGCAACGACTTCACCATGGTCTACGCGGGTATCGGCAACGGCCCTGATCCCGACACCCTCTACCCCAGCATGCACTCCGACTTCATTCCGCCCAACGGCACCAACCGCATGAAGGTCAATATCCCCGCACTCAACAAGCTGTTCGAGCAGGGACAGGAAACCACCTCGACCGCTGCTCGCACCAAGGCGTATCAGGAGATGTGCAGCCTGGCCAACAAGCAGCTTCCCTGGGACGTGTTGTGGAGCGCCAAGCGCTTCGGCGGCGTCAGCAACAAGCTGAGCAACTTCATCTGGACGCCCGCACCGGGCGGTGGCCGCTACGACGACAAGGCCTACCTCTGGGACACCAAGTAAGACGTAGGGGGACGCCACGGGCAGAGTTTCAGTTGTCCGTGGCGTTTTCTCTGCCGCGCCGTCTCTCCATCTTTGTAAGGAGCTGATTGTATGGGCCTGTATACCCTCCGCCGTCTCTTGATCAGCATCCCGCTGCTGCTGGTGATCAGCGCCGTGGTCTTTACGCTGCTGCAATTCACCCCCGGCGATCCGCTGGACGCCTACATTCCACCCGATCAGGTCCTCAGCGCCCAGCAGCGCGAGATTTTGAAAGTCGACCTGGGCCTGGATCAGTCCAAGCCGGTGCAGTACTTCAAGTGGCTGGGCCGCGCCGTGCAGGGCGATCTGGGCTACCGCATCAAAAACGGTCAGCCGGTGCTGGCCGAACTGGGCCGCCGCCTGCCGCCCACGCTGCTGCTGATGGGCCTGGGAATGACCGTGGGAGTGGCGCTGGGCATCTTCTTCGGCATCGTCGCGGCGGTCAAGCGTTACACGTTGCTGGACAACACCCTGACCTTTCTGGCTTTCCTGGGGATCTCCACGCCCGCGTTCCTGGCGGGATTGCTGGGCATGTACGTTTTTGCCCTCAAGCTGGGCTGGTTTCCTGCCGGGGGCTACCAGACGCCGGGGCAGGGCGGAGTGCTGGACATCCTGCGGCACCTGATGCTGCCCGCCATGATCTTGTCGGTCACCTACATCGCCATTCTGATGCGCTACACCCGTTCCAGCGTGCTGGAAGTGCTGTTTCAGGACTATGTTCGCACCGCTTCGGCCAAGGGCGTGCGGTCGTACCGGGTCATCGCCAAGCATGTGCTGCGCAACGCGCTGATCCCGGTCGTGACGGTGATCGGGGCCAACATTGCCAACCTGATCGGCGGCGCAGTGTTCCTGGAAAGCATCTTTTCGTGGCCCGGCACCGGGCAGTTGTACCTGGACGCCATCGACTCACGCGATTACCCGATGATCATGGGCACTACCCTGATTCTGGCGATCATCATTTTGCTGGCCAACCTGATCACCGACTTGATGTACGGGCTGATTGACCCCCGGATTCGGTTCTCGTGAACGCCCGCCTTGACATTGAACTGGGGAGGCTGAACCCGTGACGACCATTTCTCCTTCCAAATCCAGCAAGCCCCGCGCCCAGACGCCCGGTAGCATGGCCCTCAAACGTTTCTTGCGCCACAAGCTGGCCGTTGTCGGCCTGGTTTTGCTGAGCGTCATCGTGCTGCTGGTCATCTTCGGCCCGCTGATCGCCCGCTTCGGTCCTGACGAGATCGATTTGCTGGCCCGCAACCAGCCGCCCGGTGGAGCGCACTGGCTGGGCACCGATCCCACCGGGCGCGATATTCTGGCCCGCACCCTGTCTGCCGGGCGCGTCTCTCTGATGGTGGGCCTGTTCAGTACCCTGATCTCGGTGGTGATCGGCACCACGCTGGGAGCGCTGGCCGGATATTTCGGCGGCTGGGTAGACAACGTGATTATGCGTTTCGTGGACGTGGTCATGACCTTTCCCAGCATCGTGGTGCTGCTGACGCTGGCAGCCATCGTCGGCCCCGGCATTGACAAGACCATCATCATTATCGGCGTGCTGGGTTGGCCGCTGGCCGCGCGACTGGTGCGGGCCAAGCTGCTCTCGGTGCGCGAACTGGACTTCATCTCGGCAGCCACCGCACTGGGGGCCAATGACCGCCGCATCCTGCTCAGGCACGCCCTGCCCAACGTCATTGATGTGCTGGTGGTGTTCGTCAGCCTGGGTGTCGCCAGCGGCATCCTGACCGAAGCGGGCCTGAGCTTCCTGGGCCTGGGGGTGCAGCCTCCGCAGGCCAGTTGGGGCAATCTGCTCAGCAGCGCCCGCGAGATCAACATCCTGGAAGCCTACGTGTGGCAGTGGATGCCCGCCGGACTGCTGATCATTCTGACCGTACTGGCCACCAACTTCCTGGGCGACGGCCTGCGCGACGCGCTCGATCCTAAAGCCAAGCAGTAATTTTCTCACCACCCCATCCGAGGTTCCTTATGATGAACACAGACTTTCCCGCCAACCTGCACGGCATTATTCCCCCCGTCGTTACGCCCCTGACCCCAGACTTTCAAGTGGACGAGCCGTCGCTGCGCCGCGTGATCAAGCACCTGCTGGACGGCGGTGTGCATGGCCTCTTTCTGCTCGGCTCCACCAGTGAGGTGGTGTTCATGGACGCGCCCCAGCGCCGCGAGGTGCTGCGGATTGCCGTGGACGAGGTGGCCGGGCGCGTTCCGCTGCTGGCGGGCGTGATTGACCCCACCACCGACCGTGTGATCGCCCATGCCCGCGACGCCCGCGATGCCGGAGTCGACGGCCTGGTGGTCACTGCGCCGTTCTACGCCCGCACCAGCCAGACCGAGATTGTGGAGCACTTCCGCGCGGTGCATGAGGCCGTGGGCCTGCCGATCATGGCCTACGACATCCCGGTGTGCGTGCAGGTCAAGCTCGAGCGCCCCACCCTGCGCCAGATGCGGCGGGAAGGCTTGATCGTGGGCCTCAAGGACAGCAGCGGCGACGACACCAACTTCCGCCTGCTGGCCCGCGAGTGCGCGGATGACCCGGAATTCCGCATGTTCACCGGCTCGGAACTGATGGTGGACACGGCGTTTATGGTGGGCGCGCACGGCTGCGTGCCGGGGCTGGGCAATGTTGACCCGGCAGCCTACGTGGCGCTGTACGACGCGGCCCAGCGCGAGGACTGGCGCGAGGCCCGTCAGATTCAGGAACGCCTGATCCGGCTGTTCGCAGTGGCCTTGCAGGGCACGCCGCGTACCAGCGCCGGAGCCTCAGGTGTGGGCGGCTTCAAGGCGGCCATGCGCCTGATGAACCTGATCACCCACCACCACATGAACCGTCCGAATCTGCCACTCAATGACCAGGAAATGGAACGGGTGCGGGCCATTCTGGAAGCCGAGGGGCTTATGGTTCATGCCTGAGGGCGGGTTGCTGGATCAGCTGCGCGGTGGCCTGATCGTTTCGTGCCAGGCCAATCCTGATTCGCCGCTCCGCGATTCGTACATCATCAGTCGGCTGGCGCTGGCCGCCGAGCAGGGCGGAGCGGTGGGCCTACGCATTCAGAGCTTCGAGGATGTGGTGGCGGTGCGGGCCGTGACTTCCCTGCCCATCATCGGCCTGACCAAAACAGACCGGGACGACACCGACATCTACATCACTCCGACCGCCGCCGAGGGTGTGAAGCTGGCCGAACTGGGTGCACAGATCGTGGCCTTCGACGCCACCGCGTTGCCCCGGCCCGAACCGCTGGCAGACATGTTCGCCGCCGTTCATGCAGCGGGCGCGCTGGTGATGGGCGACATCAGCACCCTGGACGAGGCACTGGCCGCTTTTGATCACGGTGCGGACATCGTCAGCACCACCATGAGCGGCTACACCCCGCACAGCCGCCAGCTTGCCGGGCCGGATTGGGATCTGATGCGGGAGTTGCGTGATGCTGGACTGACTTTTGCCGCCGAGGGTCGACTGAACAGCCCTGCAGACGCGGCACAGGCCATGCAACTGGGGGCAAGTTTTGTGGTGGTGGGCAGTGCGGTGACCAGGCCAGACGTCGTAACCCGCTGGTTTGCTCAGGCAGTACGTGTCTGAGCCGGCAGCCCAAGTCCTCGCTGTCGATATCGGCGGAACGACGACGCGAGTGGCGCTGGTCGAAGGCTTGTCGCTCCATTCACGCCGCGAGATGCCCACCCAGGCCCACGATGGTCCCGAGCGGCTGCTTCAGCGGCTGGGCCAACTCATCGCCGAGGTACAGCCACAGCCGGAAACGGTGGCCGTTGCCTGTACCGGGCGCGTTCATGACGGGTGTGTATCGGCCATCAACACCGCAACCATGCCCGGCTGGCTCAACATTCCCTTGCAGGCCACGCTGACCCAGACCCTGAAAGCCCCCGTGGCGGTCATCAACGATGCGCGGGCCGCGACACTGGGTGAATGGCACGCCCGGGGTGCGCCCGCGTCGGAGAATTTCATGTTCGTCACGGTCTCGACGGGGATCGGCAGCGGCGTGATCCTCGGCGGACACCTGAACGATCCACCTGGCGGACGGGACGTCGGGATGGGCTTTACCCGTGGTCTGAACGGTGCGCCGCTGGAATATGCTTCGTCCGGCAGCGGTTTGAAATCGGTGGCCCACTGGGCTGGGTATTCGAGCGTGGCGGCTTTGATGGACGCGGCGGAGGCGGGCAATGACCGTGCCCAGGCGGCGCTGCGCGCGCCTCTCACGGTTCTTGCCGACCGAATTTGGGATGCGCACTGCCTGCTGGGACTTCACACCATCTGTCTGGGTGGCAGCGTGGGTCTGCGGCCGTTCACTGGGGAGGTATTGGGTCAAGTTCTGAGCGGAGCGAATGGCCCGGCACTTCAGCCAGCCAAACTCGGTGCCGACGCGGGCCTCATCGGTGCCGCCGTCTTCGTACAGCAACAGGAGAGGAGAGTATGACCCATCAGAACGAAACGCTGCTCTCGGTGACCAACCTCAAAACGTACTTCTTTACCGACGACGGCGTGGTCAAGTCGGTCGACGGCGTAACCTTCCACATCGGCAAAGGCGAGACGCTGGCCGTGGTGGGCGAGTCCGGCTCCGGCAAGAGCGTGACCAGCCTCAGCGCCATGCGCCTGATTCCCGTGCCGCCCGGCAAGATCGTCGAGGGCGAGATGCTGTTTACCGGCAAGGATGGCCGCACCACCGACCTGGCCACCATGAGCGAAGCCGAGATGCGGAAAATTCGCGGCAACGACATCTCGATGATCTTTCAGGAACCGATGACCAGCCTCAATCCGGTCTACACGGTGGGCGATCAGATTGCCGAAGCAATCAGTCTGCACCAAAACAAGAACCGCAAGGAAGCCATGCTGGCGGCCACCGATATGCTGCGGCTGGTGGGCATTCCGGCCCCCGAGAAGCGGGTCAACGAGTACCCCCACCAGATGTCCGGCGGCATGCGCCAGCGGGTCATGATCGCCATGGCGCTGTCGTGCAACCCGGCGCTGCTGATCGCCGACGAGCCGACCACCGCCCTTGACGTGACCATTCAGGCGCAGATTCTGGACCTGATGCGCAAGCTGCAAAAAGAAATTGGCATGAGCATTCTCTTCATCACCCACAACCTCGGCGTGGTGGCGGAAATGGCCGACCGGGTCGTCGTGATGTACGGCGGACGGGTGGTTGAGGAAGGCGACGTGATCGAGATTTTCCAGGCCCCGCGCCACCCGTACACCATGGGCCTCTTGAACAGCATTCCGCGCGTGGACCATGCCGCCGAGTACCACACCGGCCCGGGTCAGAAAAAAGAGCGCCTGGAAGCCATTCCCGGCAACGTGCCCAACCCACTGAACTTGCCGCCCGGCTGTCCCTTCGAGCCGAGGTGCAAGTACGCCATCGCCGCGTGCAGCACGGCTGTGCCTGCGCTGGAAGACACCGGCGGCGGCCACATGTCGCGCTGCATTCGCTGGAAGGAATTCGAGAACGAAGCCCGGCCTGCCGTTTCGCAGCGCCAGAACGCCATGGGAGAAACGCTGTGACCGCCAACTTCAACACCAATTCCGCCGTGCCGGGGGCCGTCGTGTCCGCCGCGCCGCCGCTCCTCAAGGTCCAGAATCTGGAGAAGTACTTTCCGATCCGGGGCGGGCTGCTCTCGCGGGTGGTCGCCAACGTCAAGGCCGTCAACGACGTGTCGTTCGAGCTGGCCAAGGGCGAGGTCGTCGGACTGGTGGGCGAGTCGGTGTCCGGCAAGACCACGGCCGGGCGCGCCATCTTGCGGCTGATCGAGCCGACTGGCGGGCAGGTCATCTTCAACGGCACCGACGTGACCAAGCTGAACAAGTCGGACATGCGCGATTACCGCCGCCAGATGCAGATTATCTTCCAGGACCCGTTTGCCAGCCTGAATCCGCGCATGACGGTTTCGGACATCATCGGCGAGGCGCTGGACATTCACAAACTGCACCAGGGCTCGGCACGCACCGACCGCATCGCCAGCCTGCTTCAGAAGGTGGGACTGCGCCCCGAGCACATGCGCCGCTACCCGCACGAGTTTTCCGGCGGGCAGCGCCAGCGCATCGGTATCGCCCGCGCCCTGGCGGTTGATCCCAGCTTCATCGTGGCCGACGAGCCGGTGTCGGCGCTCGACGTGTCGATTCAGGCGCAGGTCGTCAACCTGATGCAGGACCTGCAGGAAGAACTCGGCCTGACCGTGCTGTTTATCGCGCACGATCTGGCGGTCGTCGAGTACATCTGCGACCGGATCATCGTGATGTACCTGGGCCGCATCATGGAGATCGCGTCGAGCCGCGAACTCAACCGCAATCCCAAGCACCCCTACACCGAGGCGCTGCTGTCGGCGGCCCCAGTACCGGACCCGACCGTCAAGCGCCAGCGCATCATCCTGGAAGGCGACATTCCCAGCCCGATCAACCCGCCGAGCGGGTGCGTCTTCAGAACCCGTTGCCGCTACGCCATTGCCGAGTGCGCCAACGTGATCCCGGAGCTGCGCGAAGTCTCGCCGGGCCACTTCAAGGCCTGCATCCGCGACGACGTGCTGTAGAGCATTTGTCAAAAAAAGAAGCTCTTTTTTGACCGAGCGGGCAGGCCGCATAATGGTGCTGCTTTGCCCAAGAACCAACGGGAGTGAAGTAGAGAGCATTTGGGAGGATGGACGGCTAAGCGTGCTTTTTGCTCAGACTTCTCTTCGGACAAATGCTCTAAACAGTCATTTGTCACTGCCTAAAGCTTTGAGACGCGCCCTTACAGCGAATACCTGCATGTGGATGGCTTAGAAGTGGTACGTCGCCTTTCTCTCGGCAGCACCTTACGAATTTAAATGAATTCTCCTTATGGCGTCGCGTCACGAGATACCAACGACAACGACATCCTGATTCGTTCTGCAACCCCTGAAAAACCGCCATACAGCTCCTCCTGGAGGACAGCCATGACCATCACCGATCCCCTGATGCTTCAAGAAACCCGTGAGGCCCCCCAGGTCATTGCCCGGCAATTCCGTGAAAACGCGGCCCTGAGTAAGGCCCTGGCGTCTGCTCTCCGTGAACGCCGCCCGGCCTACGCCGTCACGGTGGCGCGGGGCAGCAGCGATCACGCCTGCACGTTCCTCAAGTACGCTCTGGAAACGCAGTTGGCCCTTCCGGTTGCCAGCTTGGGGCCGAGTGTCCACACCCTATATGGAGCGCGCCTGAACCTGAGCGGCGCACTGGTGATTGCCGTTTCGCAGAGTGGGGCCAGCCCGGACGTGGTGGAAAACGTGCGGATGGCGCGGGAAGGCGGGGCCACCACGGTTGCCCTGGTGAATGTCGAGGACAGCGCCCTCGCCCATGAAGCGGAGTTTGTTCTTCCACTGCGTTGCGGCGAGGAGCGGGCGGTGGCCGCCACCAAGAGCTGACTGCCTTGCTGCCCGTGATCGCCGATCTGAGCGGGGACACCGCCCTGGCCCAGATGCTGCCCAGGCTGCCCGAGTTGCTGGAGCCTGCGCTGGAGCTGGAAGAGGACGCCCGCGAACTGGCGGCGCGTTACCGCTTCGCCAGCAACCTGCTGGTGCTGGCCCGTGGGTTGCACTTCGGCGTGGCGCAGGAGGCGGCGCTGAAGCTCAAGGAGACGTGTGGCATTCACGCCGAGGCATACTCGGCAGCCGAGTTCAGCCACGGCCCCAAGCGTCTGCTGGCCGAGGGCCTTCCCATTCTGGGCTTCCAATCTACGGATGCGGCGGCGGACGCCACAGCGCAGGCCTACGCAGAGCTGTCCCGAGGCGGCGCGGACCTGCGCACACTGGGGCCTGCTGAGGGAAGCACCCTGACCACCCCGGACACCGGACACGCCCTGACCAACCCGGTGTCGAGTGCGCTCGCCTTTTACCTGTTCGCCGCGCACCTGGCGCTGCACCGGGGTCTGGATCCCGATGCCCCACCACTGCTGCAAAAGGTGACCCAGACCCGCTGAACGCGGACCGTTCCTCAACACTGGTTTTATCGGCGTGAAGTCTCCGGCCAGAAGTGGACCACGAGGAACGGAAAGCTGGGCTGACGCTGTTTCTCACCCAGGGGCGGTGCCGTCGGCAGTTGGCTGACCATCACGTACAGCGCGTTGTCCGAACCTGGAATCACGTTATCGGGCCAGTACAGATCGCACACGCTGGTACGAACGGTTGGCTGGGCCGACGCAGCCGATGGCGTATCTCCCAATCTCGGTGAGATGCAGGTTGTCCGCCGCGTCCATCCACATTCCGCCTGCATTGAGCCGGTCGGCGTAGCGCTGCTGTAACTCGTCGTCATCCAGACTCTCGTCCAGTAGATCACGGGTCCGCAGACGCCAGATGGACTCTCCTGTCAGCGGTCCGTAGTAACCAGTTGTGCGGGTTTTGAGATTCGGAGCGAAAAGGTCGCCAAGTGCATCTTAAAAACATCTTCGCTGACCCAGCCGAACCATTCGCGTGACCAGGCCAGCAGGACATTGAAGACTGCGGCCACATATGCGAGATGAGCCGTGAGGTACGCCTCACGGCGGTGATCCATTCGTTTGAGATTCACCACCCTGGTCAGTAAGGAAAACGCCGTTTCCACCTGCATCCGTTCGTTCCAGGTTCCCTTCTTGCAAAGCTTGAGATTCGCTGGAACCAAGGTTTTCTCTGCGCTTCGGTATCCCCAATCGGCCAGCACGATGGCCTGTTCACCGACGGCCTTGACCAGGGGATAGAACACCTGATCGTGACGGTTCATCGGTGCCCAGCTGAAATTCACGACCTCACCGAGGTCGTTCAGAACGCAACACCATTTGATGCCGACACTCCAACGCCCTTTGTCCTTGCTCTTTCTGACGAGTGAATGCTGTGCTCGTCCCTGCTGCCTAGGGTGGAGAAGTTCAACCGGATAGCTATCTATCACGACAAAAAACGAAGGATCGCCCAGGAAGTTAGCACACAGCGCTGCGTGTTTCGTGATCAGTCAGGAAAGGCGAGAACGTTCAGGCAGCCTGGGAAAAAGGGCAAGGTAATCACGGGACAGCCAGCGGTAAAACGCCTTGAAGCCAATACATTTCAGGCCGAACAGCATGCCGAGGGTCACGATCTCACTGGGATGCAGCTTGGACAGCGGATGCTGTCCAAGTCCCCCTAAGCGGTCATCGATTTGAACGAAGAGGTGTGTGATGATGTCAACCGTTGAGGGAAGGGTTTGCACCGCCTGAGGATGCGCTTCTGGCGCACCCTCACCCCCGACTGCTTAACCCGCACAACTGGTTAAATACCCCATTGACTGAAGTACGCCACCCGTTTCAGTCCACCCGTGGGCGGTGGAGTGGTTCCGGTGCCGCTGGAGATATTGACGGTGACGCTGGTCGAAGCGGATTTGGTATTGCCGGCTGCCTTGAAGGTCTTGGCCGTATAGGAGCGTGTGCCGTTCTGGGCAGACGTGACCGCTTCGGACGCGGTGTAAGGTGCCGTGGTGTCGGTATTCAGCAAAGTGGTGCCGCTGTAGAACTCGACCTTGCTGACCCCAACGTTGTCGCTCGCCGAGGCACTCAGGGTGACGTTGCCTACGGTGGTGACGCTGCTCGGAGACGCGCTCAGCGAGACACTGGGCGCGGTGGTATCGCCACCGGGTAAGGTTGTGCCGCACGTACCGCTGACCACACCCCAGGGCTGGCCACTGCCGGACGGGCCACTGTGGATCGCACGGGCGTCACCTTGCGTCCACCAGTTGGCTTTATAGGTGATGCCGCCCGCGCTGGCGGTATAGGCGGTCGTGGCATTCCAGGCCGCGCAGGTCAGCGCCTGGCTGCTCAATGAGTTTGAGCCTGGTGTCGGTGAGGTGCTGCAAGCGGCCAGGGTCAGGATTAGAGTCAGGAAACTCAAAGCGGACAAACGGAAGTGAGACATAGACTCTGTTCCTCCAAGTACGTTGAGTACCGCAATAAACTAAGAGTCACCCGGCCCGGAATTGGGAAAGTGTACGTTTTGGTTGCGTGACGTAAAGATAACTTTTTTCTCCATTACGCGTAGGGATTGAAAATTATTTTCTTCATCAAACTCCATTACACCCCGGCACCTTGACCCACGAATCCGACGGAAGGCGCGGGGAGACAGCGTCACAGCTTCAACTGCCTTTGCAGCTTGGCCATGCGCCGGGCCACTTCGTCCGGCGGCAGCAGGTTCGTTTCTAGTTCACGCGGGGCTTGCAGCTCAGCCTCCACGAACTGGCGGGTCTGCTTTCCGGGCTGGCCGTTCGCAGTCAGGCTGCGCACCTGGCAGCTGTGCCCGAACCCGGCTT
Source organism: Deinococcus psychrotolerans (assembly GCF_003860465.1). Lineage (NCBI taxonomy): Bacteria > Thermotogati > Deinococcota > Deinococci > Deinococcales > Deinococcaceae > Deinococcus > Deinococcus psychrotolerans. The sequence continues at coordinate 382,186 of NZ_CP034186.1, forward strand.
CGTGTCAGATCATCTCGACGACACCCCGGCGCTAGCGGGCGTTGCGGCCTTCGAACCACGTGACCGCGTCGCCGATTCTAAACTCCGCACCCCGATCAAGAGCAGGCTCGTGCATGGGAGCCGCCCTGCCGACCCCCGTGCGCCGGTCCCCTGCAGCGCTGAGGCGTCGCTCGACGATCGTCTTGGCGGGTTGCCGCTCACACTAGGGCCACACCATGTACCAGGTAACGCCCTCAGCTGTCCGCACCTCCTCAACGACGCCCCGGCCTCATGGCCGCTGAACATCTCCCGCCACCTCACCAGATCGCCAGACTGAGAACAGGGAGCTGGGCTGATCATGCCAGCCTCTCCCGGCCCAGCACGGCCACCCGCTCAGCCACTGCCTGATTCCAGCGCTCCCGCTCGCCCACACGGCCGGAAGTCTTCATCCACAATCGTCCGGCCGACCTCGGAGGCCACCCACTGCGTGAGCGACTCGGCCTAACGCCCTAAAACATGATGTCGAAGACGGTGTTGCACTCCCTGATTTCAGCGAACTTACCTCTAAAATGGCCTACTGCACGGAATTCAGGAATTGAGACCAGCGCAATTTGCTCAGGCAGACCACACCACCGCCCCGCGCGCAGCCTCTTCGAGCGCAGCATTCACCCTGGAAAACGGGCGGATCCCGAAGAAGTGCTCAGCGCTGTACGGCGAAGGGTGGGCCGATTCCAGAATGACGTGCTGCGGGGCCGTGATGAGTTTTGCCTTCTTGCGGGCATACGCGCCCCACAATACGAACACCACCCGCTGCGGCTGAGCGTTCACCGCCCGAATCACGGCGTCGGTCAGCGGCTCCCAGCCCTGATTCGCGTGGCTGTTGGGTTGGCCCGCCCGCACCGTCAGCACGGCATTGAGCAGCAGCACACCCTGAGTGGCCCAAGCCGTCAGATCGCCATTTCGGGGAGGCGTGATACCGAGGTCGTCGTGAAGCTCCTTGTAGATGTTCTGCAAACTCGGTGGCACCCGCACGCCAGGCCGCACGCTGAACGAGAGACCCTGGGCTTGACCGTGTCCGTGATACGGGTCTTGCCCCAGAATCAGCACCTTCACCTCTTCCAGTGGCGTCAACCGCAAGGCGCTAAATACGTCCGGCGCAGGCGGGTAAATGGCATGCTCGGCCCGCTCGCGCACCAGGAAGTCTTTAAGAGCGTGGAAGTACGGTGCGGCGAACTCGGCGGCGAGGGCTTCTCGCCAAGAATCTGGCAGGCCTGCGATATGAATGGGCTTACCAACGCTTTGAGCGCCGCCGAAGAGGGCGGGCTGAGCGGCACTGACCAGCATGGGTTTCGGCGGTTTGGACGTCACCTTGACGGGCTTGGGCGGCAAGCCTCGCGCTACTCGCTCCGCCCGCATGACTGCCTTCTTGCGGCTGCCGTGCAGGGCGTAGACCCGCCGCGACTCAGGTTCAAACTGAGGCTGAGCACGGGCTGCCATGATTTTGGCTTTGGCAGCCCGCGCCGCTTTTCCCTCGTCCACAATGGGAGTCGGGTAGTTCAGGCGGCTCGACCCGCTCCACTCCCAAGGGGCGTGAATGAAATCACTGGGCGCGTCCTGCAGTTCCGGCACCCAGCAGCGGATGAACTCCCCCGCTGGATCTTGCTGCTTGGCCTGACGAGTGGGTGAGTAGATGCGGACACGGTTGATGCCCACCACCGCGCTCTGCATCTGCATCTGTGACCAATGGATGCCGGGTTCATTGTCAAGCCACTGCCGCGCCAGAAATACACCGGTGGGCCGCCAGTGCAGCCACAAGTGCTGCGAGGCAAAACTCACCAGCATGGCCCGCATCCTGAAATTGAGCCAGCCGGTCGCCACCAGCATCCGCATGCAGGCATCGATCAGTGGGAAGCCGGTTTGCCCGTGTGCCCAGCGGTCAAAAAACTCAGGGTTCCAATCATGCTCGCGCAGGCCGTCAAAGGCCCGATTGAGATTTTGGAATTCCATCTCTGGTTCAGATTCCAGCCGCTGGATGAAATGGCAGTGCCAGTGTAAGCGGCTCTCGTAGCTCCTGAGTGACCTGACCCAGCGCGGGTCGGTTGCAGGATCTCCGCTAACGGCGGCCAAGCGTTGCCGAGTGGCGTGCAGCGTTTCCCTGAGTGACAACGTACCGAAGGCCAGCGGAGCGCTCAGCCGTGAGCAGGCGATTTCAGCGCTCAGGGGACTGCTCATCTCGCGCATGTAGTTCACGCCGCGCACCATCAGGAAGCTACTGAGCGTATCGCGGGCCGCCCGTTCGCCACCGGGTAGGATCGTCTGTTGGCTGGGCGCGACGCCAAGCTCCGCGTGGGTTTGCAAGCCCTGCACCGCGAGAGCCGTACCGATCAAAGCAGTGGGCGGCAGCAAGGGCGGCGACCCTAGTCGCTCTTCCCAAGTGTCAGCCCAGCCGTCGCGGTTGGTCATGCGGCGCACCACGCCGTTTTGCGGCAACTCGTGGAAAAGAATGCTGCGCTCTCGCGCCCAAGCCCGCACCCGTTGGTCACGGGCGTAACTCACGGCGTTGCCGGTTTCCTCGTGTGCCCAGATGCCGCTGATGCCGACTTCCTCCCGCAGCGCTTCCATCACACTGACCGCCTCACCCACTCGCACGATGAGCGGCGTGCCGAGTTCGCGTAGCCGCTCACTGAGTTCGTGCAAACAGTCGTTGAGGTACATCAGGTGGTGTCCGGCGAATTCCTCATGGGCCAGTTGCTCCGGCTCGTAGATGTACAGCGGCAAGACCGGCCCGCGTGCGGCGGCCTCCACCAGCGGGGCATGGTCGTTGATTCGCAGGTCTTTCTTAAACCAGACGAGTTGAACAGGCTGAGGGATTAAGTTAGATACAGACAGAACCGACATGGCTTTATTGTCTCCTAAGCTGAATGATGGTTCCGTAGGCCAACAGCCTGATCTTTTGACCTCTGCCCTCTGACGCCAGCAGAATGCAGTGCCAGCCAGCCGCTCTCTACTCTTGTGACAGCGATCAGTCTCTATGGTTCGTTTTTGTTGAACATGACGACCAAAATCCCATTGACTGACTGAAGTGGACACAGCGGACGCAGCTGATATTTGAACTTCACCGGGGGAAGGTGACAGCACCCTGCCCGGTCGAGACGCTACGTACAGCTTGAGCAGCGCAGACGATCTCCGCCCCAACATGGGTTTGAAATTTTGTGAGCCAAAAGCCGACAGATACGCCGCTCGTCATCGGCCCCACCCTGCTGCCCCGATCCGGCACCCTAGTGGTAGCTTTCAATCATTCAAAATGACTTTCTTTCTATCTTTCTTTCAAGTAAGCTTTCTTTATGACAGAACGGATTTCAGTACTTTCGCGCAAGGGTGGCGTCGGCAAAACGGTCAGTGCGATCTACACGGCGGCGCTGCTGGCTGCGCAGGGCAAAGACGTGTGCATCCTGGATAAAGACCCGGAAGGCAGCGCAGGCGCGTGGGCTCGGGCGGCGGGCGACTTGCCTTTTCCCGTTTACCCGGAAGGGAAGCAGGCTGCGGCCCTCAAACATGCTTGGGTGGTCATTGACACGCCGCCCAACGATCCTCGTGCGCTCGGTGACGCGGCGCGGCTGGCGACCCGTGTGCTGGTGGTCGCCAAATGCAACGCCCTAGAAGCAGACCGATTGGTTCCGACGCTCGACGCACTGATGGCTTCGGGCTTCAGTGGCCCCTGGGGCATTTTACTGACCCAAGCAAGGGGCGGCCTCGGTAGGGAGATGAAGCTGGCATTGGAAGAAGAGGACTTGCCGGTGTACGGCGTCATTCCACATCTCATCAAATACGAGCGGGCCTTTGGCACCTTACCCGACGATCTGAGCGAGTACCACAATGCATTGTTGGGGGCGTTGGCATGACGGGGGACCGGAAGAAGGGTGTGAGTATCGGCGCGGCCATGAAGCAGCGCATGGGCAGTCAGGAGGAGACGCCGGTGCAGGTACACGTCCCCGATCCCGTCCCGCTGAAGACCGAAGAAACGGACGTCCTCGAATCATTTAACACCCGTCTGCCGCGCAGTTTGCAGCGCCGCTTGAAGGTGTACGCCGCTGAGGAGGGCGTCAAGATTCAGGATGTGGTGCAAAGGGCATTAGAGGAGCATCTGGGCATGATATAAAGAAAGATATAAAGATTTCTTTCTTTATATCATCACGAAACCGAGCCGGGTTCGCCCGTTTCGCTGGCCGAGCGTAAAAGAGACTTAGTAAGGAACTCTTGTAAGGTGTACAAATGACCTCTATCACCGCCAAAATCACCAGCAAGGGGCAAGTGACGCTGCCGCGCGAAATCCGTGAGCGGCTCGGCGTACATGATGGCGACCGCGTGCGTTTTGAGTTAGAAGGCGGCGCGGTGGTGCTGTATCCGCAAAGCGATACGCCCAGTTTTGAAAGCATGATCGGCCTCGCCAAGCAGCTAGCAAGGCAAGACGCCCAGCGCGTCATCGACCAACTCCGGCACGACCCGGCAGATCGGGCAGCTTTGGACACGGCTCCAGTGCACCCGCGTATCACGGTACTCACCGACCTTTCGGTGGATGAGACTTGAGCACTGCGCTCGACAGCAATGTGCTGCTCTCGCTGTGGAACGCCGAACCCACCGCGCCGAAGCTGGCTGCCGCGCTTGATAAGCTGGCCGCTCAGGGAAGATTGGTGATCTGCGGGGCGGTGTACGCCGAACTGTACGGCTTTTATCCCGATTTAGAGGCGCTGCCTGAGGACTTACGGCGTCAGCGCCGATCCGCAGATGCCGCTGAGTGCCTGGCAGCGGGCAGGCGAGGCCCACGCCGCCTACAGCGCCCGCCGTCAGGTGAGTGGGGAAGGGCTGCCCCGGCGCATGCTGACCGACTTTCTGATCGGCGCGCACGCCAGCACCTTCGGCCACACCCTGCTGACCCTTAATACAAGTGATTACGGCGACTTTCCCGAAGTGCCACTGCTGACAGTGGCCCAAGAATTCTTGAGCGCGTTTCCTTCGTCTGAACCCCTGCTGACTTCTTGGGCAGAACGGACGCCCATGAGGATGCCTGCCCGCTGCGCTCTTGTCGCCGTGTAGATCGATGTTCCTGTGTTGGGCAGAACGGGAGGAATAGCCCCATACGGGTGTATCGTCATGAACGGACACACGTGTGGGGCCTGCCCGCTGCTCGATGATGTTGTTGCAGTGCGCCGTAGAGATGACGTGCTGGTGGTCGACGTCAGTCAGGCTCAGGAGCTTCCGGATGGCCGCTCCGTAACTCTGGAGCTGATCCGTGTGAATCACCTCTGGAACGTCGTATTCGCCCAGTAATCTGGTCAGGAAGGTCTTGGCAGCTGCAGTATCTAGGCGCTATTGAAGCAGAATATCGAGTACGTACCCGTGCTCGTCCACGGCCCTCCAAAGCCAGTGACGAACGCCATCCATCGTCGTGCACATCTCGTCCAGATACCACCGCGAACCCGTTGAGGTTCGCGGTGACGAAGATCTGCCACAAAGAGAAGGCCGAACTTGATACACCATTCGCGGAGAGTTTCGTGGAGGAGTGGCGTCCTCAAGGGCGTCCGTTCACGACGATACTGACTTGGATGCCGCGCTGATGCAGCAATTCCTGTGCGTCCCGATAGCTCAGGGGAAAGCGATGGTACAGCCAGATGGTGTGCTGGATGATTACCGTCGAAAACCGGTGGCGGTAGGGCGTTCCTTCGGTCACGGTGGTCAGCCTACTCCAATCTGATTAAGGCAACACAACCGAAAATCGAGCTGGCAACTCTCCGCAACTGCTTGACCTCACGCAGTTGCGGGCACAGGACAGATGGGAAGAGCATCTCAGCCGCCGCGCCGGGCTGAATCTCAAGAGTAGAACGCTGAAGCAGCAAAAGACTGGGTTGGCCATCCGAATCCGAGGGTGAGCGTGCTACATTGAGTGGGTTAAGCCTGGCCTGACCTGGCCTTTTCCTACCTTCAGAGGAGCCACCCATGCAAACTGTCAACCTGTACGACGCCAAAAACCGCTTTAGCAAGCTGGTGGACGCTGCTGAAGAGGGCGAGGTCATCATCATCGCCCGCAACGGCAAGCCCGCTGTCAAACTGGTGCCACTCCATTACGGCGAGCACTCCAGCTGGAGCGCTCCCCTGCAAGCCTTCATTCGGGACGGCTTGAAGTCTGGTCAGTACGATGAACAGGCCTTCGAGTTGGATTGCAGCGACGTGCTGCCCATGCCGGAACGTGACCTGCTTTAATGCATTACTTGCTGGACACCAATACCGTCAGCGACTTCTTCCGGCAGCATCCCAGCGTACTGACCCATTTCGGTCAGGTGGCCCCGTCTGAGCTGACCATCAGCAGCGTGACGGTCATGGAAATCGAGTACGGCTTCGCGCGTCAACCGGCTGCCCGCCAGAAGTTCGGTGAGATCTGGGCCGCCTTCCAGCATGACGTGACCGTTCTGGAGTACACCGCGCCTGATGCTGTGGCGACCGGACAGCTCCGCGCCCACTTGGCCGGACTCGGCACACCGATTGGGCCGTTTGATCTGCAACTCGCCGGAACAGCGCTGGTTCGCCGCCTGACCCTGGTGAGCAACAACACCGCCGAGTTCATCCGGGTGCCGGGTCTGACGCTGCAAGACTGGCGTCAAGCCTGACTTTCCCTGCCAACGGTGCCGACGAAGGGTTACGCCGAGCGCCGCTGGGCTGCTACCCTGAAGCGATGAACGTAATGCAGCGCAGCGGGCGGCCCTGCATTCAGACAATGCGCATCCAGGTCAGTGACCTGATTGATCTGTTGGGTCAAGGAAGCAGTGAAGCCGAGATTCTGGTGAGCTTCTTCAGCTTGGGGCGTGGAGACTTCCACACAGCGCTGTTTTACACCGCCAGGTGGATCGACACGGGGAAATTCCCCTACTTGGTGTTTTCGTGAGACTGCAGCGACAACACGGGTTCCGGGATCTCGGGAGGTTGAAGTAACTGTCATTTCTGACCGTTGGTTGAGCTGTGCAGTCTCCTTCTGAAATTCGGTCGTGAGCGTTCTGCAATGGGTCATCGCCGCATCTCTGATGATCGAGGCTCAACTTCACCTGCACAAAATTAATTGAACTTCAGGTCACGTCAAATCGGTCAAGCGAGCGGACTCGGTCAGGTCAACTTTGGGGAGGGTGAAGCCAAAGGTCGCCCCCTCGTCCAATTGACCTTTCGCCGTGACCACGCCGCTGTGCCGGGTCACGATCCGCCGGGCGTTGGCCAGACTCACCGCTGCTCCCTCGAAGTCCTCTTGACTGTGCAGGCGCTGAAACATCGAGAACAACTTGCCCTGATACTGCGGATCGAAGCCTACCCCGTTGTCGCGCACCAGCACTGTCCAGCTCTGCGGCTGTTCCTCAGCCCAGACCTCGATGACCGCCTGCTCACGGGTGCGGGTGTACTTGACGGCGTTGCTCAGCAGTGTCACGAGCACCTGCCGCAAGAGGTTGGCGTCACCCATCACTGTCGGTAGCTCGGCCACCTGCCAGGTGATCTGGCGGTTGGGAACAGTCACGCCCAGCTCCTTGTGAACCGCGTCCACCAGCCGTCCCAGGTCAACCCTGCTCACCTCCAGCGGCCGCCGGGACGTGCGCGAAAGGTCCAAGATGACGTCGATCAGTTCGTTCAGGTGGGCCGCTGCGGTTTCGATGATCTTGAAGTACCGCTCGGTCTTCTCACCCAGTGGCCCCGGCAGTGAACGGCGCAGCAAACCGCCGAAGCTGAGGATGTGCCGCACCGGGGTCCGCAGGTCGTGCGAAACCGAGTAGGTGAAGGCTTCGAGTTCCTCGTTGGAGGCCCGAAGTAGGTCACGCTGAGCCGTCAAACGCCGGGCGGTCTCGGTACGCTCGAGCGCCAGATTGAGACTGCGGCCCACTGAGCGGAACACGGCTTGCTGATGGGCGGACAAGTGTGAAAGGCCCAGCGCGAAGATCGCCCGTATGGTGCTGTCCACATGTAGCGGGTAAGTGCTCACACTCTGGTACACTTCAGTCATGGCGATCTGTTCGCGCTCTGAGTCCCAAGCATCGACGAACACCGGCTCACCAGTTTGCATGAGCCGGGCGAACACCGGCGTATCCAGCGGCAGCCCAGCCTTGAGTGAGGCCAGCAGGTCTGGGGCAGCTTCCAGATCGCTGCTGTACACCTTGAGCTTCCAGGCCCCGTCTTCTAGCGCGTAGTAGCAGTTGGTGCAGTCGGCAAACAGGAGACTCAAGACCTCCCCAGCCCGCGCGGCCAAGGCCAGCACGTCCGTCTCACCGTCGGCCAGCTCGGTAAAGTGCACGAAAGCTTCGAGTTCAGCAGTGCGGTTCTCCACTTGCCGCTCCAAGTTGCTTCAGAGCCGCGCCCGGTCGAGCGCTAGGGCGCACTGCCCCGCCAGCGTCAGCAGGAAGCGTTTTTCGTCGGGGGTGAAGTGATGCGGCTCACGGAAGTCCAACACGATCACGCCCAGCGGCTGGCCACCCTCGACCATCGGCAGCACCGCGTTGGCGACCGCCGCTATACCGCAGGTCTGGGCTTCAAGTTCAGGGTAAGCCCGGATCAGATCGCCTACGTCGTTGAAGAAGAGCGGCGTGTTGGCGCGGAGGGCGTCCGGGCTAGGCCGCGAGTCACTCAGCGCACTGGCCTGCCAGACGCTGGCCTCATCGTGACCGCGCCGGGCCGCGACATGAAGTTGATCGCCCTGCACCAGCAGCACTGCGCCGCTGATACCGCCCAGGGCTTCTAGGGCGTCACGTAGAACCAGGTTGAAAACCTCGTCCTGTGTGAAAACGGCAGCCAGAGCCTGGGTCATGCCTTGGAGACGGTTCATCAAGCTGGAGGTTCGTTCCCGCGCGGTCACGTCGGTCTGGAAGCCCACGAAGTGCGTGAGGGTCCCCGCCGCGTCACGGATGGGGCTAAGGGTCAGCTCGTTGTGAAACAGCGTACCGTCCTTGCGGTAGTTGCGCAGCACCATGGTGGTGCTTCGGCCCTGCTGCACAGCTTCCTGGATCTTACGCCGAGCGTCTTGATCGCGGTCTTCACCTTGCAGGAAGCGGCAGTTGGAACCGACGACCTCTGCGGCTGGGTAGCCGCTGAGCCGCTCGAAGGCTGGGTTGACGTAGATGATGGGTATGTCCGGCTGCTGGGCATCAGCGATGGCGATGCTGCTCGCGCTCGCCGCAAACGCCTGGCGCAGGAGCCAGCGGTCAGGAGCGGACGCAGGTAGCTCCATTCTCCTGCGCGGCGGGTTGGGCTGCATGAGCAAACTATAGAGCCGCAAACAGCTGGACTTGGATGCTGAGGACATTGCACGCTTCTGAGTTGCACCGTCAGAAAACTCTCACGAGGTTTCGGCTCTCGTCAGATTGAGATCTTGTACATTCGGTCACGCTCACTCTTTTTGAGCTGCGGGGACGGACACCTGCGCGACTGCCTCGAGTTCGAGGGCGACACCGAAATGCAGAACTGGAACGGGCACGATACACCGGGCCGGTCGGTGATCTCTCATCCACTGGGCGTAAAGGGCGTTGAACGGTCCCCAGAGACCCACGTCTGTCAGGTAGACCCGGACCTGCACCAGCTGCCTGCGGCTGCTTCTGCAGCCCGTCAACACCGTGTCCAGGTTGTGGAAGACCTGTGCCACCTGAACCTCGAACGGTTTATCGGCAAGCGCGTTGCCCGCAGGATCTACCGGCAGCAGACCGGAAATGAAGGCCAGCCCACCAGCGATGACGGCGTGGCTATAGTGCCCGCCCGGCGCGGGCAGGCCACTTGCCGTAACAAGCCGCATCTCCGTCATTACAACGCTCCCTGGAGCAGGCTGCTGAAACGGGTCAGGTCGATGTTTCCGCCCGAGATCACCACGCCCACTCGCTGCCCCCGCAGGTCGAGCTGATCGCCGAAGGCTGCCGCTGCACCCAGGCATCCGGTCGGCTCCACCAGCATCTTCATCCGGCTGGCAAAAAACGCCATCGCCTCGACGAGTTCTTTGTCACTGGCGGTCACGATGTCGTCGACCCGCTCCAGAATCACGGGGAACGTGTGGCGGCCCAGATGCTGGGTCTGCGCCCCGTCGGCGATAGTTACCGGGAGATCAATATGCACGATCAGATGACTGCGAAAGCTTCTCTGGCCGTCGTTTCCAGCCTCTGGCTCGACCCCGATCACCCGGCACTCAGGGTGCAGGGCTTTGGCGACGGTGGCGCAGCCGGACAGCAGACCGCCGCCGCCGAGTGGAACAAGCAGGACGTCAAGCGAACCGACCTCCTCGAACAACTCCTTGGCGACCGTGCCCTGACCAGCCATCACCTGCAGGTGATCGTAGGGTGGAACCAGGGTCAGGCCACGCTCGTAAGCGAGGCGCTGACCGATGGCCTCCCGGTCCTCGGTGGCGCGGTCATACAGTACCACTTCCGCCCCGTATCCCCGGGTGGCCTCAAGCTTGATGGTGGGGGCGTCGGTCGGCATCACGATGACCGCCGGGATGCCGAGCAACTTTGCCGCCAGCGCGATTCCCTGGGCGTGGTTGCCCGACGAGAACGCCACCACACCCAGGCGGCGCTGCTCTGGCGTGAACTGCGCGAGCGCGTTGTAGGCTCCCCGGAACTTGAAGGCTCCCATCCGCTGGAAGTTCTCGCACTTGAAGTACAGTTGCGCCCCCAAGCGTTCATTGGCGGTGGTGGAGGTCAGCACAGGCGTCTGGGAAATTATACCGACAAGCCGTTCATGGGCGCGGATTACATCATCGTAAGAAAAAGTTGCACCGGTCATCCCATCAGCCTAAAGGATCTTGAAACCAGTCAGGGGAGACGGGTAGGGCAGCGGGCGGACGGCTTGAGTGGATCAGGTCACCTGGCGGTTGTGTTGGCTCCCCTCGGCGGGAGTGCCAGCGGCCACGCATCTGCACCGGCGCTCCTTCAGCCAGCAAGTTACACCAGTGCTCAAGAGTTAGAACAGCCGCGCAAAGCGTCAAGCTGGGCTCCAAGAGCTTGAGTCAAGCGCAGAGATGGGCTCGTTTTTTGCCGTGTTCGTCGTATTTTAGGGCTCTAGTCTGACGCCCAATTGAGGTATACCCCAGTTCGACATGTGCCGCGAGAACTGACGATGCTCTCAAAGCACCATTACCGAGCAAAGAATGCAGCGTTCTCACAGCTCAGATCTCGCACACAACAACATTTAAAGTCAGCCAGCGACGTCTACATCATTGAGCACCGTAACCTGCGGAGCCTCGCTGAACCAGTCGCCAGCTTTGGCGCGGTATGCCTGGTAATGGGCACTTGCGCGGTGAGCCTCAACGGCCTTCATGTCGCGGTAGCGCTCCTGAATGTGGAAGCGCAGCACACCCTCCTTCTCCTCACGCAACAGGTCGTAGCGGAGGTTGCCCTCTTCCTGACGGCTGTGCCGAACCATGGTACGCATTTCCTGCTCGACCTGCGCAGCACACTCGGGTTTGGGAACGATGATGGCCTGCACGTTGACGTATGCGGTTGCAGCGTCGCTGTTCATGCGCCTGCCGCCACAGGGCTTTCCTCGAGGGCTTTCAGGAATACGGCCACAAACTCCTCGTCGCTCATGGGATTTTGCCCGGTGATCAGTTCACGGTCGCGCGTGACGTGACTGCTCCATTTCGCGCCGTTCTGGATGGTCATTCCAGCGGCAGTCAGCGCGTCAGCGGGGTAGTACAGCATGGGGGCCTCAAAACCGCTCTCGGCCTCCTTCTCTTCAGGCGTGCTGAACACGGTGGCCTTGTAACCACCGTATAGAAAAGCCTGAGCGGTTGGCGTGCCGCCGCTCTGTAAGGTGTCCTGGTAAGCGGCAGCATCGTCCTGTGCGGCCAGCAACGCTACGGGGGCGTGGCAGATCAGAGCAGTGGGGAGGGCACGGGCATGAAAGTGTGCCAGCACGCGGCGCAGGTCAGGATCACGCATCAGTTCAATCATAGGCGCGTGCCCGCCAGGCAGGAACACGGCCACATACTCGTCCAGGTTCGCAGCAGCATCGGAGAGCTTGATGATGGGGCCGCTCAGGGTCTGGTCGACAAAGGTCTTGATTTGCTGGTACTCGGCCTCATCTTTGAAGAAGCTGGCGGCGTCGCTGCCCGGGTCCAGCGGGGGACGATTGCCGCGTGGCGTGGTGACGGTGAGGTCGTAGCCTTTCTGTACGAGGCGGTGGGCTGGCACGCCGAACTCGTTAAGGTAGAAGCCGGTGGTGTGCGTCTGTCCGCCTTGTAAGGGTAGAGCGGATTCACTGGACATGACGACGAGGATTTTTGCGTTCATGCCACCCACCATAGGAATCAGCAGCGAAGTAATATGTATAGCAAAACACTTTATTTATTAAAGCGTCTTAAGCAAACGTCCAGACGCAGCGGTGCTGCATGGCAAAAAACTTTAACTGAAACAGATTTGGCGAGCTGCTCAACCAGCAGTAGGAGGTCCAGCAGCGTCTATGCCTCGGCTCGCAGGCGCAAGATCTTTTTGCGGCTGGAGGTGGCAACCCTGCTGCCGCCTCCAGCTAGAGAGAGTCGCTTAGCCACGGTGTCCAGCAGGGTGAGGACTGAAGGTGGGTGGCTTGTGTTCAGATGGTCACGGCGGAGCGAGACAGGTGAAAGGGGTAGGGAACCAGTGCCCGACAACGAGGAGATGTTCCAACTACTCGACCGAACCTGTTCCTGGCTGGTTGAATCGTAAGTTTGCCAGCACTGGTCGCAAGCCGTGTTAGTTTGCAGCATGCAACTTCAAAGTGGTTTGAATCCTGACGCAGCACTGCTTGTTCTGATCGGCGACGCAGTGCGAGAAAATGCTTTGGGTGAAATTCTGACGCCGGACAGTTGGCACATCTTGAGCGCCGCTGCTGGGCGGCTGCTCCCGGATCTCAAGGCTGGACAGCTCGAAGTGGTGCGCCTAGGTCATCGCGACGTAGCCCTTGCCATCCTTCCCATTGACGCGGCCGAAGCTCGCGCGCTCGGGGTGGCGGCGGCGCGGACGGCAGAGAAGCTCAAGGCACCCTCGGTTGGCGTCATGGGACTGGGAGCAGAACTGTCCAGTGAAATGGCTCTGGGCGTGCAGCTGGGCAATTACCGCTTCACCCGCTACAAACCCGGAGAAGCGCCCGCCATCGAGCAGCTCAGCGTGGACAATCTGTCGGACAGTGAAGCCCAGCGGGTATCGGCGCTGGCTTCCGGCGTCTGCCTGGCACGCGACTTGGTGAACACGCCTTACAACGATTTACCAGCCACGGCCTTTGCTGAGGTGGCCCGCAAGGTGGCCCAGGAGAGTCAGCTGGAAATCGAGGTCTGGGGGCAGGCCGAGTGCCAGCAAAAAGGGATGAGACTGTTCGTAGCGGTGGGCCAGGGCAGCGCCCATGAGCCTCAATTTCTCAAGCTCACCTACCGGCCTGAGGGCACAGGCAACCATGCGCCCAAGCGAATTACAGCTCTGGTGGGTAAAGGCGTGATGTTCGATACCGGCGGCTACAGTCTCAAGACTGCTGGCGGAATGTACGGCATGAAAGGCGATATGGGCGGCGCGGCAGCGGTTCTGGGCGCGATGCAGATCGTGGCCGCGCTGCGTCCCCAGCACGAAGTTCGCGCTTACATCGCCGCCACCGACAACGCGGTCTCAGGAACGGCCATGCGCCCCGGCGATATCTACAGGGCGCTGAACGGCCAACGGGTCGAAGTCACCAACACCGACGCCGAGGGCCGCCTGATCCTGGCCGACGCCCTGACCCTGGCTTCCCAGGAAGGGGCCGACGAGATCATCGACATCGCCACCCTGACCAGCGCTAAAGTCACGGCACTGGGCGAGGATGTGGCGGCCCTTTTCAGCGATGACCCAGCCCTGACCCAGGCGGTGCAGGACGCAGCGCGAACTGCCCAGGAACCAGTCTGGCAACTGCCATTACATGCGCCCTATCTGGAGAGCTACCGCTCTGGCATCGCCGACTTAAAGAATAGCGATATGGTGCCGGCTGGCGGCAGCGTCAAGGCGGCGCTCTTTTTGCAGCAATTCGTGACGCGGCCTTGGGCACATCTGGACATTGCCGGCAACGCCCTCAAAGATAAGGCCCACGCCTTCGGCCCCGCTGGGGCGACTGGATTTGGGGCGATGTTGCTGGCCGAACTGGCCGCCCGACCCTGAACAGGTACATGCTCCCTCGACTTTCAGCCGCTTTGTAAACCGGTCTGATTGTAGAGAACTGAGGCGGGAGCGACGAACGCGAACTGCTCAAACACCTCAGGGAAAATATGTAAGGTTCAAGTCTCTACGCAGCTCTGATAACCCACGCGGCATTAGACCTCTTGCGAAAGTCATGATTGGCAGGCTCGCGTAAGGTTGCAGAGGGCTGCGATCAGCTGAACTCGGAGAGCGAAACGACGACGTCGATGGCGATACACGCCCTTGAGCACGCGAAAGACTTTCATGCGACGAATCACGTGCTCCATCCCTTGGCGGGTATAGGCCAGTTCCCGATTCTCCTGACGCTGTTGAGTACAGAGAGGCGACGCCCGCGTTGCCTTTTGGGTGGTGATGGCGCGCCTGTGGCGAAGCCACAGGCCTTGATATAACCGGCATCTCCGATCACGGCCGTGTCGTAGGGGAAGCGCACGCTGGACTGCCGGAATAGCTTCAGCTCATGAACCGCTCCAGCGCTTGTCGCTGTGCCGAGGATCCGCTGCGTCACGGTACAGATGAGCAGTTGGAACTTCAGTGTGTGCTGCTTTTTCTTGCCGCTGTACCAGCGCCGCTGCTGTCTTGTGCAGAACGGCACCTATCGGGCCTGCACGCTTTTTTGGGTCGTTCACACGGTACTTCGGAGGCACCGACTGCGACAATGCTGTAGACGATCTGCGCTTCTTGAAACACGCGCTTTTTGGGCATCTGGACTTGCGGACTGGCAATCAGCGCTGCCTCGACACGTTCCACCGTGCGGTGCACGGTGGCCTCATGGACACCCCAGTCATTGCCCAAGTACGCGAACGTACGATATTCACGCCAAAATTCCAGGGTCATCAGGAGCTGCTCAGCCAAGCTGAGTGCCGCTGGGCGGCCAGATTTCTTCTTCCGTTCTTCTCGTTCAATCAGGACAGCCTCCATCTCAGCGAAGGTCTCAGGATGTACCCCAGTGCGTCGACGGGACTGCTTGCGGTTCATCTTCAGCGTGCGTGTCAGGCGTTCTTGCTCCACCCTCTAAGCTTAGCCTGCGACTTTCGCAAGAGGTCTAATGACTGCGAAATCCGACAAACAGGAGTAGGAAAAGTCGAATTCTCTGATCAGCCGATAGAGTCATTTAATAGTTTTGCAAAATGTGATACTATAATCACTTTGAAAATCTTTGATAAAGTCGGGTATTGTTATGGTTAATTCATCAGAGTCCGGGATTTTTACGTAAAAATCTCCGCTGTTCTGGATAAATTCCCACCTTCCGACATTAGTGATCGGAAAAGCTACAGCAGATTTATAGAGAGAAACATCAAAAAATCTTATACCTAGATTTGAAAATGAGAATTTTACGATTACATTGCTTCCCTTGGTCTTAAATTTCAAATCTGTTATTCTATTCTCTATTTTTCCAACAAAACTGGGCTGCATATTATCGCAATTAGACTTCAAAAGATCCAATAATTGTTGCCAATGATGCTGCTCGAGAACACTATCATAAAGTCTATCTACATCAAATTCCCATATAATTACTTTAGGCTTATTTTTCTCAAACTCGTCACCCAAAAGATAACTTTGAATGCCGCTATGCACCCCACCGCCTACAACCGCATAATTGCTTATCTCTCTTTGTAGAGACTGTTCCAAATATCCGCTAAAATTCCAAGGTGAGGCGCTAAAACTGGTTCCAACCAAAATAATCTGGGGTGTATCATCTGATAACAAGTCTAGTTTACTTTGCATTTGGGTTTTAGATGCCTCTACCGTTTCTACATTTTTATTTTCGAAACCGCATCTTTTTTTCAACTGATCAGCGTAATAAGCCGCTCCATCCACAAGACTCACCATATAATCAGTGGTAGAAAATTCACGAACAGGAATTTGAGAGTAAGATGGTATTTTTTTGACTATACTCGCCGTCGCCTCGGCAACCATCTTTGCACTTTGTGGTTTCCAGTGCCAATCAGTTTTATTTATAAATTGTCCATTTGTCTGTTCTGCAATTTTGAGAACGTCTATAACATTTATTTTATTGGCGATTAGACCACTAATAAATGTTTCATAATCTTTTCTCGATTTTTGCCATTTGTAAGACTTCTGTATGGGATCGTCTAAGTTGAGCTGATTAACCTCAGTTAATCCTTTGTGAGAAACCGGCACAATGACTAAATCTATACCCTTGACCTTTAATAGATTGGCCGCCTCTATAAATGAAGGCAAATACTTTGCATAGGGTATTTCCGAGTTAAAATCCTGACTTGGGATAAAAAGATTTCCATTTAAACCATAGACGACTCTCTCAGGACTGGTTATGTTTTCCTGGCAATCAGATTCTTGTGCAAAGGCAGTGCCCAAGGACGAAAAGGCTAAAATGGCCACGTAGGAAAATATCGTATGTTTTTTCATTTTTTTACCTCATAATCGACACGCAGGAAGCGTTCTGGAATCTCCCAGACGACCACTTGCGGTGGGTTGTCTTTCCTGTCCTGACTCTTTAGGTACCCGCGCATCGGCACGATGGGGCCTTTGCCTTCCTGCGCGGCGTTGAGCACTTCGGTACCCAGTACCTTAGACAGCACTCCGTCAAAGTGCCAGACGTTATTCTTGCTCACCGCACTGTAACTGGTGCCCACCAATGTCACCGCCAATGGATCGCTGCCCAGCAGCCCCCCGCCTCCAGTATCAGTGCGGGTATAGACCGCTTCCTGCACGGTGTCGGGAGCTGGCCCCTCACCTTCCGGCACTGGGACATAGCGCAGTAGATCACCAGACCGTTTTACCGGAGGTTTCTTGGACGCCTGATACGTCGCTGCTGGCAGGTCTAACCCCAGCTCCTTCACGACAGGCGCGAGCGCCTGCGCCGCCACTTGTGCGCCCAGCGGCGTCCAATGCGTGTCCGTGTGGAAGAACAGATCCCCCTGTGACTTGGCCGCCTCGAAGTCTGCTGCCAGATTAGGCGCGGGAATCCCCGCTGCAACAAGCTGTTGACGAAAGTTTTCGTAGAGCAGTGCATTCATTTCGGGCACCTTCATGCTGCCCAACTCATCAGCGTAGACTCGCACTTTGGCTGGGATCAGCGCCACCACCAGCTTCGCACCGCCCTTCGCCAAGTCATCTCTGACCTGTTTGATGTACGCGACCTTGCCCGCAATTTCGGCAGCATCGGTCTTGCTGGTCTGGAATTCTTCGTTGGTAAACAGCCAGCCGTCCTTGCCGATCACTGCTCCGTCGCGGGCTTCGTTGAACAGCCGGTAATTCAGACCGCCCCACAAGTTCACGCTGGCATCCCGCCAGGGTACGCCGGGGTCGAGATTGGTCTTTTCATAGGTTCCCATCCACTGTCCTGTCACCACGTCCTGCCCAGTGGGAAAAGTGCGGGTACCTTTGGAGGTGAGGGCCAGCACCGCGCCGACGCCCACCACGGCCAGCAAGAAGGCGGCGGGCAGCCACTGCAAGACTCTCGGCGCAGCAGGGTTATCGAGGTTGGGTTTGACGGTGTCCTGGGCAAATTCAGTCATTCGTTCACCTCAGAACTGGAAGTAGAGGAAGGGGGTATAGCTTTGCGCCGAGAGTTTCATGATCGCCAGCACGAACAGTGGCAGCAAGGTCACGGTAGCGACCACTGCCAGGCCGGGGCGTAGGAGTTTACTGCCCACGTCTCCAACACGGTTGCCCCACACCGGAGCCACGTAGACCAGCACGGCGGCGACCAGCATGGTCACCAGTTCGCTAGGCCGCACCTGCCAGCTGAGGGTGTCACTCAAGCCCAGACCATTCAAACCGAGCATCCCTCTGTACATCCTGAAGGCGTCGGGTACGTTGTCGGCGCGGAACATTACCCAGCCGATGATCACCAGCAGCAGGGTGCCGGGAATCGTGAGCCACGCAGAGCGTGGCTGCCAGAGTTTGGCTTCCTTCATGCGTCGCTCGATGGCCAGGATGCCGCCGTGCCACGCGCCCCACAGAATGAACGTCCAATTGGCCCCGTGCCACAACCCACCCAGCACCATCGTCAGCGCCAGATTGATGTAGGTACGGGCCCGACCCTTACGGTTGCCACCCAATCCAATGTAGAGATATTCGCGCAGCCACGAACTTAAGCTCATGTGCCACCTGCGCCAGAACTCGGTGATGCTGCGGGAGATATAGGGGTGGTTGAAGTTCTCGGGGAATTTGAAGCCCATTATGGCCGCCAACCCAATAGCCATATCCGAGTACCCCGAGAAGTCGAAGTAGAGCTGCAAGGTATAGGCAAAAGCGCCAAGCCAACTATCAAAAAAGCTGGGACTGGGTTGATTGAAGCTGGCGGTCACGAGCGGCGCGATGGTGTCGGCGATCAGCACCTTCTTGGCAAAGCCGGTCATGAAACGGGTGGCCCCGTAGCTGAACTTCTCAAGCGTATGGGTGCGGCTCAGGAACTGATCGGCCAGCAGGTTGTATTTCAAGACTGGCCCAGCGATCAGGTGAGGGAAGAGGGCGATAAAAGCCGCGAAGTCCAGCAGATTGCGGGTGGGCGGCTCTTCCTTGCGGTAGATGTCCACCAGATAGGAGATGGCATGAAAGATAAAGAAGCTCAGGCCAATCGGCAGCAAAATCGGTGCCCAAGCGAATGGCGCGAAGCCCAAACCGGTCATGGCGGCGTTGAAACTGCTGATGCCGAAGTTGGCGTACTTGAAGTACGCCAAAGCACACAGGTTAAGCGTCACCGCCACGGTCAGCAGCTGAAAACGGCGTGGCCCGTTGGAGCGGTCTATCGCCAAGGCAAAGAAATAAGCTGCCAACGTCACGCCAGCCAGCAGCCACAAGAAATCCAGTCGCCACCACGAGTACAGCGCGTAACTGCCGATGAGAATCCACGCGCTCCGCCCTTTGAACGGCAGGAGGTAGTAGATGATTAGGAAGACTGGTAGGAACAAGAACAGGAAGACGTTGCTGCTGAAGACCACGCCCGCCCCCTGTTTACTTGGTCTTGGTGCTGCTGGTGGTCAGGGTCAGGCCGCTATCAGTAAGCACCAGAGCGTAGGCGCTGCCACGCTCCAACTTGACGCCTTTGAGGGTACCCAGCGGCTTGCTGCCGCTGAAGGCCGCCAGATCCACGGTGATGCCGTTGACCGCGCGACTGCCGCTCTCGCCAGGTTTGACGCCGCTCACCACCGCTGTTTTGCCGTCGGCGGTCTTGAGATCGACGTTAGCGGTCTTGCTGAGGTTGTAGATCACCAGCAGAGCTTTGGCACGGTTGTCGGCAAAGGGGTCAGTGAGCAGATTGAGTTTGGCTCCGTCGGCGACCACGCTGTAGAACTTGCCTGCCTCGACCTTCAGCTTGCCGTTAACGCCGCCGACTTTGGCGGTGAAATCGCCTTGGGGGATGACGACGTAGACGCTCGCCGCACCCTTGTCAGCGATCACGGACTTGTCGCCGAGAGTGGCCGAAGGCGTGTTCAGGACGCGCACGAAGGCGCTATTGGCGGGTGGAGCCGGTTCGTAGAGGCCGTCTTGGGCGAGAGCGGTGCCTGAGAGCAAGAGGAATGGCAAAAGTTTTTTCATTCTTCACATCTTAAACCTTGGAACTGATTTGTCCTGAGAAGCATCATTCCTGCTTTCACTTCTCCACCTACACGGGCAACTATCAGCTTGACACGCCCTGATTCTCAGAAGTATTGGGTAGCAGGCACAGGCGGCATTGGCCCCAAATACTTCTTCACATGAGGTCAGTAAATGAAAAAACCACCCAGGCCGCCGCAGACTAAGCCCGCCAAGACCTGCGCCATTCGCCCTGAAAAGGGTTCTGGCAACTTAATCGCGAGCGAGCCGAATCTACCCTGCGGCGGTCTGACGTTCAGACCACCGCATCAACGGCATGGTGCCAGGCTAGGTGGGCCTTCGTCTGATGCGTTCTTCGATTGTGCGCGGTGACAGTGGTTCGGGTGTGCTGGTGAAGGTTCGAAACGCGGGTATGCAGGGCCAGAAATTCCTGCGTTCGTCGCGGTTTCTTGAAGCCCAGCTGACCTCGCTCCTGTTCCCAGGTCGGGCGATGCGATTGTTCAATCAAATTGTTGCAGCGCGCAGAGGAAATGACTTGGAGGTGCTCCACAGCGTGGAGCACCTGAAGCGCTCGAATGGCCGCCCCGTAACTCCACAGTTTGTCGGTGTGAATGACCTCTGGGACGTCGTCGTTCACCAACAGCCTTTCGAAAAAGATCTTGGCCGCCTGCGTGTCGCGGTGAGGTTGCGGCAGGATGTCCAGCGCTGTGCCGGTTTCATCGACGGCTCTCCAGCGGCCAGGCGTGCTCAAGCGCGTCCGTTCTGGCCAAGAACAACCAATGTTTCCTGCCACTGATCTTGACGTACACCTCGTCCAGGAACCACCGGGAACCCCGGCGCGGTTCTCGGTGACGCAGCTCTTCGGTGAGGAGCGGGGCGAACTTGATGTTCCACTGGCGCAGAGTTTCATGACTGAGTACAATGCCGCGCTGGTGAAGCAATTCTTGGACATCGCGCTCGCTGAGCGGAAACCGGTGGTAGAGCCAGAGGGCGTGGTGGATGATGCTGAGTGAAAAACGGTGTCGGTAAGGCTTGCGGTCAGTCACGGAAGATCAGCTTATTGCAATTAAGTTGCCAGAACAATTTGATTGAACAATCGCATCGCCCGACCCGGGAACAGGAGCGAGGTCAGCTGGGCTTCAAGAAACCGCGACGAACGCAGGAATTTCTGGCCCTGCATACCCGCGTTTCGAACCTTCACCAGCACACCCGAACCACTGTCACCGCGCACAATCGAAGAACGCATCAGACGAAGGCCCACCTAGCCTGGCACCATGCCGTTGATGCGGTGGTCTGAACGTCAGACCGCCGCAGGGTAGATTCGGCTCGCTCGCGATTAAGTTGCCAGAACCCTTTGCCGCAGGCCAAGTTAAGGCAACACAACCCTTTTTTAGCTCCAAGAGCGGCTTAAACCAAATTTGTCGGATACTGGAGCCCGTTAAGGTAACATAAGCGTATAATTAGGCGATAGTTAACTTAAGTACAACCAGATTGCCGTTTCGGGATTCCGCCCATCCCTGCACTCTCATCTGGCCGTACTTTCTCACCTTCTCGCGTCTTGGGCAGAACGGATGCCCATAAGGACGCCTGCCCGCTCCGCTCGGTTGACCTAAAGATAAAAGTTGTTGTACTTAGAAGCGGCTGTCGTCTTCAAGTTGGAACTTTCCTGGAACAGCGGCAAGGAGCCTGAATGTCTACCTCTACCCTCACCCACATGCTAGAAACTGATTCCGACAGCCTTCTTCAGGAATGGCTGACAGAGCAGCTCCAGGCCACCACCCTTCGGCGTGACCTGCTCAACGAGGCCGATCTGCGCCGAGATTCCCAGACCTTCCTGAACGCTCTGACCCAGGCCGTCCAAGTCTCTCCTGCCCTCGATATCGACGGGGCGCAGTGGCAAGAGGTCAAGGCCGTCCTTGCAGCCCTTTCGAAGAATCGCGCCACCTACGGATTCACCTCGTCTGAGGTCGCCACGTTCGTCTTTTCGCTCAAGCAGCCGCTGTTTCAGAGAATTGCCGCCGCTTTGAAAGAATCGCCTGAGAAACTTCAGTCCGAACTCTGGTCCGTGACAGTGCTGCTCGATCAGCTTGGCCTGTACACCCTGGAGGTCTACCAGCGATCCCGCGAAGACATCATCTTGCGCCAGCGTCAGGAGTTGCTTGAACTCTCAACCCCAGTGGTTAAGGTCTGGGACGGAGTGGTGGCGCTTCCCCTGATCGGCACGCTCGACAGCGAGCGCACCCAGGTAGTGATGGAGTCGCTTCTTCAGCGCATCGTCGAGACCGAATCGACCATCGCGATCATCGACATCACCGGCGTGCCGACTGTCGATACCCTGGTGGCCCAGCACCTGCTGCGGACGGTGGCCGCTGCCCGCCTGATGGGGGCCGACTGCATCATCAGCGGCATCCGTCCGCAAATCGCGCAGACCATTGTGCATCTGGGCATCGACCTGTCAGGCGTAACGACCAAGGCCAGCTTCGCCGATGCGATCGGGCTGGCCCTCACACGCAGCGGGTTCCAAGTGACCCGGCAGGTCAGCCGGGCCAGGACGCCGTAACGCGTGGAACGCATCCCGATTCTCAAGCTTGGAGACTGCCTGATCATCAGTTTGCAGATCGATCTGCATGACCGGCTGGCCCTGGCGATGCAGGACGACCTCGCCAACATGGTCGTCAAGACCGGGGCGCGGGGCGTCCTGATCGATATCTCGGGCCTCGATATGGTGGACTCGTTTATCGGACGGATTCTCGGTAACGTCGCCACCCTCTGTCGGGTCCTTGACGCCGAGACGGTCATTGTCGGCATGCAGCCCGCTGTCGCGATCACGCTGGTCGAGCTCGGCGTCACCTGGGACAACGTTCGAACCGCCCTGAACGTCGAACGCGGCATGGCCTTCCTGCGGCTCCACCTGGATGCCTCACAGGCCATGCAGACCGCCCCAGAGGAGAACCATGACGACGCCGACGCCGGAGAATGAAGTGCTACCGGTCGGAAGTGAGGACGACGTGGTGCGGGTGAGACAGGCGGTGCGTCGTCACGCCATCACGCTCGGCTTCAGTCTGGTCGACCAGACCAAACTGGTGACGGCGGCCTCCGAACTGGCCCGAAACGTACTGATCCATGGTCTGGGTGGGCAGGTCCGGCTCGAACCGCTGCCCGTACCGATCTCAGGTGCCCGGCCCGGCCTGAGACCCGGCCTGCGGATGGTGTTCGAAGACCAGGGTCCAGGCATTCCCGACCTCGACCGGGCGCTTCAGGACGGATTCACTACCGGCAATGGCCTCGGACTGGGACTGAGTGGCTCACGGCGGCTGATGAATGAATTCAGTGTCGAGAGCCGCCCAGGTGAAACCCGGATCACGGTGGTCAAATGGAAGGCATGATGAGCAGAAGGCGGAAGAGCCGATGAGACCGGCACTGAGCGTCTCGGTGCTCGAGCAAAGTGGCGTGGGTGAGGCGAGGCGTGCAGCCGCTGCCCTGGGCCTGGCACAGGGGCTGTCGCCGTCACGGCTCTCGGATCTCGCCATCGTGGTCACCGAACTGGCTTCCAACCTGGTCAAACACACGCCGTCCGGGGGCACCATGCTGCTGGGAGCCGCCTTTCCCGGCACCGTCGAAATCACGACCTTCGACCGTGGGCCGGGCATCGTCCGGATGGGTGACGTGATGCGTGACGGTTACTCGACGGCTGGCAGCGCAGGAACCGGACTGGGCGCAGTGTCACGTCTCTCCGACGACTTCGATCTGACGACCACCCAGGGCGTCGGCAGCGTGATCTACGCCCGCCTTTCAGAACACGGGCATGGCGTGTCTCAGCCGGTGCCCGCCTTCGATATCGGGGCCGTCCAGACCTGTTATCCAGGGGAGGTGGTCTGCGGTGACGACTGGGCCTTCTCGTCCAGCCAGACCCTGCTGAGGGTCGCACTGACGGACGGTCTGGGCCACGGCCTGCATGCCCACGAGGCGGCACGCACAGCTTCCCGCACGTTTGAGGGGAGCGGCCACCTTCAGCCAGTCGAGACCCTCTCGGCAATTCACTTGGCCCTGCGCGGCACGAGGGGAGCGGTCGGCGTGGTTGCGTCTATCGACACCGAAACTGGCCTGCTTCAGTTCGCCGGAGTGGGGAACGTGGCAGGAACCGTGCTCGACACCAGTGATCGGCGCGGGCTGGTTTCGCACAACGGCACACTCGGTCAGGAGGTGCGCCGGATTCAGGGTCAGGAACTTCCCTGGACCGAAACGTCCGTGCTGGCGCTGCACACCGACGGTCTTTCGAACCACTGGGATCTGGCGGCGACGCCTGGCCTGCTCCGTCGCCGCGCCGCCGTGATCGCTGGCGTCCTCTACCGTGACCAACTGCGTGGGCGCGACGACGCCACCGTTGTCGTCATCAAGAGGCAGAC
>NZ_CP034187.1 GCF_003860465.1 Deinococcus psychrotolerans
GTGAAGAGTCAAGGGCCGAGTGCCGAGCAGCATCACTGGACAGAAGCAGCGCTCCGTCCCCTACACCTGAAAGGTCGTGAGGACATCTTGCGGGCGCTGCGCCGCGAACTAGTGGGGCCTGATTTGACCGAAGAAACGGGAATTCTAAGTCTTCAGTCGCCACCGCCTTTGTCCTACGCTGAGATCCGGCGAACTTGGAAGTCGCAAGAATCCGGTGATGAAATACTCTTGCGTGATCCACCGTCCCGGCGTTACTCCGCAGGCGCACTCTATCCAGCTGGAACATCAATGCCGCCCGTAGCTTCGGAACCCAACCCAGAGCAGCAACCAGTCCCGGAAAGTTCGGCTGATGATGAAATCGACTCTGGTGAACTGACGGAAAATCCTGAATTGAAGGCCGAACTTGATCGGCTGACCGAGCGTGAAGGACGCTTTGCCGCCGAAATAGCTGCCGATGAAGCGGACAGCAGCTCAATCAGCTTGACCCATACCAATGATCGCCTACCCAGTGCAGTGGCGTTGAGCTTCCTAGCCAACTTGGAGCAGGCTGTTTTTCTGGTGGTAAATTTACCTGGCAAGCATCCTTTGCTGCAAGTTCCTGTCAATGCCCGGTACGAGCGCTTTACTTACACCCGCCTCATCCGTACCAAAAAGCCCCGCAACAGCGCAGAGCCAGACGCCCCAGCAGGAAGGCAAACCGAGCGGATCATCACTGCAGGCGGACATATCCGCCGCCCAGTGCAGGCGACCTGGCGGGCTTCCGTTGCTCAACTGATGGGCCAGGGACGTGTCAGCGTCATACTAGATCTGTTGGAGCAGAGTGGTCTGGCCCCATTACAGTTGCAAGTCCAGATCATTTCTCGCCCAGCAAAATCCGGAGATTCACACCGGTTGCTGACAGTCAGTCTCATTAACCGCACCAGTGCCGATATTGCGCGCGACTGCGCCACCTTATTCCAGACACATATGACAGTTGAACTGCAAGACGCCGCTGGCCAGCCACTGGGAGCTATTCTCCCCTACCCGGAAAGCCGCCCAGAAGATCCTGAAACGCGGCGCAACGCGCTGCTGTACCGTGAAGTGCCTTCCTTCGCCTCAGGCCACGGTTGCGCCGCCGATTGGGAAACGGATTCCGAGTTTCCAGCAAATCAGATGCGGGCCACCCGCGCCCACGCTGAGTTCCTGCCTTTTGTGGAGACGCCCTCCATCACGCCGGATATTGAGGATGAGCATGGACAGCCCATTCGAATCTCGATGCGAACCATGGCTGGCTTGGACGGAGATTCACCGGAGACCTTGATCGCGCAACTCCAGCGGACTGTTGAGCTCTACAGTGCCTGGGTTACCCGTCAAGAAGCGCGGATTTTGCACCTACAGGCCCATCATCAAGGACCCGCGCGCCTGCACCTGCAGCAGTGCCGTCTCGCACAGAGCCGCATGCAAGGAGGGATCACCTACTTACAAACCGACCCCTTAGCGTGGCAGGCTTTTCAATTGACCAACAACGCTATCTTGTTGCAGCAGATTCGCAGTCGCCTTCCTTTGAGAATAGCCAGCATCCAGCCCAGAAAGCCGCTGACCTTTGACCAATCCTTTGCTGCCGTCAGTGATCAACCCGGGCCAGACCGGGGACAGTGGCGCGCCTTTCAGATTGCCTTCTTGCTGCTGTCTGTGGCCAGTACCGCCAATGGTGATCATCCTGACCGCGAAATGGTCGACTTAATCTTCTTCCCGACTGGGGGCGGAAAAACAGAAGCCTACTTGGGTCTCACAGCCTTTAGCAGCTTCTTGCGCCGTCTCCGAGAACCGTCCGACGCGGGTGTTGAAGTGCTGATGCGTTATACACTCAGACTGCTGACTGCACAACAATTCCAACGGGCGGCCAGCCTGATGTGCGCAATGGAATACCTAAGGCGTCAATCTAAATGGTCTCAGAAGTTAGGACCTCAGCCTTTTACGGTCGGCATCTGGCTTGGCGGGGCTGTAACGCCCAATTCCCGTAGGGACGCACAGCATGCTCTCAAGGCCTTGAAAAATCCCTCTGGCAATAATGGGGACGGGCAAAATCCATTTATGCTGCGGCGCTGCCCATGGTGCGGCGCAGAAATGGGTGTAAAAGTTCTACGCAGTGCACGGGGCGCAGAAGAGCGTCACATCCTAGGCTATACCGAGATCAACCGTCAGGTCATCTTACATTGCAGTGATCCCATCTGTGATTTCCATTTAGGCAAAAGCCGCAATCATGGGTTGCCAGTACTCGTCACGGATGAAGAGGTTTACGAGACCCGGCCAACACTCGTCATCGCAACCGTGGACAAATTTGCGCAACTGGCCTGGAACCCAGAATCCAGGGCGCTGTTTGGTCTAGGACGTAACGGACAGCGGCAGGTCAGCCCGCCGAACCTGATCGTTCAGGATGAACTTCACTTAATCAGCGGCCCGCTGGGGAGCATGACCGGTCTGCTCGAACCTGTGATTGAGCACCTCTGCACGAAAAATGGTCATAAACCTAAGATTGTCTGTTCCACTGCGACTATCCGGGCTTACCGAGAACAGGTGCGCGACCTTTATGGCCGGATGACGCCGGAGGGACAGGGGAACGCAAGCCTTTTCCCTCCTCCAGGACTGGAGGCCAGCGACGCATTCTTCGCTACATACGCACGAGAACGTGACTCAGTAGGCCGCGCAACCGGTCCACTGCTACCTGGAAGAATGTACGTGGGCGTCACAGCCAACGGTTTTTCCTCACTTCAACTGGCTCAGATTAAGACGTATGGTGCGCTGCTAAACGCGCCGATGGAACTGCCAGCGGAAGCGCGGGACCCCTGGTGGACCCTGCTGGCCTTTTTCGGTTCTCTGCAAGAACTTGGAACTACGCTCACCTTGCTGCGCACTTACGTCCCTTCATACTTGGAGACGATTCGTGAACGCTACAACCGGTCATATACGGAGGCTCGCCAGCTCTTCCGGGTGGAAGAACTCACTGGCCGCTTGACCAGTGAAGAAGTACCGGAAGCCATCGAAAAGCTTGAGGAACGTTACCTTCCTCAGGGATTGCCAGATCCAACGGATGCTGGGAGGCCCAAGGTTCGTCAACGGGCAGTGGACTTTTGTTTGGCAAGTTCCATCATCGAGGTAGGCGTCGATATTCCTCGGCTGAGTCTGATGACCATTCTCTCACAGCCCAAAACTACAGCGCAGTACATCCAAGTGTCGGGGCGCGTCGGCCGTGAGTGGCTGACCCGTCCAGGGCTGGTGGTCACTGTATACAGTCCCACACGTCCCCGAGACCGCTCGCATTTTGAGCGTTTCCGGACTTACCATCAGCAACTTTATGCCCAGGTGGAACCGACGAGCGTCACACCTTTTTCGCCGCAAGCCATGAAACGTGGGTTACACCTCGCCATGGTGGCGTTCGTGAGGCAGTACGGACCCATGCTAGCAGCGGACGGGACTCCGGGCGTGGCTTACTATCCTCGAGCAGTTCCGTGGCAACTGCTCGAGGAGTTTGCCAAACTGATGCGTGCCCGTATTGATCAGATTGATCCCCGGGAACGCCCCACCTTCGAGGTGCTGTTTGAAGAGAAGAAGCGCAACTGGGAGAACTGGCAACCTGAACAGTATGAAGATCAAAGTGGCGAACGCATCGGCCTGATCTCGCGGGCCGGCAGCTACGTCCCTGAAGGCTTTCGCAACCGGACTTGGCTGACGCCCAATTCCTTGCGAAATGTCGACGCGAACTGCGAAGGAACCATCAGCAGCTTGACCATCACCGATCAGAATGCAGCCCACTCCTCCAGGAGCGTCCCATGAACACGAAACTTCCACTGCGGCGGGCGCAGCTCGTCACGCCAACTGGCGTCGGTGCCATCACCGTCGATAAGGAAGGCACTTCCATGTTGACAGCAGGCCTCGACTACTGGTTCAGGCGACAGGGTGGCCAAGATCCACTGGACGGTGAGCTGGGTGAATTCAAGATCAGGGAATGGCGTCTTGAGCAGCAGCTTGGAGTAAGTCATTTCCGCATGCCTCCAGACATGCGTCGCCCCCGACGTGGGGGAGGCGAGGTCATCAACGCAAACCTACAAATCCCGTTCCTGCGGTTTCCCACATGGTTTCGCTGTCCGCACTGCTCAAGTCTGGAACAAGCCAACTCCTGGGAGCGCGACCGAGTCAATTGCCGAACGTGTAAAGCGCAAGGCTTTGATAAACGCCGCATGTTTCAAGTCCAGATGGCCGCCATTTGCGAGTACGGTCATCTGATGGACTTTCCGTTCATGGAGTGGGTACACCGGAGTGTGCGACCAACCTGTCAAGGCACTTTGAGGTTGACCGTCAACGGACCCTCATTTGCAGATCAGGTCGTGTCATGCAGCTGCGAAAAAAGACGCTCACTCTTTGGCATTCTTGACGCGTCACGGATTGAAGAAGACGGATCTGGTTACGCCACAGTGCTGACAACTCAGCTCACGGAGGACTCGGAGAGGTTATTTCTTTGCAGTGGCGAGCGGGCGTGGTTTGGAAAGGAAGCTCCTCGCCAGACCTGCGGTCAGCATGTTCGGGGCGCACTCACCAGCGCCACCAACACTTACTTTCCAGATGTTCGTAGCGCTCTCTTCCTACCACAGGGGACAGGTTCAACGGTGAGTCCTGAACTGCTTCAAGCTCTTGAAGATCCAGCTCCAGCAACTTATATCGGGACTTGGAAAGACTTGAACGACACTGCGCCAGGAACGGTTTCCGTGGACATGGCCTATCACAATTTAAGTGGCAAGTTTCCTGCCCTGATCAGTAATTACGGCCAGGACGCTTTACGAAAGGCTATTGAAATTCTCTTCAATATTTCAGCAGTTGAACATGAAGTCGGAGCGGAAAACCGCTTAACGGAAGAAGAACACCTGCGATTCGACGAATACCAGTTGCTCAAAACGGAGCGTCAGGACCGAGACCTGATCGTCAGGCAATCGGCTCCCACAATCTACGGCAACTGGGGAACGTATTTCTCAAAGATCGGCTTGGTTCATAGCCTGCGGGAAACGAGAGTTTTGGCAGGTTTCACGAGAGGGACAGGGCATTACAAAACGGACCTAATGTTCCGGCGCAACCTGTTGTGGCGAGAACCATTATCGGCAGAGCAGGCGTGGTTGCCCGCTGTAGAAGTGTACGGCGAAGGTCTTTTCTTGGAATTGAATCACAAACGCCTCAAAGATTGGGAAAACTTGGACGCCGTCGAGAGAAGGGTAGCGGCTCTAGCACAACGTCACCAAGAGATGTTAGCTCGTACAGGACGCGAAGGTCAGAAGGTGACAGCGCGGTTGTTACTCGTCCATACCCTCGCTCACCTTCTGATCAACCGCTTGACCTTTGAATGTGGTTACCCGGCCGCTTCGTTACGCGAACGCCTGTACGTAAGCAGCGTACCGGGTCAGGAGATGGCAGGCATGCTGCTCTACACTTCCAGCGGCGATTCAGCCGGTACCTTGGGAGGACTGGTACGAATGGGTGAGCCGCAGCGCTTTATGCCGCTGCTCGAAAGTGCGGTACGCGAAGCCCTGTGGTGCAGCAATGACCCCGTCTGCATGGAACTGGGAGATCTGGGAGGCCAGGGACAGAACAGTCTGAACCTTGCCGCTTGTCACAGTTGTGCCCTTTTGCCCGAAACCAGTTGCGAGCAATTCAACTTGCTGCTTGACCGAGGAATCGTTATCGGTACACCAGACCATCCCGAAACAGGATTTCTGCACGGTACTGCCGCAGGCTCAGAGTGGGATTTACATGAGTGAAAATGAAGCCAAAGCGGGTCACCTTGCAGCACCCCGGCGTAGAATTCGCGTATCAAAAGCAGAGGAAGGGCTGGCAACTGAATCAAGTGCGCCCGCAGCATTAGAGGCAATCCAACTTGCCTCCGAATACAGCAGTGATGATGCAACCCGCCAAAAAGCACTTCAGCGTCTACACTCTGGCTGGCTCACCCAGAATGAAGTGGGACTGATTTGTTGTACTTCCAAGGGAACAGTAGAGAAATGGTTTGAACATTTGAAAGCTGTTTCGTTTGAGGCTACAGGCCTCGGTCAATTCATTCATTCGGGAGCCATGCTGAGAGCTACCTTCGTCAAACGGACGGATCTAGAGCAATTTCTCGCTGAGGAAGGCTGGCGGATTTTACGCAATCAACAGGACGATCTCGATGTCATTCAAGCCTTGACGGATCACGCCCGTTACCCTCTACTCAATCAGTTGTTCCAGTGGACACAAGAGCAAACACGACGAAAGCTGCCGCTGCTTGACCTCGCTCTGGAGTTGCAGTTGACCCTGACAGAATTGACGTTCGATCTCGACAGGGAGATCGACTGGGCGGATCAGGACGGCTTGATGCGAGATGAGTCGCCTCACCGTTCCAGTCTGTCCGCTCCTACTCGCGTTTCATCGAGGTTACGACAAGTTGACTACGGTGAACTCGTGACCTTGGAAACCTGGAGTGAGGGGAGACCCTTCAAGCTACAAACCACGCGAGTCCTAGCGCGCCGCGGCAAACTCGAACACTTGCACGCGGTAATCGGTTTGGACGGAACAGTCACCACATGGTTGTTACCTTCTTGGGCAGAGATTCTCTCAGAGCCTGAGATGTATACGTCCATCACCGACTTTGAAATCCTGAACACTCGTCTTATGCGGCTTTTGGAAGGACGCGAACTCGTTGAGACAGCGTTAGAACAAGGTCTCCTGAAGTCACACACCTGGGGCAGAGGAAAATTCATAGAGGTACGCGAACTCACTTCTGACGAGAAATCAAACCTGACATATCTTCTAGAGCAGCAGAAGATGCAAGTGAAAATTCTGAAAATTCAGCAAAAAAGAAAAATCGACCGAAATCAGGTCGCCAATCTCGAGAAGCAATTGAACTCTCTACAGGGTAATGATATTGACAGATATGAGCCGACAGACGTTGGCGGTGATCTGCCAGGACTACAACGCATGGTCACCCTGGCACGCATGTATGCAGAAGGGAAAACTCTCGAGGAATGCGGTCAGTGGTGTGACGTTACTCGCGAGAGAGTAAGGCAAATTCTAAAACAATACGAGCGGAACTTATTTATTGCCTGCAGTATTGAGAAGAGAGTACAGGATTGTTTACATGGAATGGAACGGAATCAGACTGAACTCAATCCATACCACGTGCGCCTTAAAAGAGCATCAACTGAGTCTGTCGAGTTCGCGCTAATTAATCAAATTTTGATTGAACGCCAATTTTATGGCAACTCTCTCGAAATATTATACACTCCATCCGTTCAAGTGAAACCACTTCAAGTTAATAAGTCTCCGTCCACCGAAGATTTGATAGACCAGATCTGCATAGCTCCTCCAATCGACATTCTCCGACCTGCCACTCCTTTATCCATTGTTTCTTCATCTGATAATTTGCCACTGCCTAATATTGACCAAGCAAGAAATCTTAAAAATTTATTGGACTCCGTATCCTCAACTTTTGACAGAACCATTCAAATCAGTAGCTGGATGACGGTGACTCAGGAAGCTTGCGAATTGGCGTATCTTCTTGAGAAGGGACATACAGAGAATGAATGCGCAAAGCTGCTCTGCTTGAACAGATTCGATATTAAACACATGATGCGTCGCCACCAGACAAAACTTTATAATATCTCCAAATGGGAGAGTCGTTTCACAACTGCACTAAGCACTGTATCTGAGAGAAGTAATCTACCTGATCCAATTGCCAGAATTCTCAAACACTGTGAAACATGCGAATCTTACGCATTAATGAATGCACTTTTTGTAGAATTTGAAATCTTACAGACTACTCCCGAGGAGTTTCTAAAAATGATCCTGTGAATTAAGAATTCGCTTGGAGTGTTAGCGAGTTAATTGATTCAGTCAAGTGTTCGCGCTTTGATTGGGAGTTCAATGTAAAAGACCCGTTCTGAGATTAATCCCTTGGCCAGTAGATTGATCATCCATACAACAGCAAGAGCGTGCAGACTCTGTGACATGCGGTAAGTGCAGGTGTTTGTCTCTCTTTAAAAAGTGTGCCTTACCATTGACAGCGGCATAAATCTGAGCTGCCCTCTTTGAGCATGTCCAGTATTAGATGCACTCCTGCATTTCTGCTTTCACCGAAGGAAACCTGAATCTTTGCCATTATCAATAAGACCATCTCACAGAAATTCGAGTTGTCAAAGACCGACGCAAAAAAGTTTGTCAAATTATGCACTTGGGATCTTGTAAATTCGCGTAAAGCTTTATTTCTGTGCCCTGGGTTCATTTGAATCTAGGGCGGCACTCAGTAGCTCCTTTTCGAAGCACCCACTCAGTGCCCGGTGACCTGAACAGCCATAGAGTGGGTCGCGGCAGGCCAGGCCAACTTCATTAGACTCGTCTGGCTCACACTGGCAAAAGCCAAAATTCTGTCCAAATTGCATGGGCGTTTTCTGAAACCTTAAACCGAAATACTGCGTTGCGACTGAGGCTGGGCAGGCAACGATCAGCCCACGTTGCTCCAACCGCTGCGCTGGGACGTTACAGCGGCGTAGATATGGCTGTTGGCCTGATTGCAGGATGGATCAGCCTGCTGTACGAGGGTTGGAGAAGCTCAAATTATTACGAAGGAAAAGCCTTCAGAAACGCGTAAATCACCCTGAGCTTTTTGACGCCTGCGGTATCAAAACGAACTTCAACGTCGGTGCTTTCGCCGGTATTCTCAATCCCGATAATGACGCCCCGTCCACATTTCGGATGCGAAACCGTCATCCCAACCCGCACTTCTGCTGGACTCAGTGCGCCGCCGCTCCGCCCCTGAGTGCGGCCCAGCGCGTCCTTCGATCCGGAAGTGAAAGTGGGCACTGGTTTGGGCGTGTGCCGCTCGCTCTGTTCCCGAATCAACTCCGGCAGGTCAGGGAACAGCAGGAGTGCCGGGTCACCCGCCAGCACCACCTGACCGTGATGGGCGTACC
This sequence comes from Deinococcus psychrotolerans, assembly GCF_003860465.1. Lineage (NCBI taxonomy): Bacteria > Thermotogati > Deinococcota > Deinococci > Deinococcales > Deinococcaceae > Deinococcus > Deinococcus psychrotolerans. The sequence continues at coordinate 8,967 of NZ_CP034187.1, forward strand.
GCTCCAGACTGAGCTGACTGATGGTTTCACGCTGGCCCTGGAATGGCCCGGCTTGCTCAATGAGCTGACTCAATGCGGCGAAACGCTGCTGGAGACGTGAGCGTTGCTGCTCACCAAACCACAGCTGAATGAACTGCTGATGCTGATAAAACTGCAAGGTTTCACTGGTCTCGAACGTTTCACGGGCGCTCAGGGTCGCGGGGTCACGAATCAGCAAACCGTGCAGCCGGGCGTGGGTGGACACCAGGCGCTCATGCGATACAGCTGTCAGAAAAGGGGTCGGTTCCGAGGAGTCCACGACCAAGTGAAGTTCTCGTTTGGCCCGTGTCAACGCGACGTAAAATACCCGGCGTTCCTCCTCTGCGGCGGCTTTGTCAGGATTCTCACGGATTTTGTACAAGGACTCTTTGCAGTCTGGGATCAAGACCACTGAGAATTCCAGTCCTTTGGCTCGGAAGGCGGTCATGATGACGACGCGCGGCACGTCGCCTTCCTCGCGGATCAGTCTGGCCTCATGCCGTGCCTGCTGACTGAGGTGAGCGATGTACGTCACCAATTCTCCCAAAGAGCGCTGCTGGGCCATTTCCGCCAGCGCCCGCACGCTACCGGTGCGTTCTTCTCCAAACTCTCTGGTGGGAGCGGAATCGATCAGGTGCTGGGTGTATCCGATCGCCTCCGCGAAGTCCAGCAGTGGCTCCTTGCCTTCACCCATACCCAGGCTGTCGGTCAGGTCGCTAAGGGCGCTGCTGAGCTTCTTGACTTCTTTGAGTTCGTAGTGGCGCAGACTACTCGACAGGTCACCGAGGACGTCCGGTAGGCGTTGGCCACCTCTCCACACGCGTTTGCTGATGTCCTCCACCAGTTGACCTCGCAGGTAACGGTTGGGAACGTTGGCCACCATGCGCAGGTCTTTGAGCAGCGTCAACCTCCGTTCACTGTCGATCTCCAGGCCGCGCTGTACATCGAAGTCGGCCAGCGCCAGACGCAGGTAAGCCAGAAGGACACCGACCTCCTGGCGCTGGTAGAAGGGCTGGCCACCTACGATCAGGTAAGGAACACCTTGTTCGAGAAACACCTGCTCGAGTTCACCTGTCTGGGCGTATGTCCGAATCAGGATGGCGATGTCTGGCGCTGTCACGCCGTCCGCCAACTTTTCAATGGCCAGGTGCGCCGCCGCGCCAGTGCGGTGCTCGTGGAGAAACACGCCATTGCCCAGTCGAGAGGCTTGCAGACGTTTGTGCTCACGGACCGTGTTGCAGTTGATCACCTGATCCGCCAGGGCAATCACGCCCATCGGGCAACGGAAATTGGTGGACAGGGTGAATTTCTGGGCGTTATACCGCTCGGCAAACTCCAGGATGTAACGTGGATTCGCGCCTCGCCACTGATAGATGGTCTGGTCGTCATCGCCAATGGCGGTGTAGCTGCGGCAAGTCGAGGCGATCAGATCGAGCATTTCGCTCTGAGCAAGATTGACGTCCTGAAACTCATCCACGTGCACATAATCCCACCGGCCCGCCATCGCCTCTTGCAATTGAGGAAAGCGGGCCATCAGCAGCCAGGCCTCGACCAGCGAGTCGTCGTAATCAATGGTCCCTTGCTTGCGCCTCAACTCATCGTGTCTGGCATACAGATCGGCGTACAGGCCGACGCTTTTATCAGGTGGGGAAATCAGTGCCTTGGCTTGGTCGGGCAAATCGCTGGGAAGATAAGGCAGTTGCAGATTGGCTTTTTGAACAGAGAGGTACGTGGCAAAATCGTCGTACTTGATGTTGAAATAAGCCGTGCGCTGCGTCTCATCAGCGGCAATCAGTTGCGCCCTGGCCTCATTAAAAAGTTTGCGTGAGAAGTGCTCCTCGCCGAGGTGGAGTTCGGTCAGCCCGAGCCGTTTGGCCTCCTGTACGACGCGGTAAGCCAGAGCGTGCAGCGTCAGGGAAGTCACGCCCTGCGTTTCCGGGTGCTTGTTGAGGCGCTCTTCGATGGTTCGGGCGGCTTCTCTGGAAAAGGTGCAGGCCAGGATGCGTTTGGGCTGCACACGCGCCTGCCGCACCAGGTAGAGGATGCGTTCGATCATGGTCGTCGTTTTGCCTGATCCGGCCACGGCGAAAACGAGGGTGTGACCCTGGGTGTACTCGATGATGCGTTGCTGCTCGGAAGTGATCTTCATAATCTTGGGCGTCCTTTTGGATCAATGCCGAAATCGGTGAGTGACCCGGCTCAGTGTTTGCTTCTGAATTTTTTCTACGCGAATTCTGTTCGTCATCAGGCACGAAGCCCGTCTTGCTTTCCTTGAGCGCTCCAGGTTCCGTTTCGTCGCGCCGCTGAAACCGGGTCACGCACTTCATTGGTTACGTCCCGCGCTCTGGGAAAATGTGTCAACCGCACAAAGTGCAGATATGCAGCGCCAAACGCGTCTTACCCACTCCACATTTCGAACAAGGAGCGTAGATGGCTGGTCGTGAATACGGGTAAACGATGAGAGGTTTTGACGGAGGTGGAGGACACTTGGAAAATTTGTCAACAATGACAGTTGATGGCTAACGTAGTGAAAAAATCTACGACTATGAGAAGACGTCTAAAAAGTGGCATACTTTCGGTTTTCGACAGCAGAAAATGCTCTCGGAGATGTTCTCTAACTCTACAGAGCCATCCGATCTTTCTTGAACGGTCTGTTCTGGATTGACGTTCGCAATGCGGACACCTACACCTAGCTGGTGGCTGTCTTTGCAGTCAGTATTTGCATCTGCCAAGAACGACCGCCTGCTAGTTGTCGCGCAACTGTTGATATTGCTGGTGCAACACGCCTGCCTTGCGAGTCACTCTCAAGGCATCCCGTGTCAGCGCGCTCTGACTGATGCTCAGCCCCGTGGTCAGTCGCAGCACCTCAGGCACCTTCCGGACGGGGATGCCCAGGTCGTAGTGCAAGCTGTGCGCCAGGCAGTACACCTCAGCACTGAGCCGGTGGGCACTGGCACCGCGTTGGTCAGCTGCGACCTCTGGATGCGTGGCCCGCACGTCCTGACCGCACACCTCGCAACGTCCCACCTTCAGGTGGTACTCGGTCACTTGCGGCGGCGCTGCGGGCAGCGCCGTGATGAACGCGAAGTCCGTCTTGAACGCCCGCAGCTCTGCGCCACACACACAGCAGTTCCGCAACGTGACGTCCACCACCCGGGTGACTTGTTCACGTGTGGGGCGCTGCTTGGAGACAAACGGCCCTTGGCCCGCGTGGCGGCCCGGCGGTTTGGGATCTGCTTTGGGCTGCTCGCGGCTGTAAGGAGCGACGTACTTCTTGCTTTTGCGTTCCAGCTCGTCGATCCGCTTCTTGAGCCGATCATTCTCCGTCCGGAGCGCTTCGTTCTCTGAGCGCAGCTGCTCGTTGTCCTGCCGCAGCTGCTTGTTCTCTCGTTCGAGAGCGTCGACACGAGCGGTAAGCTTGCCGATGATCTCCAGCAGCTCCACCATCTTCGGGTCGCTCTCTCCAGCCACGCTTTACCCTAAACCGCTGACCACCCCAGTGCCAGTGCTACCCCGGTAATCAGATACTCCCCAGGTTCCGGGCAATCTCCGCGCAGCTCTTCTGGCTAGTGATCACTAGACGGACGGCTTCCTCTTTGAACTCGGCAGTGCGTTTGCTGGCCGTCATGTCAGTCTCCATTGTCGATCAGACTGAACTCCTCCTTCACAACACCGTAGCAAGATCATCAACACCATAGAAGGCGTTTGGAGTCTGCTGCGTTCCTGGCTCCGTCCTCACCGAGGCATCTCCCAGCGTTGGTTAACGCTCGATCTTGGTTTCTTCCAGACGATGCACAACATCCGTCAGCGAGGCCACGCCCTTCTCGGCCCTCTGCTTTCCCTTCTTCTCTCAGCTCCCCGGAACACCGTATGAGCCTTGAGAAAAGTCGAGCTTCGTTACCGACGTCCAGTGCATCCAACACGCTTACAGCGTCAAGGATCATCCAGGCCTCTCACGCTCAGACCAGCTTTTTCTCAAGACAGCCTGTACATCCAAAGCATTCAGCACTTCGGTACAGCCTTCCCAGTGCGAGAGCTTGACCTCCGCATTGCGGATCTCGAAAGCGTGGCGCGTGGGCACTGCGTCAATGACTTGCTGCGCTCGCTTCGCCTGTCCCAGGGCCTCCTGGATCCATACATCCTCCAGGACGTCAGGAATCTGGCCGAAAAGGGTGCGGATGTCATTCAGGCGCTCAGACAGGCGGGCGTGGACGCGGTCCTCGACGGAGCCCCGATAGCGCAAGTTCAGGATGTGAACAGCGTCATGGCGCTGTCCGATGCGCTGAATTCGACCTTTGCGCTGCTCGAGGCGGGTCGGATTCCACGGCAAATCGAGGTTGATCAATCTGGACAGACGCTGCAAATTGAGGCCTTCGCTGGCCGCATCGGTCCCGAGGAGAAGCCGGATTTCGCCGCTTTGAACAGCGCGTTTGAGTTCATCACGGGAAGTGGGTGTGAACGTGCCCACATGATAGATGCCGGAGGTCGTCGGTCCGGAGTACAGCGCGATTCGCTCACCCGGCAGGTGCGCCGTGAGCTGCTCTCCCAACCAGGCCACGCTGTCGCGGTACTGACTGAAGATGATGCAGCCTTCTTCCAGCCAGTTCCAGTCGAGCAACGCTTCGGTGACCGCCGCCAACTTGGGGTCCCGACTCTGTTCCCGCTCCAGAGCATCGACGAACTGCTCGAGCAAGCTGCGCTCAGGCCCGGTCAGGGCACGGACAAAACTGGCCTCGCTGCTTTCTGCTTCGTCCTCGTCGTCCTCACCGTTCAGGTCCCCCCAATCGCCAAGGAGCCGTTGGGCGGTGAGCCTCCCAGCGTGCAGGGTGCTGCCCACCCGGCGCAGCAGCAGCGTTTTCAGAAAGCCCGCACCGCGCATCCGGGCCCCGAGTAACCGTGTGAACTTCTCGGCCAGCTCATAAGCATCTTGCAGATACCCCGGCAGCCTCAGCGCGTCTTCTTCGCGCTCCCCATGCAGGACCACTTTAATTGGCTGGAGGATCGGCTGGCCGAATTCATCTTTCTGTTCTTCCAACTGCTTGCGGCTCCGCAGCACAATGCGGCGGATAAATGGGTGATGGTCATGCATCCAGCTGGGGAAGCGCTGAAGGCGGCGACGGTCACCGGGGCCCAAGGCCATGCTGTGGATGGCCTGCGGCGGCGCGACGCTCTGCGCCGGGGAAAGGCTGAGACTGCGGCGCAACGCGGCAAAATCCGGATGCTCCTGGGCGGGCGGCAGGGGGTTACTGAACCACTGCCAGCGTTCCGTGTCGTCGGCGGGCAACTTGATGCGGTTCATCACCAATTCCAGCGCATGGGCAGGCCGCTTGCGCCATAAACTTTGCGGCGTACCCAGCACGCTGTCATCCCCCTGCGCGAGAATATTGAGCAGATCCCAGGCCTCAATCGGCCCGAGCTGGACGGGCGTCGCGGTGGCCAGCAAGACGCTTCGTGAGCGGCTGGCCACATCCAGCATGAAGCGCATCAAATTGTTGGCGTCTGGCGCTTGACTTTCTTTGCCTTCACCGCTGTTCTTGCGGCGGGCCCGGTGCGCTTCGTCGAGCACCACCAGGTCGTAGTCCTGCGACAGCAGCATCTGGGCGGCTTCAGAGCCGCGTGAGATTAGACCGCTGGAGACGATACCGATGCGCCGTGGGCAACGCTTGAGCGCATTGCTGACGTTGGCAGGATGAACCGCGCCCGCTTCATCCACCCAGTTTTCACCGTTCCAGACGGCGCTCGGTACGTCGAGGAGGCCCAGCATCTCGGCCTGCCACTGCCACAGCAGGGTCTTGGGACAGATGATCAGCACCGGCTTGGTACCGGAGAGGGCAATCAGCTGGGCGCACATGGCCAGCTGCACCGTTTTGCCGAGACCCACCTGATCAGCCAGCACGAAGCGGGCTTTCTGGGTGGGGCCGTGATGGGCATTCATCACCAGCTCGACGAAGGCCTTCTGATGGGCCCACAAGCCGTTTTCACGGCGGTAGACCGGAGTTTCGATAATGGCGGCGGCGGGCGTGGGCTGGGCCTGCCAGGTCGGCAGGGAGATGACCGTCCGGTTGGCCAGACGGCCCACATCCTCGATCACCGCGTCGGCCAGCGCCACAGCACGCGCGTCATTCCATAGAGCGTCGAATTCTTCTTGCACCCATGCCACAGCGTCCGGAGCGGTGTCTTCCCAGACCAGCTCATAATTGTCGCGCCAGGCCCGGCGCGACTCGTTGGTGCTGCCCATAAAGCAGGTGGCGGGCCTAGTGTCATATCGGATGACCCCGGCCTTGCCGTGAACCAGACCGAACGCCTCGTCGGGCAAGACCCTGACTTCCAGCTTCCGGGCAATCAGCAGTTTGTAGAGTCGGGCGAGGCGGCCACGTACCACCTGTTCCTGCTCACCGACCAGCAGCGTTTCAGGCCGCGCCGCGACCCAACTCAGCCGCTGGGCCTGCGCCGCCGCCTTGGCCGTCTGCACATCGGCAGGATCAAGGTCACTGTTACAAATGACGCGCACGGTGCCGCTGACCGCTTCAAGTTGCTCGGCCATCAGATCGAGCAGACTGGAATTGAAGTAGCCTGCGATGCGGTCGTAGCTTGCCGCGCCCTCTAAGCGAGTGGACAGAAAGGCTTTGTCTAAGCGTTCACGGCGCGAGGAGAAGCGTCGGACGGTCATAGTCCCGCACCACAATCACAACAGTGCCTTGCTCCAGCCTTTTTGGGATCTCTTGCATATACTTCACCAGTACCTAGCCAATACTTATTGTCAGCGTCTATGTTCTCCAAGGTGGGAAAGGATTTGACGATCAGAACATGATCTTGGCACGAGCTACATCGATTCAAAACAATGCCAGCACCGCATTCAAGATTAGCGCAAATCCAGCCGAATCTTCCTCGCGATGGTTTCCAATCGTGACGCCCCGAAAAGTCAATGGTTTTATATCCATTCAAGGGTGTGACGCTCTGCCGATGCGAGTGCCCACACTGAAAACAAATCCAGAAGATACCGTGTCTCACTAGCCAAGCCGTTAGAATACGTTTTAGAGCAAAATCATCTTGAGTTTTCAAACATTCAATACCATGCTTGAAAGGAAAATCCTGTTCCTGGAGTTGCTCACTACCCTGACTTCTTTTGGCGGGCCAAGCTCTCAAAGTAGAAGGATGTAGCAAAAAGCCAGTTCCATCACTTGGAGCAGCATAACGACGGGCTGATTCTTGAAGATCGTGCGCTGCCTCGGAAAATACTACATACCTCTTACACTTGGCATCAAGAAATAAGGGAAATACGGAGCCCTCAATGCTCAGCAAATCCAATTTTAGGTCAGGGCGGTCATCGTCTTCTTGCCATTGTACTGAGAGGCGGATACTGAGATCAGGTCGAGCATAAACCAACTGTGCGCCGGTGCGTAAACCATAACGCGGCCCGCCAGAACTTTCCAGCGCCGCAAACCCATCTTTTAAATCTGGCGTGAAACCCAAGCGTTCGAGCAATTCACAGACCTTTGCGATCATCCAAAATTCGTAAATTTCCCAAGGGCGTCGCTGTCCCAAATTAACAATCTGTTGTCGCCGCTCAGGCGAGGCTCCTTTTTTGATCAACTCACTTAATCGATCTTCTAAATCAGCAACGCTTCGGTAACGCTCATCAAAATTTGTGCGATTGTTTTCCCGCGTAGGTGTGCTGATAAATTGCCACCAAACCTCAGGAAGGTCAAAGCAGAGCAAGCTTTGAAGCGATTCAAGTTCTCTGATCGCTCTGTTCTCCAGATTCTTGAAGAGACGCCGACGAGGTGGGCTTCCTTGCTTTTCCGCTTCTTCAGCCCGCGAAGCATACTCACTCACCTCTCTTTTTAAGTTCAGAGAAAGTTGTTGACGTACATCTTCGTAAGCCCGCAAAACCATCACTAAATGCGCGTTTTCAGCAGTGTCCAGAGAAGTTCGCTCAACATCCGCCCAAAGCGTCTCGCCAGAAACAAACCATTTGCCATCTTGACGCTGGATACGCCTATCCTGAACATTACGGATAAGTGCGGCAGGTCCCAAGCGGAAGTGACTACTAAGATGGATTTCCTGAAGCTCAGTAGTTAGGGACTCTGCGGGTTGTTGCAAAATCTCTCGTACCCGCTCCTCCAGTGCCGTCCATTGCTGAGTAAAGCGGGCAATGTCAGCGCGAATTTCCTGCACATGCTCGGGCAGATTGCTGTTCTCCGTTTCACGGTGGCTGAGACGGAATTCCTGAGAGCCCAAGAACTCCACCATCTGATCAATTTGATCAATCTTTCTATCCGAGAGCGCAACCCGCGCCCAGTTCAGTTTTTGGGCGTCTGTGGCCATAATCCTGTCAGTACTTCCAGCGTCCGTAAATTAGAATGGAGAAGTTCCTTGAACTTGGTACGCTGTTCTTCTTGCTGGCGGCCTGATAGTAGTGCGGCGTATTTGGGAGCAACGGTCATGGAAAGGGCCAGGTCCAGGGCATCAGCTGCATTTTGCCCCAAGTGTTCTGCATCTGCGTAAACGTGCAAAGCACGCTTGAACGTTCTGACACTAAACGGCAACTTCAGTGCGCTGATAGCTTCTGCCAAATTCTGGATAGCTCTACGCTGCGACTCAATTATCCTTGGTGCGGCTTGCCATCTCTCCCAAGCACTTCGTGGAACAAAGTGCGTATTTTCACTTTGAGACTTGTCACTCTTTAGAGCGATTTCAATGTTCGGCGGCGGAACGTACAAAAATGCTGAACGGTCACGAAATTTGTCGCTGAATGAGCGAGTGGTGTGATCTTCATTGGCTGTACCGGCAATCAACAGAGAACGAGGCACGCTGATGCGTCCATGCCCACGGCGCAGCCATGCATATGTTTCTCCTTGCAGTTGCTGCTCAACTTCGTTTCTCGTTGCCAACTGAATATAACGTTGACCCGTCTCAAAAGCGCTGAGATAATCAGCTAGAAAATATTCCACAAAAGACAAGTTGATTTCATCAAGCAAAATCAGATCAAGCGGCGCTTTCAGATCGTTGGCATCAGCGTACTCGACTTGCGCTTGCAGTGCTGCTGAAAAGGGCGTCTCTCGGTAGTGTGCACCGCCCAGAGGATCAGCGTAACCATGCAGATTCTGTACCCCTGTCCAATTGGGCTGCACCGCCACCGGCGTAACGTGAATTCCCAAAGCTGTCGCATATTCCAGCAGCAAGCTGGTTTTGCCCGCTCCGGATGGGCCGGTTAGCACCGTAAACGGCGCGTGTTTGAGGGCCAGATGCACGCTCAGCAACTGAGATTCGTCAACACGGCCCGCTAACTTCTGGCCAGCGATTTTCAGGGCTTCGGCTTCGTCGTCAAAAGGAATGAGGCAACGTAACACAGCGCGCTGATCACCTGTGGCCTGCTCGCGTTGGTGCAGACGCTCAAGGTGCGACTCTAGAGCTTGGTTAATCTTCCCAAGCTCTTTTTCTTTTTCTGGTAGCTCCTTACGTACACTTTCCCAATGATCAAGTTGACTCCGTACATTTTCTAGCCTTGATTCATCGTCTTTCAGTTGTGAGTCTATTTCCGACTGCCTCTGTAATGTTCTATCAATTGCATCGTCTGCGTCTTTTTTTGATTGTTTATAGGTCTCTGTCGCTTTTTCCAGTTCTCCTAAATTTGCTCCTAATCCACCGAGCATTTTTAATGCTTTGGAGGAGAGTTGAACACCTGATATTTGAGGACCATCCTGAAGAATTTGACAAATGTAGTTCGTCTCAGCAATGACGTCTTTGAAGATCCAGACCGACACGTCCTGAGCAGCGTCATTTAAGTTTTCGTAAAATCTCCGATTGCCAATACGAAAAGCATCTCCGCGATTCTCTCTTAAAATAGGTTCACCGCTTAGTCCTTTCTCAGTTGGGTGATCAATAGTAGTTATTTCATGAAAAGGCAGAGGTTTATCTTGAACAATCCACTTCCCCTTTCCCCTCTCGACTTTAACAATATCACCTATCTCAAATCGAGCTCCTCCAAGAACAAAGGCTAATCCCGACTTGTTTCCCTCGCCTTTGATTGAGATTTCGTTGTTCTGCACCTGCTGCAAGACCACAGCACGGAACGTATCCTTTAGGTTGCCCGCGCCACTCTTAATCTGAATACTTTGCGCCATTTAATTATACCCGGTCGTTTTCCAGCACGCCGCGCAGCAGCGAAGCGGAGTGAGCGTCTTCTTGCCAGTGCGCCGCGCCCTCAATCCGGCCCATGCTCTCCAGATAGGTCAGCAGGCCCATCACGCGGGCGCGGTCGGCCCAGTAGCTGCTGCCCAACTCGTGGCGCAGCCAATTCTTGCCTTCCTGCGGATCGCCACTCTCGGACGTTTTGCCGACCGCAAACAGGGTGTGGCGCAGCAGCGTGCCGCCCATTGGCCCCCTGCCTTTTTCCAGCCCCTTGCGGCCCAGTTCGCTGGGCGTCGCCAGCCGCACGGTGTTGGCCTTGCTGTTGCCGAACAACTCGGCATAATCGCTGGCCCCAATGCCGCGTGCCAGTTCCATGTACACACCGCTGCGGTACTCGGCGTGGGCTTCGACTTCCAGACCCTTGAGGTAATAGCGCTCGTGGGGTGTCAGGGTGAGCCAGAGGTCGCGCTCAATGCCACGCGGAATCAGGTAGTTCACGGCAATGGCCACCGCCTGCTCAATCAGCTTTTGAATGAGGCTGACTTCGCCCTTGACGCGCGGGCGGCTGATCTCGCGCTCGGGATCAATGCCCTCAATCGGGTTTGCGGTCAAGACGCGCAGGGCCGCAGCGTAGGCGGCGAGCTGGTAGTCGGCGTCACCGAAGTTGGGTTCGGAGCTGTCATCCAGCGCCTTCATGGTGTCGAGTTGGCGCACCACTTCCTGTTCAATTTCGTGCAGCAGCTCATCTTCAAACACTGCCTCGGTGCTGATGCGCTTGCGAAGCACCAGCAGCACAGTGCCCTGCACGTAGTTCCCGGCTTTTAGAGCGCTGTCAGTTTCGGTGGAAATGGTCCAGGCCGCTGTGACTCGCAGACCCGCCGCCCACAGAATCAGGGCGAGGTCGGCCCAGACTGCTGCGTCCTGGTGGGTGAACATGACCACTTGAGCGCCGTTGTCGGGCATGTGGCGGGTCAGGTTGGCGTAAACCTCCACCATGCTCTGCCGGAAGCCTGCATCGTTGCCTTTAACGGCCAGAGCGCGTTTGCTGTCGCCATACCATTCGGGAAAGAGACGAGGGATATGTTTTTCGTACCAAGCAAGGAAGAACTCGCTGACCTCGTCATAATTGACAGCATCAGCATAGGGGGGATCAGTTATCCAAAAGTCGCAAATAGTATCATTAGACCTAGCATCTTTCAGTTCGACTTGTGCTTTGAGTATATTGTCGCTGTTGAATACAATCTGTGTGGAATACAATGCCTGCATTGGTCTAACAGAAAAATTGAAAAATGTATTTAAAGCATTGTTGTAATAAGTAGCTTTTCCACCACCAATACCGCCTCCCTGAGAAGAAAGCCATTGACTCAATCGTGAATTCCAGTTCGCTAAACGGTACACAAGAAGCTGATTGCCGATTGATAAAACTTTTTCGCTCTCACCGAAATATTGGAATAAACCATGAACCAAGAGCTGGCGAGGAGTAAAGAGATGCTGCCAATGTGACCAGCCACGCTCACGCATCGGCTGGTCAGTATTGTATCCCGACTCAATTCGGCTGCTGGGAATAAAGCCTTTCTCCTGCCAGTCAGCAAAGCGCTCTCGCAATAGTTCCAGTACCCTCGCTTCGCGGCGCTGGTCAGCTTCGGTGGAAGCGCGGTAATGCCTGCGCGTTTTGATTTTGCCGCCCTCGCTGTAGGTTTCCACCCAGCGAATGCAGTACAGCCGCTCCTGAAATACGTCATCGGGTCGCGGCACAACGTCGTCATTCTCCCACTGGCGCAAGCCGCTGCCTTGCTCACGCAGTACCCTGATCGGCGTGCTGGGGCCACCATTGGGCGGAGTCAGCCGTGCATCCTTCACTGTGCCATTGTCCTTTGCCCGCTTCATCTGAGCAGCCGTGGCATTCTCAATGATGCGAATGTCATAGCGCTTGTTGGCAGGGTCAGCCACCAGCTCAGCGCACACGCCCTTATCAGCGATCACCCAGCTCGGCGCAAGTGGCACCATGTAACTGCTCTCTGGGTCACGCACTTCTACGCAGTAGAGGTAAGCGTCAGCCCGCCAGCCCTGCTCGTTGTGTTCAATGCCCCAGGCCGTAACTTGCTTATCCACCGCTTCAAAGACCTCACGCTGGGCTTTCTGCACCCGCTCGGCCACTTCTGGCCCACCACCCACCAGATTCAGCGCCGCCCAGGTCAGCAAGCCCGCCACCGGGTTCAGGTCGCTTGCGTAGGCGTCTGCGCCAATCCGCGCCGCCTCAAAGGGAATGCTGCCGCCGCCCGCAAAGGCGTCGCCCACGCGGGGCCGGTGCCCGAAGCGCCGCAGGCCCAGTTCTTCCACCAATTCCGGCAAGCTTTGGGCCTGCGTTCCCAGGTGCGCGTTAATGGCTTTCCAGGCCGCTTTGTCGGGGCCGCTCAGGTGTTCGGGGCGGTCGGCGTAGGTCAGCTTCTCAGCGTAGGGTAGGTGCTTGAACACCAGCATTTGCAAGGCGTCCTTATCGGCCTTATCCAGCGCCCGCACCATCGGCTGTCCGTCCGGCCCCGTCATTACATACCGGCGGCTTTGTTCGGGCGGCAACGTCAGCAGCACCTCTAGCACTTTGTCGGCCTTAATCGGCTTGCTGCGGCGGCGCTCCAGCCCAGCGTCGTCCATTGTCAGCAGCTTGAGGAAGATGTCAGCGTCGGCTTTGGCGTCATCGGTTTGCGGCAGCAGCAACCCCAGCAGGGTGGCCCGCACCAGAATCAGCGGTTTGCGGCCCCACCACTTGCCCAGGCCGGTCAGAGTCTGGCCGCTCACGGCTTTACGTTCCTTGTAGCTCTCGGCGCTCAGCTTGGCGACTGGCAGGTACTGTTCAATCAGGGCGGGCGCGTCGCGCAGGTCTTGCAGCAACGTGGGTCGGTCAGTTGAGGTGGTCACGGGTTCTCCAGTTCGGTATTGGGGGCAAGGGGAAAAGTCCAGGGGTCGTAACTGGCAACAGGAAACACCGCAAAGTCGCGGCTGTTGCGCGTCACCAGGGTCAGGCGGTGAACCGAGGCGGTGGCGGCGATCAGGGCTTCTATGGCAATGCCGCTACGGGCACGCACTTCCGGGAGGGCCATCAACTCGCCCCAGCGCCGGATGACCGGCTCGTCCAGCGGCAATAGGCGTCCGGCGTACTGCGGCACCACCTGGCCGTCAAGCCAGTTGCGAAGCTTGATGGCCCGCTGCGGCGCGTCACTCTGGGCAACCTGGGCAATGCCGCGCTCGATCTCACCCACCGAGATCAGGCTCAGGTAGCTCTGGTCAGGCTCAAGGCCGCTGAGGTAGGCCACCACCGCCGGGCTACGGCGCGGGCGCACCAGTTCGCTGATCACATTGGTATCCAGCAGCACCCGCACCAGCGGCGCACTCACCACTCCAGCTCGCGCAGGTCGCTGCTGCGGTCACGCGCAAACAGGTCTTCGTCCGGCATGTCGCTGAAATCAAAGTCGCCGCGCAGGGCGTCCAGAGCGCTGTGTGCCTGTTCAGGCTGAGTTGCTGGGGGAGCAACGGCGCTCACCACCGCCACCGGCTTGCCGTGCCGGGTAATGACTTGCGGCTCTTTCTCGGCGTCACGGATGAGCTGTGACAGATGCGTTTTGGCGTCCTCCAGCTTCCAGGTTCTGGTCACATTGCCCCCTCACCCCAGCCTAAACTGGTTGATCTGTCCAGATTCTAACGGCCAGCTGAAACACCGGGAGCTTAATCCTGCTCGGTGTCAAACAGGCCGGGGCTTTGCTGGGCGGCCTGCTGGTAAAACGCGGGCGTGCGGCGGGTCTGACGGGGCCGCTCACCCGGCGCGGGGTTGTCGGTCAGGGCGTAGCGCACCGCCACCCGCCAGCCGCGCCCGCGCCCGCTCAGGGCGTCCCCGGTGGCCGCTGCGGTCTGGGTATACAGCCACCAGCGCTCCTCCGGCTCCAGGCCAAGCCAGTTGCTCAGCGCCAGGGGAATGGTGCCCGGGTCAGCTTCCTCCACCGCCCAACACAGCAGCGTCAACTCTTTGCCCAGATCGCGCCGCACGATGTTGAGGCCGCTTTTCCAGCTGCCGAGTGGGTGGCCTTCAGTGCGCAGGCGCAAATTGAGTTGGTTTTGCACCCCTTCAGCCAGGCTGTCCCACACCACCCGCCTGAGGCGCACCCGCAACTCCTGAACCAGCGTGCCGTCCTCGTTGGGGCGCAGATCGCTGATCTCCACATCGTCGCCGCGCTTGCGGGGAATGTCCACCTGAAACTGAGGGCTGCGCGGGTCCATCACGCCGAAGTTGCCCGCCAGGGGCTTGGGGACCGCTTGGCGGCGGGGAGCGGGGCGCGTCACCTCGTCATGCTCGCCCCTCAGGCACTCCGGCACAAGGACACGGCTCCCCTTTGGCGACCTTGCGGCGGGCGTTATTGGCTCACCTCATGCTCGCTGATGTCCTGCTTGGCGTCCTGCGCCCAGTCGAGCAGGTCCTGACCACGGGCAAACTGTGTGGCGTCGCCCAGCACCTGCACCGCGCCGCTGCTGAGCAGGCCCCTGAGATACTCCACGGCGGCGCTGAGGTCTTCGCCGGACATCTGACGGTCCTCGCTGGTCTGCAATTCCACAAACGCGCCGCCGTCCACCACGGTGATGCGGGGAGCCACGACCTGTGCGCTGTACTTCTTCAGGCGGTCCAGATACGTGAACGTTTCGGCGGTGGTGCTGCTCTGCACCGCTTTGCTCCAGCGGGCCGGCTTGCCCGCTTCCACCGTCCAGGCCTTGTCCCAGCGCATCGGAATATCGAGCTGCTCGCTGTAAACGCCGTCGCGCTCAGCAATTACCAGCACCTTGGCCGTACCCTGCGGAACCGTCACGAACTCGCCACTGTAGACGGCTCCGTGCGCGCGCGGATTGCTGCCGTCGGTGGTGTAGCGAATGGTGGCGTGCGGCGCGACTTGAAGTTGCAGCCGCCGGTCTGCGCCGACCTGATACGGCGAGCGGTACTTGAGGGTCAGGCTGTTATGCCAGCTGCGTGCCGGCCCGGACTGGTGATCGCCCGTGTCGTCGACGCACAAAAAGCTGATGTTCAGCGCTTTGGTGCTCAGCTCACTGCCCTCCAGCCTGGCGCTGGCAGGGGTGGCGTCACCGCCTTCATCCCAGTAAATGGTGGTGCCGTGCACCGGTACCACTCGCAGTCGCACCTCGCCGCTGTCGGGATCGCGAGACAGCTGCTGAACCGTCACGTCGGTGTCGGGCTGCGCGAAGGGGCCTTTGTTGATGTAGTTGCCTTCCTCGCGCCACTGGTCGCGGCTGAGCATGTCCCCGCGCAGAGCGTCGAGGGCGTCGGGCTTGTGCCACTGCCACTGGGAATTTGACGCCGCCCGCTTCTTGATTTCGCTCCACGGCAGGGTCTGCTGAGTAAACAGGCGCGACTCCACTTTCTTGCGGAAGGTTTCTCCACTGACCTCGTCGGTAAATTTCTGGCGCTCGCGCAGGGCCGCTTCCACCTGCTTCTCGCCTTCGTATTTGTTGCCGCTGAACTCCATGCGGAAGTCCGCCGTCGACAAGCCGTCTTTGGTGGGGTAATGCAGGGTGGTAAATGTCTCGCGCACCGCCATCTGAAACTGTGCGGCGGCCTTGTCGGCCAGATCGCGGGCCTGAAGCATCTGCGGATCGTTGGGTGGTGTTCGCTCGGCTTCCAGAGTTCCCAGAATGCCCTGAATGGCGCGCAACCGCTTGCCCGCGATGACCAGTGACTGGTACGTGCCCTTGCTGCCGGTCAAGAACGCCACCCGGTTTTTCCAGGGTGTCGCCTCGTACACGGCCCGCAAGTCCGGGTGCAGGCCTGCCTCGTGGGGGCGGAAGATCACCAGTAGGGGCCGGTCCTCGCGGATGTCCAGCGCGTCGACGGCAGGCAAGGCCGCCACCCGCCCGTACACGTAGCCAGCCTTGACCTCAAACATGCTCTCCAGACGGGTGCGCAGTTCCTGCAGCGCGTGCTCCTCGGAGAGGGTGCGCATCTGATCATCGAGTTCGGCGTTGATATTCTTGACGTTTTTGAAGTACAGCTTGGCGTCGGTGCCGTGCATGTACCAGGCGCGGGTGGCGAGGTCTTCGAGGATAGCCTTGACCCGTGTGATGTCGCGGCCCGGCGCGGCTAGGGCAGCAGTAGCGTCGGGAATGCTCAACCCCAGGGTGGGATTTTGAACATTGGCAAGCGAGGCCATCAGCAGCAACTTGGCCGCGTCGGTGGCGGTGCGGTTGCCCTCACGCAAGTCGAGTTCCTCAGCCACCGCACTGCCGCCGCTGGCAATGTCGTGGGCCACTGCATTTTGCAAGTTGCTGTTGATCTGTGCGATTTCCGTTCTGGTGGCGTCATCATTGAGATTGACGTCATACGGCGCGATGAGCACGCGGTCCTGAGCACCCTGGGCGTTGTTCGCCGGATTCCACAACTCCGCAACGGTGGCGCGCATCAAGCGGATCAGGCCTCGGGTCTGCTGGAATCCAGGGTTCTCGCGAAAGCGCCCGTAGAGATCGCGCAGCAGCGGATGAAAGGGGTAACTCTTGATCACCCGCTCCGCGAAGGCTTCAGGGTGCTCGTCGGTGAGCCCCATCTTCTTGGCGTCCCTCAGGGCCGCCGCGTACGCCTGCGCCACTTCGAGGCGCAGGGCTTCACTGGGCAGCTCTTCAAACAGCCGGACCCGCAGAATCCGGTAGAGTTCGTCACTGTTGAGTTTGACCGGCTCCAGCGCCATCGCCAGCCGTCCAGCTTCCTGCTTGGTGTTATGGAGGGCGTCGCGCATAAACTGACCGGCATTGGCGTAGGCTGTCGCATTCAGGTCGGTCAGCACCAGACAAACCTTTCGGCTACCGGGCCGCTCCAGAGCAACGAACAGGTTGGCCAGGGCCGTCTGTGTCACTCGGGCCAGATTGGAATTTCCGATGGCCTTGCTTTCAGCGTTATCGAAATAGGGCGGCAGCTCGTCGAGCAAAATCAGCGCCGTTTCCCCGTCGAGCAGCGACTCCCAGGCTTGCTGACCCGGTGCTTGCAGCGGGCTGTAGTAGTCCTTGAAATGATCTTTCTTGCCCAGACCCTCGGCAATCGCGCCCCAGATTCCCAATGGGGCATCGTGCCGGCCGCTGAAGGCCACCACCTTGACAGGCCCCAATGAACGGCTGGGCTGAAAAGGCATTCCTACGAGGGCCTGATCGCGTACCCCAGGATTGCGGGCCAGAAGACCGAAGGTCAGCAGGTTGTGGGTTTTCCCGCCGCCCATCGCCTGCTTGAGCAGGAAAATGCCCACCTCGTTCTTGCCATCCAGACGCTTGAACCCTTGCTCAAGCAAGGTACTCATGCCTTCTGTGACGTAATTTTCCTGAAAAAACGCGTGTGGATCAATGCGGTTTTCCATCAAATCGATCAAGTCCAGCACCGTGTCGCGGCGTTGGGTATCAAAAACTGAAGAACGCGGTTTGATTAGCGAGGCAAGAGAAAGAGATACGGTACTTGTGTTTGACATGAGGACCAGCCTGTAAACTTGAGAAGGACGTAAAATGAAGTTGAAAGATCAATGGCGCGATAAATGTCCAGACGCTATTCACATTTGCTTGACAAATGTTAAACCCCTAGGACGCCGGAATCACGGCCTGGCCTTCACTGTAGAGTTCAGCACCCAACTGATGCCCGTCGGCAACGGCAAGGCGCAGTTCAGGCGGGCCAATCACTTCAACCTGCCCGCCCCAGCCGAGTAGCCACGGCACCAGTTCCTTGACACCACCGACGTTGAGCACCACGCGGGTATGCCCGCTCGCCAAAGTCACCACTTCAGCCCCCTCGCCCAAGTGCGTTTCCAGCACCCGTTCCTTGACGGCAGGCGAAAAGAACAATTCCACTTTGACCGTCTCGCCGGTCATGATGCCCCAGGCATTCGAGAGGTACTCCAGCGGATGGAAGTCTTCGGGAATCTGGCATTCGTCACTCAGCAGCGTCATGTTCCGCATCCTTGAGAGCCGGTAGACGTAGGGCTGTCCACCTTCCTTGAGGCGGTTGACTCCGATAGCGTAGGCTTCACGGTTCCTGGCGTTGACCTCGATGAAGTAGATGATCAACTCCATCGGCGAGACTTTCTGCGGTGAGTGGTAGTCGCATTTTATCACCCGCCCGTCGAGCCAGGCCTGGGCCGCCAGTTCGAAGGTGCGCGAGGTGCCCTTATTCGGGCGCTGACGGTAGGCCTCATTAGCGAGGAGCGCCACCCGGCGGGCCGGGGCGGGCAACTGCGCCGTGAGCTTTTCCAGCGCTGTCAGGTAATGCTCGTTGTACTCGGCGGCGTGGTGGTAAAGCATCCGCGCCGCCGAGTAGACGGCCAGTGCCTCCACCGGATTAAGCGGCGTGGCACGCACAGGGCGGCGGTACTTGCCATCAGAGGTGCGTTCGATCTCGCCGCTCTGCTGCAACTCTTCGAGGTCGCGCTGCACGCTGCGCAGCTTCGCATCTGGCAGGTCCAGGCGGCGGGTCAAGTCGCGGGCGCTGTACTCGGCGCGGCCCAGGTGATCGAGCACTGCCCGGATCCGGTGCGCTTTGGTGGTGGGGGCACTCACGTCAGTTCTCCAGCTGGGCGCGCATCTGGTCACGGAAGGTATTGACAAGGGAACGCAGCCCCGAGAGACTCCGCAGCAGCACCGCCTTGAAGGCCTGATCGTCCGGCAGGTAAGCGTTGACGGTGGCGGTCACGTCTTTTTCCATCACCGTGATGCGCCCAACGCGAATGTTCATCTGCGCATACATTGCTGCCTCTAAGGCGCGGGTGCGCTCGGCGGCGTCCTCCAGCGGCCAGAAGTACGGCACCATCAAGCAAAGCGCCGTAGCGTCGCCCTGCGCAGTCATGATCACGTTGGTGTAGCCCTCGTACTTGAAGAAGACGTCGCCGTCCTCGTCGAGTTTGGGCCGGAAGCCTTCCTCAGCCAGGAAATCTAGTACGTCCCGCGCGTAGGCGTTGGGGAGCGGCACTTCGGGAGTAGTAGGCACTTCGTTCAGTTCGCTCATGCGTTCTCCTGAGGGATCGGGGCGGCCACGTCGCACACACCCCGGTAGGGGCAGTACCGGCACCTTGAAACGGAAGGGTTCGGCGTGAAGTCCCGGGCTGTCATCCGCTCGATATCGGCCTCCACGTCCTCGAGACCGCGCGCCAGATCTTCAGCACCGAAGACATGCAGCTCTTCCTGACGCAAGTACGCCAGCGCCGCCGAACGGGCCCCCAAGCGCTGGGCATAGACGGAGAGCTGCGGCAGGTGATGTTCAGGATCGACGGCCTTGTCCGTCTTGTAATCGAGAATGAGACCCTGCGCTTCATTCCAGGCATCGACCACGCCCTCGAACATCACGCCGCCCAACTGAAGCTGGATGGGCCGCTCGCGGACAAACGGACCTGGCACCTCAGCAAAGGCGGAGCTCTGCGCCGCCGCTGTGAGGCGGGCCACGTCCTTCAAGTCCGCTGGCGACAGGTGCGGGAAGGCCGCCGCCAGCTCACCCACAGCCAGCTCCTGCTCGATAGCCTTATGCACCGCGTCGCCGATGGTGCGTCCAGCCGAGCGGCGCTCGGGGTTGCTGGCTTCACTGACCGCCTGCGCTGCCCACAGATCAGCCAGCGGCACGAAGCCGTTGACGTAGCGGTGCGCGAATTGCCTGGGACAGGTGCGGTAGGCGGCCAGCGCAGTGACCGGCAACGTCTCGGGCAGGGCCGCGCCGGGTCCTTGCAGCACCGTCAGATCCGGTCGCCCCGTTTGGGTATCCAAACGCAGGCGCGGCGCAGGGGTGACACTGTGCAGGTCCACCTGCACCCGCATCACGCCGTCAGCGGGCAGGTGCGATTCGAATTTCGTCAGGCGCTTGAGTTCGGCGTCCTTGGCACTTCCAGAGAGAATCAGCAGGTCTGCCGCGCGGGTAAAGGCCACATAGGCCACGCGCTCGGCTTCGGCGTCCTCACGTTCATGCTCCAGCTTGGCCAGGTGATCCCAGGCGGCTGAAGGACTGTCCAGCTGGGGCAAGCGGATCGCCACGCCGTGCTCTGCGTCAAAGCGCACCGCCGGGGCCGACCCGCCAGCGCCACGCAGCACGTCGGCCACGATCACGACCGGAAACTCCAGGCCCTTACTACCGTGAATGGTCATCAGCTGCACCGCGTCAGCGTGCGGGGCTGGCGCTTCCGGCTCCTCGTGCCCGAGGCGCTCCAGACGCCGCAGGTGCTGTGCTACGGCCGTGACGCCCGGCTTTCCTTCACCCGCCCACTGGCGCAACAGACCGCCAAAACGCCGCAGATTCTCCAGGCGGCGCGGACCATCGGGTTGCAAGGCGTGCATCGCGCTGAGATGGGTCAGTCGCTCGGCCTCCGTCAGCAGCTGCGAGGCCGGTAAGGTGGCTGCCTTGTCCCGCAGGTTAAGCATCACCGTGACGGCGCGCTGCACTTCTTCTTCAGTGCTGCGCTGGGCAGCCGCCCACAGGCTCTCTCCTTTCTGGCGCAAGCGGGCCAGCTTGAGGAGAGACGCGTCAGTGAGGTGGGCCACCGGACCGCGCAGAACTGCGGCCAAAGAAACGTCGGCGGTGGGATCAGCCACCGCCTGAAGCAGGTGAACGGCGTCAAGCACCTCCGGGCGGGTCAGCAGGCCGCGCCCACCGTGCACCACGAACGGCAATCCAGCCCGCGACAGAGCATCCTCGTAGCGCTTCATATCGCCGCGAGCACGAAACAGCACCGCGATGTCCGAGAGTCGCACCGGACGCGAACCTTGCGGACCATGCACCAGGCGTGCCGAGAGCAGCAGCCCCTGAATACGCGCGGCCAGGTAATGCCCTTCCGCCGAGCGCAGCGTGCCCACATCGGCCTCACCCAGGACGGCGTGCCATTCCACTGCCGGATCACCCACAGGACTCTCCTGACGGTGGGCATTCAGGGACTCGAAGGTCGCGCGGGTGCTGCCAGCCGCCGTGGGCCCCGTCATCAACGACGAGAAGTAAGCGTTCATCACCTCAACGAGCGGCGCATGAGTACGAAACGAGGTGTGCATGGTGACCTGCTCGCCGCCAAGGTGCTGCACCTGCGCCCTGGCCTGATGAAACACCCGCACGTCGGCGCGGCGAAAGGCGTAGATGCTCTGCTTCTCGTCGCCCACCACCGTCAGGTTGCCTCCCGGCCCGGCCAGGGCCTTGAGGATGCGCCACTGCACTGGGTTGGTGTCCTGCGCCTCGTCAATCAGGAGGTGGGTGAAGCGCTGAGCGTAGTAAGCCTGCACCTCAGCGCTTTGCAATGCCCGGTCGGCGTAGACTTCCAGATCCGCGAAGGTCGCTACTTCTTCCTGGGTGCGCCAAGCTTGCAGCTGGGCGTTGACCGTATCGAACACCCGCGAGAGCGAGGCCAGCGCCCGGTCGTGCACGGCCAGGGCCGCTGTCTCGCCGCGCAGGTCCGGTCGCTGGCACAAGTTCTCCAGGGTCTTGAGCGCCTCGTGTACCGCCGCCTTGGCCTCCACGCTCCACTGCTTCCCGCCCAGACGGCCGTTGTACCCTCCCAGAGCGGTTTCAAGCGCGCGTAGCCCGGCAGCGGAGCATGGCGCAGGTTCAGCGCAGCCCAAGGCACTCAGGCGGTACGCTTCGAGCTTCTCCCCGGCCGGACCGGCAAAGAGCCCGAGTTGTGCGAGCGCCGCATCCCACTCTGCCTCCACTTGCCGCCAGGCCAGCAGTCGCCGCTCCTCATCAGGCAGCTCGGTTTGCCGCAGGGCCGCGTCCAGCGCCGCGCGGGCCGCCAGCGGATCGGCCAGCAGGGCACGCGTCACCTCAGCGCGCAGCCGACCCGGCAGCGCCAGCAGGTCGCCCGCTTCGCAAGCGGACAGGGCCAGCGGCAGGCGTTCTTCGAGCCAAGCGCCAGCCTCAGTTTCATCCTGAATCAAAAAACTCAGGCCCGCGCCGCTCTCCACAGGGTGCTCACGGGCAATCCGCCCGCACAAGCTGTGGATGGTTCCAATGGTCATCAGCGGCAGCGCGGAGAGCACGCCCAGCCAGTGAGGATCACCGCTCTCAGCCCGCTCCTCGACGTAGCGCGTAACCCGGACGCGCAATTCCTGGGCCGCCGCTTCGGTGAACGTCACTGCGACGATCTGGCGTGGCAGCGGTCCAGGGTCTGTACCGAGCAGGCGTACGATGCGCTCGGCTAACACCCGGGTCTTGCCGCTCCCGGCCCCGGCTGAAATGAAGACACTGGCAGGTGCAGCGATGGCCCGTGTCTGGGCCGGCGTGGGTTGGAGAGAAGTGGCCACGCTCATGCCCGCCCGCCCGGATGACGACACACCGGTGCCACCGTGCAAAATCCGCAGGCCTTGCCGTCCTGATCGGGCCGTGGCGTCACCTGACCCGCTTCAAAATCCTGATGGACGCCGAGCAAAAAGGTGTCGAGCGCTGCCTCATGCTTCGCAGCGTCGTACGCCTTTTTGGTGTTGAGTTGACCTGCTGCTCCGATCACTTTGCTCCCCTCGATGCTGAAGTAGCGTCCGCCCACCGCGCCCAGCGCCCGCATGTACAGCGGAAGCTGAATCTCGAGGTCGAGCTTGCCCGTTTCCTGAGCGTTCGGCTGCACCGTGCTGATGTAAGTGCCGACTTTATAATCGGTCACCAGCTTTCCCACCGGCGAGTGGTCCACCCGGTCGACCACCCCACGCAGCCGGAAGACCACCTCACCCACCGCGAGCGTCTGGTCGAATGATCCTTCGAGCGCGGCCTGATCGGGCGTCCAGCCCTCCGGCAGGAAGTCTGGCGACTGCAGGGCCTGCTGCACGATCTGTCTCCATTCGCGGCGCTCGATCTCAAAGAGCGGCCCTGGATGAAAATTTCCGGCGCGGCGCTCGCGAACGATGGCCCGGTCGAGTGCTGCCTCCGCACGTTCCAGCAGCAGCGCAGGCTGGTCCTGAGGAGTCCAGCCTCGCAGCGCCCCTTCCAGGGCAGCGTGCAGCAGGGTGCCAGTCACCCGGCGGTCCTCACCGGCCTCAGGGTCGGCGTCTTCACGCAGGCCCAGCGCCTTGCGGCCAAACCAGCGGAAGCGGCACGCGCCCACATCGTGAAGTTGCGAGGCGCTCCAGGTCCAGGCCGGGTCCCACAAGGACTCGCCGAGAAGTCCGTGGTGCGCTGAGGGCTGCCCGGCGTCGCGTTCCTGCTCGATCTGCGCGGCGCGGCGTACCGCCTCCGGTACTTCACCAGCGTTGAGTGCCCGTTCCAGTAGTTGCTCGCCTTCTGAGGCCAGCGGCACCTCGCTCGACCAAGCCGGAAGAGTGCCCAAGCGCGTCAGGAACACGCTCGGCGCGAGAGAGCGGCCCTGCGCTGTTCGGCGCGGCGAACTCAGCACCAGCTCCTGGGCGCTGCTCAGCAACGCGCCGTGAAAGATGGTTTCCTCCACAGCTGTTGAAGTAGACGCGTCCGGTACGAAAACGCCCGCCTCACTCCAGCGTGCCCGCACCGCACTGTCGAGCAGCGGCGACTCGCTGACACGCGGCGGGTAGAGCCCGTCCGCCAGCCCCAGCACCCACAGCTTGTGGAACTGACGGCCCAGCAGGCCCAGCGGATTGAGCACCCGCACACCGCCGCGCCCCAGGAGGAGCGGCGTGGTGTGGGTGCTGAGCGTATGGCGCAGCAGCGCGGTGACGTCTTGCCTGGGGCGCAGGGTGTGATCCTGCGCCGCGCCGCTGAGCGCTTCGACCAGAGAAGCGATATGGGCGTTGAGCTGCATGTCTGTGCGACGGCGATCCACCACGCCCGCTTCGCGCAGGAAACGCTCCAAGCGGCCCACTGCGCCGCTGAGCGATTCTTCCGGCGGCAATTCGAGCCAGGCGAGGTCCGGATGCCAGGCCTCGAGGCCAGCGGGGAAGGCGGGCGAGAGGCGGCGCGCGACCTCAAGGCTGTCACCGAGCAGCCCACACAACGGATGGGTGAGCAGCGCCCGGGTGCGCGAGAAGGCCCAGTCACCCTCGAGGGCTTCCAGCCACAACCAGACGAGTGCGCCCACGGCGGTGCGGAGCAGCGGCAGCTGATGATGGCCAGTTAGCGGCAGGTCGTATTCGCGTGCCACGTCGATCAGCGCTGGCAAGTACGTCGCCTCGTCGCGCACCACCACACCGAGCTGATGCGGGGCCGAGCCAGCCGCCAGCCAGGCCTGCACCTGACGTAGCGCCGCGCGCACCTCACTCTCGACGTCCGGCGCGGTGTACGCCGAGGTGGTTTCGCCTTCATGCGGGTGTGGGGCGGCAGGCAGATGCTCCGTGACAAAGCCCCTCGCCTGGAAAGCCTGAGCGGTGCGGCGCGTTTCATGCAGACGGCGCTCATCCGGATCCGGCAGTGTCAGCGCCGAGCCGGGAGCGAGCAGCGCACCAAGAAAGGCGATCTGCGACGCATCGAGGTGAGTAAAGCCGTGGACGAGGGCACGCAGCGGTGTGCTGGGCGCGTGGCGGCGCGCAAAGTATTCGGTACCGCTCAGGTCGAAGCAACGCTCGCGCACGCAGGTGGCCACGTAAGCAGCAAATGCCTGCGCGACGTCATGTTCACGTGCCGTCTTGGCGACATTCAGGACCGCCTGCGGCTCCACATCGGCGCGCAGCAGCTCACTGAGCGTCCGAGCCAGGCTGCTCCAAGTACTAGGGCGATCAAGAAGTGGCGTCAGGTACTGGAATTCAGTGTCCGCCAGCGCGCGGCGCAGAAAAGCGTCACGCTCACCGGGTCTCAGCGGTCGCCAGCCCCCGGCCCGCAAACGCTCGCGGGCCAGCTGGGTCAGGGATTGGGCGCGGAGGTGATCGCCGAGACGGGCACGCACGCTGCGGCCTGCTGGGACGTTCGGTACCACCAACGTGAATGGACCCATGGCTTGAATCGACTGTGCAGCGGTCTTCAGACGCACCGAAGCATCGCTGGATGTGACGAGTAACCGAATTGAGACTGCACTCATGGACTCATCATAGAAGGGGCCATGTCACAAAATGACACCACGCTGGCGGTCAGGTTCACCTTCATGTCGAGAACCACAGATCGTCGACCGCCTCAGCCTGCCGGTAAGTGGGTCGGTAGACGGTCAGCAGCATGCCGCTGCACACCAGAAAGCGCATCTGACCGAGGCCGTACAGCCGCCCTCCACCCGGCTGCACCCTCAGGAAACGCGCCCGGCACAGAAGTTTTCGCAGTCTCACCTGGGCCGCATTCCAGGAGAGATTCCCGGCGAAACGCTCCAGGAAACGGGTGATGGCGTGGGCGGTGATCAGCAAGTCTCGCATCGGTGGTTCCTCCTGAAGACAGTCTCGCAACTGGGCGCGTCAAGTGCTGACAAGCTGAAATGAAGCGGGGCACGTCATTTATTGACGTGCCCTACGCTCTCCAGCTTTAGCGCTGAGGTTTGCTGTTGCGGCGGTCGTAGCTCTGGCTGGTGGCCCGTTTGCGGGCCAGACCCGCATCGCTCATGAACCCCACGCTCAGCGCCGAGAGTGCGTGCATTTCAGCGGCCAGTTCCGGCGTCTGCGGCAGACTGGCCAGCTTGCGTCGGTGCTCCATTAACACCTCTGTGGAGCGGCTGACCTGACCCGCGTCGGCGTAAGTCACCGCTTCCTGACGAACCCGGGCGGCCTCAAGCAACTCCAGCGCCAGGCGCACCCGTGCATCTTCCGGCAAAGTGGCGTGAGCGGCAGACGAAACCACCGGCAAGTTGAGCTGGGAGCGGACATGATGACGTACTCCGCTGCGGTCCGTCCAGGCCAGTCTCAGCCGGGTGATTCCCAGATCCGCAGAGAGGGGCAGGTCGGTCAGCGACAGGCTCAGCATCACTTCGAGTGGGCGACCTGAAATCAGGTTGGGCAGTTGCGAGCGGCCCAGAGAATTGACTGGAAAGGCGTTGAGGACCTTCACCCTCACGTTTCCCAAGTCGGCATTGGGTTCAACGCCCAGGCTGACGGTATGGCCGGTGGTGCGGGTCAGCCCCTGCAATTCCGCCTCGAAGTAAGCGGGCAGCGCTTCGGCATTCTCGATATGTTCGTAGTTGCCGTCTCCCGCGTCGGCCATCCCTTTCAGAAGGTCCTCGTCGTAACTGCGGCCCAGCCCGATGGTGCTGGTGCCGACCCCACGGGCGGTCAGTCCCTTGACGTGCTCGGCGATTACCTTGGGCCGCTGCTCACCGTGGTTGGTCTGGCCGTCACTGAGCAGTAGGACCCGGTTGAGCGTCTGCACCTGGTGATGCTGGGCGGTGAGGGTGGCTCCTTCCAGCCAGCCGGCGTGCAGGGCCGTGCTCCCCCTGGAGCGCACCTGCGCCACCTGCTGGCACAGCGCTTCAGGATCAGTGACCAGTTGCGAGGGAATCAAGACCTCAACCTCATTGTCAAAGGTCACCACGCTGACGCGGTCTTGCGGTTGCAAAGCGCGAATGGCAATCTGGGTGGCTTCTTTGGCCATCTCCAGCGGCATGCCACTCATACTGCTGCTGCGGTCGATCACCAGCGAGAGATTCAGCGGTGGTCTTGGCCCACTGCTCTGCGGCGCGGCAGCCGGATGAATGCGGGCCAGCAGCGTGAGTTCATTGGGACTACCCGCACTGAGTGCGGTCTTGAGGGGAAGAAGTTCAATGCGGGGCTGACCAGCAACAGGAGTATGAGCCATAAAGAACCTCCAGCCGTGCTGAATTCAGCACGGCGTTAATGGGCCAGCCGAACAGGCTGGGAAGAAGGGTCGGGGACTTGAGGAGCGACGCCCCCAGTCTAATCCCTTGCATTTAAAGTTGTCAACAATTCAAGTAGGGGACGAATTCATTGACTCATCCATCTTCTCCGGTTCAGGTGTCATCCCCTGACGCAGCGGAGGAGGCCTGCCGTGCGTCAACCAACGACGCCCACAGGGCTTCGAGCAGTTCCAAACGGGCCTGCTCACTTTTCGGCCAGCGGAACGCTTCTGAGAGTTCCACCACCAGACCACGTGTCACCTGCACCCGAACCACCGACTGGGAAGCGCTACGCCGACGTGAACGGTCTCCTGCTGTCTCCTCCCTCACTGGTTGTGGCGAAGCGTAGGCGACCGGAGCAAGTGCCCTGGGACGGGGCGACGACACTTGCTCCCGCAGGCTGGACAGATAAGCCAGGGCCGGGTTGCTAGGCGGTGCGTGGCTGAGGAGAATGCCCTCCAGTCCGACGTTGCCGTTCCTGGCCAGCCGTGCCAGGTCTTCTTCTGAGCGCTCAGTCAACGCTGAGATCAGCGCCTTGCCACTCAGCCCATCAGCCATCAACCGGCGCAGCGCCAGCAGACTCAACAGATGCAGGCGTCCATACCGGGCCTCGCGGCCCTCGCGGCGCGGCGCGGGCAGCAACCCCTCGGTGGTGTAATGCCGCACCAGCCGGGCGTTAACCTCGTCCTTGGGACGTGAAGCCCGGTCGAGCGGTAACACCTCAGCCAGCCGCTGATTGGCTTCCTCGACGAAGTCCTCGATGCCGCCTTCCCAATCCTGTGAAATCCCCAACATGCAGGCAGGGTAGCAGAGCGTTCGGCATCCTGCTCGCTAAGATTCCGTTCGCTACAGGCCCAGCTGACGTGACCTCGAATACAGGGCCTGACGCCACACTGCCGGGGATTAACCGTGACACGCTCTGGCACAGTGACAAGACCCGATTGAAGAACAGTGGAATTCAAGGATAATTCTGTACCTTAGAGCAACTTCCACAAGGCGTTGTGGAGGAGTTGAATCACTTCCGCAGGCCCATCACTCACGCTATGACTGATCAACAACACCAGTACCAGTAGAGCCAGGGGGACGATTTGCCAAACACTCCAGCGGCGTTGCATCAGCGAGAGCAGCACGGAGGCGAGCAGGGCGGGTGGAACCAGCCAAGCGGAGAGATCTTCCAGGCGCATCAGCAGCCGGAATTCGGGGTGTTGCTTGAAAGCTACCCTTAATGAGATGTAGTTCAGGTAGTAATTGCCGGTGTAGATGGTGGACAGCAGGATTGCCCCCATCAGCAAGGCCGCAACGACCGCCCAAAACACTAAGGAACGGAGCAGGTTGGTGGACTGGGTGACAAAGGAAGACGCCATCAGCTCAGGCTACCTGAACTTCTTGGCCAGCGGAATGCTTCTGAGAGTTCCACCACTAGGCCGCGCGTCACCTGAACCCGCACCACCGACTGGGAAGCGCTGCGCCGACGTCCTACTGCCTCCTCCCTCGGGAGTTCTGGCGAAGCGCGCAAGACTGGTGGAGATGCTCTGAGATGATGCGAAGACACTTGCTCACAGAGATTGGACAGGTAAGCCAGGGCCGGATTGCCCGGCGGTGCGTGGCTAATGAGAATGCCCTCCAGTCCGACATTGCCGCTCTGGACCAGCCGCGCTAAGTCCTCTTCTGAGCGCTCATTCAGCGCTGATATAAGCACCTTGCCACTCAGCCCATCGGCCATCAACCGGCGCAGCGCCAGCAGGCTCAACAGATGCAGGCGTCCATACAGGGCCTCACGACCTTCGCGGCGCGGGCAGCAACCCCTCAGGGAGTCGGGCATTGACCTCGTCCTTGGGACGTGGGGCCCGGTCGAGCGGCAACACCTCAGCCAGCCGCCGATTGGCTTCCTCGACGAAGTCCTCGACGCCGCTTTCCCAGTCCTGCGAAATCCCCAACATGCAGGCAGGGGAGCAGAGGGCCATAGGCGGGTGCTGCAGCTTTGTGAACCGCTCCAGACTGAGGGTGTCCCTTCCTGTGGCCATAGCCTTACGCTAATACCGGTTAGCGTAAGGCTACGTCACGCTCGGTCAGTGTTTCCGATCTCGTGCGGACGAGATACCCTTGGTACAGTTGGGCGCATGGCACCCGGAGTGGAATAAACCCCTGAGTTACGGGTTCACTCCACTTCGTCACGTCGGGGTTCGCTATTATGGACTGACTCCATGGCTGCAGATCCTCCGTACAAGACCCTTCTCAATATGACGCGGCGCCTGACTGAACGTGGTCTGGCTGCGCTGCCAGCTCTGACCAGCGTGACGGAAGCGTCTCGGAAAAACGCGTCTTCCATCGGGTCAAGTGATGAAGAGGTTGCCCGGCTGATCGCCTCTTGTTCTGCTGAAGAACGGATTACCCTGGCGGCCAATCGAGCCACACCAACCCCGGTTCTGATGCGCTTGGCTCAAGATGAAAGCTCTGCGGTACGGTGTGCAGTGGCTGCCCAGCCGGCCTGTCCATCTGACCTGCTCACGCAGCTGGTGCACGATGAGGATTCTCAGGTACGCGCTGCTGCCAGTGCCCACCCACAGCTCAATGTCGCGCTCCTTTCCATGCTTGCCCAGCGGAGCCAGGAGTCCTTGGAAGTTCATCTGGCAGTCGCCCGGCATCTCACGACCAGTCCAGACAGTCTGGCGCAGCTGGTCAAGAGCGGCTCGAGTGCCGTCCGGGCGGCCGTGGCCCGGCATCCAGCAGCGTCGCCGAGCACGCTGACCACCCTGGCTTCCGATCTGTCCGAGGAGGTTAAGCAAGCTCTGGCCTCCCGCAGGCCGGGAGCTCACCATCGGCCAGTCGTTCTGGAACTCCGCATAGATCCTCCATCAACACGTGGAGTTGACGAACTGAGGATCGAAGAACCCCACCAGAAGTCGGACATCCAGCCTGAAGTGCCTGAAGCGGAAGTGAATTTTTTGCGCTTTCTCGCGGCTGAGTACGGTCAGGAAATCCGAGATCTGGCACGGGCTTTGGAAACCCTCAACCGGGAGACGTTGGAGGTCACTCGGGCGCGCTGGCAGGTACGGCTGGCTCAACCGCAAAGTCTCGATCAGGAGCGCCTGAAAGCGGCGCATCAAGCTCAGGTGCAGCTCCTCCACCGCGAGTCCAAGCTCACATTGGAACGCGAGCTTCGGGTACTACGCGATCAACTCAAGGCGGCGAGCAAAGCGGAGGCTCAACGCACAGCTCTAGACCTCTCTCGGACGCTTGAACGTGAGCGCCAGAACTTGCAAGCGGAGCAGCGGGCAGCCCGGCAAGCTCGAGTCCAAGAAGAGCATACGCAGCTGGAACAGCAGCACAACGATTTGATTGGGCGTCTACGAGCCGATCAAGAGATGAACCGGAAGCGTGTTCTCGCCGAAGAGCGTCAGCGCCTGACTGTTGCTCTGGAGCAGGAGCTTCACGACCAGCAGGTAAAGCTGCAAGCCGAGAGCGCACTGAACCTGCAGAAGAGACGGGCCGGCTTGGAGCTGCGGTTGCGCACCGAACTGGAGCAGTTGAGAGAGGACCTGGAGGGTCACTACCTGCAACGGCTCACTGCCCTAAAAGAGCAAGGCGACGCAGCCATCGCGGCCAAGCAACGAGAGTTCGTAGTGGCGTTGGACAACCTGCTGCAAGACCAGCAACTCAAGTTGCAAACAGAGTGGGAACAGCGCTTGGCCACTGACGAAGCTGAGTTCAGGCTCACTCAAGAGGCCGCGCGTGCTCTGCAAGAAAGAGAAGGTATGGCAGCTCAGGAACTCAAGCTGCGTCAGGAAGGTGAACGCCTCCTCACGTCCCTAGAACAGGAGGCTGAGATACACCGGATGACCTGGCAACAGCAGGGGCAAGCGGACTTGGCGCGGTACCAGGACGAGCTTCAGGCGTGGAGCGAACGTACCCTAGGAGAGGTGCGGCAGAAGCTAATCCAGGAGCATGAGAAAAAGCTCGAGCAGGAGCATGCTGAACGGCAAAGCCAGTTTGAACAAGTAGCGAAGGCCGCGAAGGAAGAGCAGTTGGTGGCTACGGAAGCGGCGCGAGTTCAGTTTGGACTTGAGGCAGAGGCCCGCCTGACCGAGGCTCTTCAGGAGCAGCGTCAGGTTGCAGAGATGCAAAGAGCCAGCGAGATGGCATCTCTTCAGCAGAAAGCGGAGGAAGCGCTGGTTCTGGCACAACAAGAGTGGACGGAAGGGTGGCAACACCGTGAACAAGAATTGCTGGAGCTCAACCGCACGCGCTTCGAACAAGAAACCCAGGCCCTTAGGGAACAGCGCAAGCAGCGCGTCCAGCAATATCAGCTGCAGCAAAATGCTCTTGCAAGCACGCAGATGAGTACCCAGATTCAACCTTCGGCCGAACAATTGGTTCTAGACCGAAGGGGGGCCCTCGAGAATCTCGAAGCCGAGCTTCAGACGCAGGAAAAGACAGCCTTAACGCCTGGCGCTTCTGCTGTTCTTTCGACGGGCCCGCTGGTCTACGGCTATCCTGTCCCTCTTGAAGCGTTGCCTGAACAACACGATCCCGCCGCTGTCCTGGCTGCTTTGAATCTGATCGCTGCGCATTTAGATGTTCAGGGCGAGGCCCTGCTGCGCTTCACACCTCCAGGTCAGTCAAGGCGCAGCTTCTTGCGTCAGATCGACCGTGCGGTAGAGCACTTTCAGCACGGCCATGAGCCGGTGATCCTGCGGGCTGACCGCGAGGATGGCCCGCATTACTTCCTGAATGACCGTCTCCCTCGCCTCTTGCCATGATCCAGGTGCATAGATGAGTATCAAGCCCTTCCCAAACAAGCGGTGCCTCGGTCGGACTAAAGCCAATGTCTGAAGCTGATTTCCTTCACTTTATTATGGCTAAATACAGCCTTGAAATCCAGGGCTTGGCCTATGCCCTAGAAACGTTAGACCGTCAACTAGAGAGGGCCCAAGCGCGCTGGGCAGCCGAGCTGAGTCAGTCGCAAAGTCTTGAGCAGGCGCTGAATGCGGCTCATCAAGCTCAAGTTGACGTTCTCCAACGCGACGCGATCTTGACCCTCCAGCGAGAGCTGCAACTGTTGAGTGATCGGCTGCGGGCCGAGAACAGTGAGGACATTCAGACCGTATTGGCGCAGCTCTCTCAGGCGCTTGAACGCGAGCGTCAAGACCTACACGTGGAGTTGACAACAGTCGAGCAAGCTCGGCTGCAAGACGAACTTAAACAGTGCCAACAGCAGCACAAAAAGCAGCTCGACCTTATACGCGCTGACCATGAGGTCGCCTGCCAGCAGGTCCTGGCGGAGGAACGTCAGCGCTTAACTGCCGCACTGGAGCAGGAGGCGGTGGCCCAGAGGATTGTTTGGCAACAGCAAGAGCAAGCGGATCTGGAGCGGTACCAAGCCGACCTTCAGGCTTGGACTGAGCGTACCCTTGGGGATCTTCGGCAACACCTAGCGGCCGAGCATCAGCGAAAGCTTGACCAAGAGTGTGCTGAACTAGAGAGTCAACTTGTAGAAGTGGCGCAACAATTTCGCCAAGAACAGTTGAAAACCACAGAAGCGGCGCGCATCGAGGTAGAGCTGGTGGCAGAAGGGCACCTAAATGCTGCCCGACAGGAGCGACACCAGCAAACGGGAGAGTGGACAACGGACCCCACTCCTCATGCTTCTGGCAGTAGGAATGCAATGGAATTAGGGCGTATTAAAAGACTTGCCCGCATGACTGTACAAGGGAAGCCGATCCCTAAAGGCGAGCATAAGTTCCTCGTGCATCACGAGTCTGCGTACCGAGAGCAGGTCGCTGTCTTACAGGCTAAACGCGTACCTTCCGACAGCCTCTTCGCAAGCGTAGACCCTCAGGTAGCAATACAAAAAGCGTCCTTGCCATCAGAACCTGCCGTGGCTCCTGTCTCTATAGACCTATTGGTCTGGGGTTACCCAGTGCCTTGTGAAGTCTTACCCGACCACCATCCTGCCGCGGTTCTGGCCGCTTTGCGGTTGATCGCTGAGCATTTGGACGTTCAGGGTGAAGCCCTGCTCCGTTTTACTCCAGCAGGTCAGTCACGGCGCAGCTTTATGCGTCAGATCGACCGAGCGGCAGAAGGTTTCTTACACGTCCACGAGCCGGTGATTCTCCGGGCTGACCGTGAGGATGGCCCACATTACTTCGTAAACAACCGTCTCCCTCGCCTCACCCCATAAACTAGGTGCCTCTATGACCCCTTCTCCGCCTGTTCCCCGCCACGACGCCGTCCACATCATCAATGCTCTCAGACAAGGCGTGGTGCCATCGCGCGGGTTGCACCACTATGCCGTTGGGCAGAACCGCGAACTTGACATTCTGCTCGAAGGTCTGCGTCACAGTGCGGAGGGACACTCTCCTTTTAAAGGCATCCGCGGCGGGTATGGCAGCGGCAAGACCTTTCTGATTTCGCGTTTGGCTGAGGAGGCATTGCAGCGGGGATTTGCAGTCAGTCAGGTTTCGATGAACCGGGATAAGGCTTCCCTTCACCTGCTTGAGCGGCTCTATCAGGGCATCATGCAGCAAGTGCAGCTCCGGGGCACCGAGGGCAATGCCCTCGGCACCATCTTGGACCGTTGGATCAGCAGCGCTGAGGAATACGTTACGGAGGTGCAGGGCATTCCCGAGCATCTGGAAACGGCGGTACGCGAGGCGGTTGGGCAGCGCATCGAGGTCTTGCTGGGGGAGGTGGCCCGCGAGCGCCCCTCGTACAGCGCTGCTCTCAAGACGTACCATCAGGCGCATATGAAGGGCAATCACGCCCTCAAGCGCGACGTGCTCGGCTGGTTGATGGCCGACCCCCACGCCTCCACCCGGCAGCTGTTGGGCGTCCGCGGGCAGGTGCAGGCGAGCGATACACTGGCGTATTTACGCGAGCTGACCCGTATGCTGCGTCAGCTCAAACGCCCGGGCCTCTTGATCATCCTGGATGAGCTCGACGAGATGCGTCACCTGAGGCGGGACCTGCGTCAGCGGGCCTGGGCCAACTTGCGCGATCTCCTCGACGCCCTGGGCCGGGGAATTCCTGGACTATATCTGGTGTTGGCTGGAACCCCTGAGGTCTACGACGACCGGCGCGGCATCAGCGAGTTACCCCCTTTAGATCAGCGGCTGGGTGACCCAACCCAGCAGACCCAGCACCCGAACCTGCGGGGACCCCAATTGCCGCTCCCGGTCTTCAGTCAAGCGCAGCTGACCAACGTGATGGCCCGGCTTGAGCAGCTGTGGTCGGTGGCCTGTGAACAAGAAGCCCGCTTGCCAGTAGGGTTCGCTGCCTCACTTGCTGAAGGCTGGACCCAGCGACTGGGTAGCCGCTCGCCGCGCGTGGCCATCCGCGAGTTTATCAGCGTCCTGGACCGCACCCGCGACTACCCGGACTTTAGCCCGCTGCATGAGTACAGTTACGCCCTGGATCCAGCCATCCTTACCCCTCAGGAAGCGGAAGTCCCCGTGTTGGTGGACGACGAAGACCTGTTCTGATGACAGCTTTGGAACAGCTGAGTCCCCGGCTCCGGGGAGGACTGGTCGATACTCTGCGATGGCAGGGCCTGCGGCCAGTGCAGCAGGCCAGTATTCCCGTCGTCTTGGCTGGGACGAACGCGGTGATTCTGGCACCGACGGCGGGAGGCAAGACCGAGGCGGCTTTTCTTCCAGCGCTGGAATTGCTGCACCGTGAGCGGAAGCCCGGCGTGCGCCTACTCTACGTCAGCCCTCTGATCGCCCTTCTGAACAACCAGGAAGCCCGGGTCGAACGCCTGGCCGGTTTGCTTGGGATGCATGCATTCAAGTGGCATGGCGGTGTGAACGCTTCCGCGCGCCAGGCGTTTCGTGACGAGCCGGCCGAAGTGCTGCTCACCACCCCCGAGAGCTTGGAGGCGATGTTCATCCACGGTCAGCCGGTTCGCACGCTATTCGCGCACTTGAGACTGACAATCATTGATGAAGTGCACAGCTTCTCGGACAATGACCGTGGGGCGCAGTTGATCTCGTTGATTGAACGCCTGGCGCAGGTCAGCAGTGAGGACATCCAACGTATCGGCCTGAGTGCGACGGTGGCAAACCCGGCGGAGATTGGACGCTGGATGCGTGGGAGCAGTAGGCGGCCGGGCCAGGTGGTGCGGGCCGGTGGAGGTGCACCCAAGCGGCAGGCAGTGGTGATCGGCCCCGGGCAACCGGAGGTGATGACTGACCTGCGCAGACGCACCCAGGCGGGCAAGACCCTGGCCTTTACCGAGAGCCGGGCCGATGCCGAGATGCTGGCCGACCAATTACACCGGACGGCAAAGCTCGATTTTATCGGAACCTATCACTCGGCCATCAGCCGGGACGCCCGGCAGCACGCGGAGGACGCCATGAGCGGGAACAGCTATCCCCGGGCCTGCTTGACTTGCACCAGTGCCATGGAACTGGGCGTGGACATTGGAGACTTAGACGACGTGCTGCAGTGGGGCGCGCCCGGCTCCGTGTCGAGCCTGCTCCAGCGCTGGGGTCGCAGTGGCCGCCGCGCCGGGTGGCCGCAGCACACAACCCTGTATCCCCAGAGTGACCGCGAACTCCTAACGGTGGCCGCGCAGCTGAGTTTGGCCCAGGACGGTTGGGTGGAGTCGGTGCGTCCCCGCCGGCGGGCCTATCACATCCTGCTGCAGCAGATGCTCTCAGAAGTTCTGTCTGCCCGCGGCCACACACCGGTCACCCTCTGGAAGGCGCTCAGCCCCAGTCCAGCATTTTCGCAGATTCCAGAAGCCGAGTACCGAAGACTTCTGGCTCATCTCCTCACCAACGATATCTTGGCTCAGGCGGGTGGGCAGCTGGCTCTGGGTGACCGTGGAGAGGCGGTATTCGGCCGGCGGCACCTCTCGGATCTGATTGCGACCTTCGAGAGCCCTTCTTCCTATACGCTGGTCAACCGCGCGGACCGCTTTGAAGTCGGGCAAATCGAGCTCAACTTCGTTGAGGAATTAAGAACCGAGCTTGAGGCCGGTCAGCGTCCGGTGTTGCTGCTCGGCGCCCGGGCTTGGCAAGTGCAGGCCCTGCAAGACCGGTCAGCTGTCGTGCTGGTGCAGCCTGATACGTCAGGTCGCCCGCCTAAGTGGGCGGGAGGCCTCCCACGCCAGATGGAACGGGCCCTGGCCTGGCGGCACCGAGAACTGCTGCTCGGCCATCCTCACCCAGACGGCCTCGATGCTGCAGCGCGGCAGCTCCTGGAAGAGATGCAGTCTCAGCACACTTGGTTGGCAGGAAGTCTTTTGCCTGTCCAGTGGCGGGGCAACACCTTGACCCTGCACACCTACGCTGGCACTCGCATTAACACCACGTTGCAAGCCGCACTGAAGCCTTTTGGCGCAGTACAAAGTGACGCGTACGTTGTGACGCTCCGGGGCAATGAGCCAACGTCGCTGATGGGGGCCCTCGACCTGTTGTATGGCAACTGGAGTGCGTCTGAGGATCAACAGGCCATCTTGCAGCGTTTACGGGTTCCGCGCCTCAGCAAGTACCAGGCCCACTTGCCAGCTGACCTCGCGCGGCAGGTCACTTTGGATGCTCTGGCAGACTGGAGTGGAATGCTGGAAGTTGTGAAAACCTTGCCGCCTCGATCCACGGTGTTGCCCCTCCAGTGAGCATTAAAGTGCTGACCCAGCTGAATCAGGATCTGCTGGCGGTACTGAGGCACGCTGTGTTGAACGGCGTCTGGCTGACTCTGACGGTCTTCAAAGTGCGGAACCTGTGACGTGGACGCGCTGGCCGGAAAGCTGGCTTCGACCAGTGCCTGGGACTGGTACAGATCAACCAGGTCTTGAGAACGGAATATGCCTAGGCGAACCGGTCTCCCCGGAACTCGGGCGCTCAGGGGAGCTTCTCCTCTCACCGGAAGTGCGGAGCGAGATTAGGGCGGCCGTCCGCCATCGAGACCCCCGATGTCTGTGCTGTCAACGGGAAGATAGCGGTCTTCAGATCGATCACATCCAGCCGTTCTACCTCGGCGGCATGCACGATATCGAGAACCTGCAATTACTGTGCGGCGACTGCAACCGGACCAAAGAAACGGTAGTAATGACAGGGCCCCAGGGGCTGGAGCTGGCCCCAAGCCGGTGCTTCTCCGTGCTTTCTCCGGGAACGTGCCAGATTCAAACGATCTGAAATGGCGGGCCGTCAACTTGCACTTCGGGTGCGCGGCTGCCGGCACCATGGTGATCCGGCAGCGCGGCGAAAATCTTCAGCGTTGGTCCATCATGCTTCATCACGAGAACTCATCTCTAGACCTGGAGTCGCTGTTGAACCAGGCGGTAGACAAGGTCAACAGCTTCCGCCGACAGGAGCGCGTTATCTAGATCGAAGCCGTCGACGTCCATAACGCTTGAGAAAAGTTCGATCTGCACGTTGAGCATACTAACTCGTCTACAGACTTCCATCACGTCACCAGATGACTTGCCTTTCAGGTCTAATGTTGTCATGACAAGCCAAGGATTCGTTTCAAGGGGTTTTGCTAATTGTCGTCAGCGCGATGGTCAAGGCACAGCGCAGCAGTGGAACCTTTACTGTTCTGATAGGAGAGTGTCGCCGTCATTTATGCGGGCTGTCGCACCAAGGCACAAATCGCTCCGAAGGTGCTTGATCACGCAAGGTCAATTGGCGATGAATGTGCCCTCGGGCAACTCCCTCTTGAATGAGGCTGTGTCGTGCGGCAGATCTTCACCTGCTGTCATGGTCATTGTGGCCCCGACGGTAGGTGCCACCGTGATCGGATGGGGAAGGCGGCGGACACTCAACCCTTCTTCCAGCGTCAGCGGTCGGGGCAGCGCAAAGGCCGGGTACCAGTGATGGGAGAGGAAATTACTCCGAATTGGCAACCGTTCCTGCACGAACTTTCTGTACGCCTCCTCGATTTCGAGGACAGGCAGCCAGAGATCGTCCAACTTCTCCAAGACGCAGGGGTAAACGTGCCGGACGATGGGGGCGCACTACTGAGCGAGATTGACCCACTCAGTGCACTGTCTCTGATCTGCAAACACAAAAACACAGAAAGACTCGTTCAAATCTTGAAGAACATCCGTGAAAAGCTCAGTCTGGTCGCGCAAACGCCGTCTGATTTTACGGGTCTCCCCACAAGCGATCCCCGCAGCCCACTTCTGTTCCCGTACCGGAGTACCCGTCAGCCAGATGACATTCCAATTCTCTGGCGTCTGACGCATGAAGCGGTGGCAGGGACGCTACAGCCTGATACGTTCAACAGGGCACTGGAGATCGGAAACGTCGGTCTCTCAAAACTCACCATGGGGCTGTTCTGGATAAATGCTGACCTTTACCTTGCTCTAAATAGCAAGAACGTCGCTTACCTCAGCGAACTGGGCTTCCCGGACGCTGCCGAGATCGTTTCCCTCGAGACCTACCAGGCAACCATCGAGCGGGCACGCACTTTTGCTCCGTCATTCACGGCGCTGTCGCATGCTGCCTGGGTGAGTGGGGGCCCTGTTCTTCCCCCTGACCGCTTTCCTCTTCAGGAACTGCAAGAGACGACTGCCTCATCCCGCGCCGAGTTCAGCCGGCTCACCGACCTCGGTGACGTGCAAGCGGCCAAACCGTTCATGCAGCAGACTCAGGCGAAGCTGCACAACCGCTTCGGCTCTCTCCTCAAAGCCACGGTGCGGCAGAGCCAACCCAAAGCTTTAGTGGTCAGAGAGGATACCCGGTATACAGGCGGGAAGATCTTTGCGGTGAGGGTCGCCTTCCAAGACCGGTCACGGTCGGGCGGCAAGGGACTGTACTTTGGAAACCTTGTCATCTCAGTCGAAAGCGACAGCGAAACGCAGGCAAACACACTCATGGCATTGTTCGGGTTGGCCCACGGTGTGGATTCCATGGGACGGGATACGGTGCGCTTGGCTCTGCAAAAACCAGCTGCAATGGAACGGGTTTTAAGCGCATTGAGGGCTGTGTACGATCTACCGACGTCGCCCCAACTGACCATCGTCAAAGA
This sequence comes from Deinococcus psychrotolerans, assembly GCF_003860465.1. Classification (NCBI taxonomy): domain Bacteria; kingdom Thermotogati; phylum Deinococcota; class Deinococci; order Deinococcales; family Deinococcaceae; genus Deinococcus; species Deinococcus psychrotolerans. Next base: position 47,795 of record NZ_CP034187.1, read on the forward strand.
GGTGTGGTCTGGCCCAGATTTTACGCTTACGGGCCGTGCCGATCCAGAACTTGAAAAGGCACTGCACACGTATGCCGTCAGTGTTGGGAAGCCTCGCAAGCTCGAGGTACTGGTGAGGGTGCCCGCTGAAGCGCTAATCTCAGCCGAATATCCGGACACCATGGCAGCGGTGATCGGGTACCTCGACGGCCTTGCCGCAGCAATTGACGAAGTGGTGAGGGACATGGAAAATGACGATGCTATTGAAGTGCAGCCGGTTGTGCCTCTGACAGTACAACCTCAGCCATTACATCCTCTGAATGTGATCCTGTATGGCCCGCCGGGAACCGGGAAGACGTACTCGGTCGCGCGCTTGGCCCTGGAGCGGCTGGATCCGGATTTTCTCAGCGGTGAGCGTACCCGGCAAGAACTCCAAGACCGCCTGACCCAGTTGCAGGCGGAGGGGCGGGCGGTGTTCACGACCTTCCACCAGAATTACGCTTACGAGGATTTCATTGAAGGCATCAAGCCGGTGCCTGCGCCGGACGGTAGTGGGGGCGTCACGTACGCCCTGGTGCCGGGGATCCTCAAGCGCCTGGTCGAGCGCGCCTCCGCCCCAGTGCTCAGTGGCGCGTTTTCTGACCTCAACCCGGACGGTCAGGTCTGGAAGATCAGCCTGGACGGAACAGCCGGATCCAGCTCGACGCGCGAGTACTGCCTCAAGCACGGTGAGGCCAGGATCGGTTACGAACAGGTCGGCCGCTTTGACGAAGCTGTGACGCTCAGCGGCGCACCCCCCAAGGCAGGTTTTACCCCAGAAGCGCCGGCAAGACCTTTCTGATTTCGCGTTTGGCTGAGGAGGCATTGCAGCGGGGATTTGCAGTCAGTCAGGTTTCGATGAACCGGGATAAGGCTTCCCTTCACCTGCTTGAGCGGCTCTATCAGGGCATCATGCAGCAAGTGCAGCTCCGGGGCACCGAGGGCAATGCCCTCGGCACCATCTTGGACCGTTGGATCAGCAGCGCTGAGGAATACGTTACGGAGGTGCAGGGCATTCCCGAGCATCTGGAAACGGCGGTACGCGAGGCGGTTGGGCAGCGCATCGAGGTCTTGCTGGGGGAGGTGGCCCGCGAGCGCCCCTCGTACAGCGCTGCTCTCAAGACGTACCATCAGGCGCATATGAAGGGCAATCACGCCCTCAAGCGCGACGTGCTCGGCTGGTTGATGGCCGACCCCCACGCCTCCACCCGGCAGCTGTTGGGCGTCCGCGGGCAGGTGCAGGCGAGCGATACACTGGCGTATTTACGCGAGCTGACCCGTATGCTGCGTCAGCTCAAACGCCCGGGCCTCTTGATCATCCTGGATGAGCTCGACGAGATGCGTCACCTGAGGCGGGACCTGCGTCAGCGGGCCTGGGCCAACTTGCGCGATCTCCTCGACGCCCTGGGCCGGGGAATTCCTGGACTATATCTGGTGTTGGCTGGAACCCCTGAGGTCTACGACGACCGGCGCGGCATCAGCGAGTTACCCCCTTTAGATCAGCGGCTGGGTGACCCAACCCAGCAGACCCAGCACCCGAACCTGCGGGGACCCCAATTGCCGCTCCCGGTCTTCAGTCAAGCGCAGCTGACCAACGTGATGGCCCGGCTTGAGCAGCTGTGGTCGGTGGCCTGTGAACAAGAAGCCCGCTTGCCAGTAGGGTTCGCTGCCTCACTTGCTGAAGGCTGGACCCAGCGACTGGGTAGCCGCTCGCCGCGCGTGGCCATCCGCGAGTTTATCAGCGTCCTGGACCGCACCCGCGACTACCCGGACTTTAGCCCGCTGCATGAGTACAGTTACGCCCTGGATCCAGCCATCCTTACCCCTCAGGAAGCGGAAGTCCCCGTGTTGGTGGACGACGAAGACCTGTTCTGATGACAGCTTTGGAACAGCTGAGTCCCCGGCTCCGGGGAGGACTGGTCGATACTCTGCGATGGCAGGGCCTGCGGCCAGTGCAGCAGGCCAGTATTCCCGTCGTCTTGGCTGGGACGAACGCGGTGATTCTGGCACCGACGGCGGGAGGCAAGACCGAGGCGGCTTTTCTTCCAGCGCTGGAATTGCTGCACCGTGAGCGGAAGCCCGGCGTGCGCCTACTCTACGTCAGCCCTCTGATCGCCCTTCTGAACAACCAGGAAGCCCGGGTCGAACGCCTGGCCGGTTTGCTTGGGATGCATGCATTCAAGTGGCATGGCGGTGTGAACGCTTCCGCGCGCCAGGCGTTTCGTGACGAGCCGGCCGAAGTGCTGCTCACCACCCCCGAGAGCTTGGAGGCGATGTTCATCCACGGTCAGCCGGTTCGCACGCTATTCGCGCACTTGAGACTGACAATCATTGATGAAGTGCACAGCTTCTCGGACAATGACCGTGGGGCGCAGTTGATCTCGTTGATTGAACGCCTGGCGCAGGTCAGCAGTGAGGACATCCAACGTATCGGCCTGAGTGCGACGGTGGCAAACCCGGCGGAGATTGGACGCTGGATGCGTGGGAGCAGTAGGCGGCCGGGCCAGGTGGTGCGGGCCGGTGGAGGTGCACCCAAGCGGCAGGCAGTGGTGATCGGCCCCGGGCAACCGGAGGTGATGACTGACCTGCGCAGACGCACCCAGGCGGGCAAGACCCTGGCCTTTACCGAGAGCCGGGCCGATGCCGAGATGCTGGCCGACCAATTACACCGGACGGCAAAGCTCGATTTTATCGGAACCTATCACTCGGCCATCAGCCGGGACGCCCGGCAGCACGCGGAGGACGCCATGAGCGGGAACAGCTATCCCCGGGCCTGCTTGACTTGCACCAGTGCCATGGAACTGGGCGTGGACATTGGAGACTTAGACGACGTGCTGCAGTGGGGCGCGCCCGGCTCCGTGTCGAGCCTGCTCCAGCGCTGGGGTCGCAGTGGCCGCCGCGCCGGGTGGCCGCAGCACACAACCCTGTATCCCCAGAGTGACCGCGAACTCCTAACGGTGGCCGCGCAGCTGAGTTTGGCCCAGGACGGTTGGGTGGAGTCGGTGCGTCCCCGCCGGCGGGCCTATCACATCCTGCTGCAGCAGATGCTCTCAGAAGTTCTGTCTGCCCGCGGCCACACACCGGTCACCCTCTGGAAGGCGCTCAGCCCCAGTCCAGCATTTTCGCAGATTCCAGAAGCCGAGTACCGAAGACTTCTGGCTCATCTCCTCACCAACGATATCTTGGCTCAGGCGGGTGGGCAGCTGGCTCTGGGTGACCGTGGAGAGGCGGTATTCGGCCGGCGGCACCTCTCGGATCTGATTGCGACCTTCGAGAGCCCTTCTTCCTATACGCTGGTCAACCGCGCGGACCGCTTTGAAGTCGGGCAAATCGAGCTCAACTTCGTTGAGGAATTAAGAACCGAGCTTGAGGCCGGTCAGCGTCCGGTGTTGCTGCTCGGCGCCCGGGCTTGGCAAGTGCAGGCCCTGCAAGACCGGTCAGCTGTCGTGCTGGTGCAGCCTGATACGTCAGGTCGCCCGCCTAAGTGGGCGGGAGGCCTCCCACGCCAGATGGAACGGGCCCTGGCCTGGCGGCACCGAGAACTGCTGCTCGGCCATCCTCACCCAGACGGCCTCGATGCTGCAGCGCGGCAGCTCCTGGAAGAGATGCAGTCTCAGCACACTTGGTTGGCAGGAAGTCTTTTGCCTGTCCAGTGGCGGGGCAACACCTTGACCCTGCACACCTACGCTGGCACTCGCATTAACACCACGTTGCAAGCCGCACTGAAGCCTTTTGGCGCAGTACAAAGTGACGCGTACGTTGTGACGCTCCGGGGCAATGAGCCAACGTCGCTGATGGGGGCCCTCGACCTGTTGTATGGCAACTGGAGTGCGTCTGAGGATCAACAGGCCATCTTGCAGCGTTTACGGGTTCCGCGCCTCAGCAAGTACCAGGCCCACTTGCCAGCTGACCTCGCGCGGCAGGTCACTTTGGATGCTCTGGCAGACTGGAGTGGAATGCTGGAAGTTGTGAAAACCTTGCCGCCTCGATCCACGGTGTTGCCCCTCCAGTGAGCATTAAAGTGCTGACCCAGCTGAATCAGGATCTGCTGGCGGTACTGAGGCACGCTGTGTTGAACGGCGTCTGGCTGACTCTGACGGTCTTCAAAGTGCGGAACCTGTGACGTGGACGCGCTGGCCGGAAAGCTGGCTTCGACCAGTGCCTGGGAATGGTACAGATCAACCAGGTCTTGAGAACGGAATATGCCTAGGCGAACCGGTCTCCCCGGAACTCGGGCGCTCAGGGGAGCTTCTCCTCTCACCGGAAGTGCGGAGCGAGATTAGGGCGGCCGTCCGCCATCGAGACCCCCGATGTCTGTGCTGTCAACGGGAAGATAGCGGTCTTCAGATCGATCACATCCAGCCGTTCTACCTCGGCGGCATGCACGATATCGAGAACCTGCAATTACTGTGCGGCGACTGCAACCGGACCAAAGAAACGGTAGTAATGACAGGGCCCCAGGGGCTGGAGCTGGCCCCAAGCCGGTGCTTCTCCGTGCTTTCTCCGGGAACGTGCCAGATTCAAACGATCTGAAATGGCGGGCCGTCAACTTGCACTTCGGGTGCGCGGCTGCCGGCACCATGGTGATCCGGCAGCGCGGCGAAAATCTTCAGCGTTGGTCCATCATGCTTCATCACGAGAACTCATCTCTAGACCTGGAGTCGCTGTTGAACCAGGCGGTAGACAAGGTCAACAGCTTCCGCCGACAGGAGCGCGTTATCTAGATCGAAGCCGTCGACGTCCATAACGCTTGAGAAAAGTTCGATCTGCACGTTGAGCATACTAACTCGTCTACAGACTTCCATCACGTCACCAGATGACTTGCCTTTCAGGTCTAATGTTGTCATGACAAGCCAAGGATTCGTTTCAAGGGGTTTTGCTAATTGTCGTCAGCGCGATGGTCAAGGCACAGCGCAGCAGTGGAACCTTTACTGTTCTGATAGGAGAGTGTCGCCGTCATTTATGCGGGCTGTCGCACCAAGGCACAAATCGCTCCGAAGGTGCTTGATCACGCAAGGTCAATTGGCGATGAATGTGCCCTCGGGCAACTCCCTCTTGAATGAGGCTGTGTCGTGCGGCAGATCTTCACCTGCTGTCATGGTCATTGTGGCCCCGACGGTAGGTGCCACCGTGATCGGATGGGGAAGGCGGCGGACACTCAACCCTTCTTCCAGCGTCAGCGGTCGGGGCAGCGCAAAGGCCGGGTACCAGTGATGGGAGAGGAAATTACTCCGAATTGGCAACCGTTCCTGCACGAACTTTCTGTACGCCTCCTCGATTTCGAGGACAGGCAGCCAGAGATCGTCCAACTTCTCCAAGACGCAGGGGTAAACGTGCCGGACGATGGGGGCGCACTACTGAGCGAGATTGACCCACTCAGTGCACTGTCTCTGATCTGCAAACACAAAAACACAGAAAGACTCGTTCAAATCTTGAAGAACATCCGTGAAAAGCTCAGTCTGGTCGCGCAAACGCCGTCTGATTTTACGGGTCTCCCCACAAGCGATCCCCGCAGCCCACTTCTGTTCCCGTACCGGAGTACCCGTCAGCCAGATGACATTCCAATTCTCTGGCGTCTGACGCATGAAGCGGTGGCAGGGACGCTACAGCCTGATACGTTCAACAGGGCACTGGAGATCGGAAACGTCGGTCTCTCAAAACTCACCATGGGGCTGTTCTGGATAAATGCTGACCTTTACCTTGCTCTAAATAGCAAGAACGTCGCTTACCTCAGCGAACTGGGCTTCCCGGACGCTGCCGAGATCGTTTCCCTCGAGACCTACCAGGCAACCATCGAGCGGGCACGCACTTTTGCTCCGTCATTCACGGCGCTGTCGCATGCTGCCTGGGTGAGTGGGGGCCCTGTTCTTCCCCCTGACCGCTTTCCTCTTCAGGAACTGCAAGAGACGACTGCCTCATCCCGCGCCGAGTTCAGCCGGCTCACCGACCTCGGTGACGTGCAAGCGGCCAAACCGTTCATGCAGCAGACTCAGGCGAAGCTGCACAACCGCTTCGGCTCTCTCCTCAAAGCCACGGTGCGGCAGAGCCAACCCAAAGCTTTAGTGGTCAGAGAGGATACCCGGTATACAGGCGGGAAGATCTTTGCGGTGAGGGTCGCCTTCCAAGACCGGTCACGGTCGGGCGGCAAGGGACTGTACTTTGGAAACCTTGTCATCTCAGTCGAAAGCGACAGCGAAACGCAGGCAAACACACTCATGGCATTGTTCGGGTTGGCCCACGGTGTGGATTCCATGGGACGGGATACGGTGCGCTTGGCTCTGCAAAAACCAGCTGCAATGGAACGGGTTTTAAGCGCATTGAGGGCTGTGTACGATCTACCGACGTCGCCCCAACTGACCATCGTCAAAGAGGTGTGGTCTGGCCCAGATTTTACGCTTACGGGCCGTGCCGATCCAGAACTTGAAAAGGCACTGCACACGTATGCCGTCAGTGTTGGGAAGCCTCGCAAGCTCGAGGTACTGGTGAGGGTGCCCGCTGAAGCGCTAATCTCAGCCGAATATCCGGACACCATGGCAGCGGTGATCGGGTACCTCGACGGCCTTGCCGCAGCAATTGACGAAGTGGTGAGGGACATGGAAAATGACGATGCTATTGAAGTGCAGCCGGTTGTGCCTCTGACAGTACAACCTCAGCCATTACATCCTCTGAATGTGATCCTGTATGGCCCGCCGGGAACCGGGAAGACGTACTCGGTCGCGCGCTTGGCCCTGGAGCGGCTGGATCCGGATTTTCTCAGCGGTGAGCGTACCCGGCAAGAACTCCAAGACCGCCTGACCCAGTTGCAGGCGGAGGGGCGGGCGGTGTTCACGACCTTCCACCAGAATTACGCTTACGAGGATTTCATTGAAGGCATCAAGCCGGTGCCTGCGCCGGACGGTAGTGGGGGCGTCACGTACGCCCTGGTGCCGGGGATCCTCAAGCGCCTGGTCGAGCGCGCCTCCGCCCCAGTGCTCAGTGGCGCGTTTTCTGACCTCAACCCGGACGGTCAGGTCTGGAAGATCAGCCTGGACGGAACAGCCGGATCCAGCTCGACGCGCGAGTACTGCCTCAAGCACGGTGAGGCCAGGATCGGTTACGAACAGGTCGGCCGCTTTGACGAAGCTGTGACGCTCAGCGGCGCACCCAAGGCATTTTACGAGGGTATGGAGGTGGGTGACCTGCTCCTGATGTCCGCTCCGCACACGCACGTCCAGGCGGTCGGCATCGTCACCGGCGACTACCGGTATGAAGAGCAGGTGCCGCAAGGTGTGAAAGCGGACTACCGCAACGTTCGCGCAGTGACGTGGATGGAGAGTAGCCTGAGTCTGCCGGTCAAGGAGTTCATCGGACGCAATTTCTCCCAGATTTCGGTGTATCACCTGGATCTGCACGTGCCGGAGGTGATGGCCTTCCTGGAGCGCGCAGGGGTTCTGAAATCGGCCATGATGACCACCGAGCTGCCCCAAGCGCACGTCTTGATCATCGACGAGATCAACCGGGGAAATGTCGCCAAGATCTTTGGAGAACTCATTACCTTGCTTGAGCCTTCCAAGCGCCTGGGCCGGGAGGAAGCGACGACGGTCGAACTGCCTTACAGCAAGAAGCCCTTTGCGCTGCCCTCAAATGTATACGTGATTGGCACCATGAACACGGCGGACCAGAGTCTCGCCCGGCTGGACTCCGCCCTGCGTCGCCGCTTCGAGTTCGTGGAGATGTTCCCGCGGCCTGAATCCCTGGTGGTCACGGCTGACGGCATCGACCTGCGGCGGGTCCTGTACGCCATGAACCGTCGCCTCACCCTGTTGCAGGGACGGGATTACACCATCGGGCATGCTTATTTCACCCATCTTGAGAAGAGTGCCACCGTCACGGATGTGGCGAGGGTGTTCCGGCTGAAAGTGCTGCCGCTGCTCGAGGAGTACTTCTTTGACGACTGGGGGCAGATCCGGGCCGTCCTGAACGACGTGGCCAAACCTCAAGAAGATCAACTCATCGTGCCGGAAGACGCTGGGGCGTGGCTGGAAAACTGGGATACTCCCGGCGAGGTGTACCGTGTGCAGGAGGCGGCGCTGGCCCGCGTAGGGGCGTTCACGGGTATCTATAAAGGCTCCCTGACCTTTCCCTTTGACGTGTCAGTGACGCCAGCGCCATGACGCTGCTGGTTGTGCGCGAGTACGCCACCCTCGTGCAGGGCCATACGGCGCGTCTTATTGACGGGAATCCCCTGCGGGCGGAAGTGCCAGCACGGGCTTTCGCCTCTCTCCGGGGACTGCTGCTGGAGCCTGGGAATGACGCACAGTCTGTCCTGACGGCTGGTGTGCAGGGGGGAAAGGAAGTGCTGAAGCTGTCGTCCTGGGTGGGGGTTCTCCAGACGCCGGACGGCACCCAGATCGAGGTGCTCCCGAAGGTGCTCGAGGACGATTCAGACGTAGCTCGGACGCGGCAGCTGTTTATCCGGATGCTGAGTGCGCTGCTGGGCTTCACCTCGCGTGAATGGCGCGCGGCTGATCTCGACGCGTCTAAATTGCCACTCATGGAATTCTTCGCTTCACAGTTCCTGACGGCTGTGGCGCGGCTAGTCCGGCAGGGCATTGCGCGGACGTACCTGGAGCAGCCGCAGGAACTTCCAGCCCTCCGCGGGCGTTTGGATCTTCCCCGACATCTGCCGCTGCAACTCTCTCGCCCGTCCATGCTAGCAGTCGTGGCCGACGAGTTCTTGCTGGATCGTCCAGAAAACCGCGCCATTCGTGCTGCCTTGGAAGTGATCCGGCCTCTGCTGCGTGCGCCCGCAAATCTCCGGCTGCACACGCGGCTGCGAATGGCGTTTGAGGATGTCCCCGTTTCCCGTGAACCGCTGCAAGACCTGCGGATCTGGCACCGTGACCGCAGTTACCGGCAGTACACCGATGTGCGCCCACTGGTGGAGCTGGTTCTCCGGGGTCAGTCCCCCTTGACAGCCCAGGGGAAGGCGCACGTGCATTCCCTCCTCTTCCCGATGGCCGACGTCTTTGAAGCTTACGTGGCACAGGTTCTGCGGGAGTGTGTCGACGCGCAGGGCAACAGACAATACTTGAAGGTGGAGACGCAACTGGCAGAACACCATCTGGCGTGTCAGCGTGGCCGGAAGGTGTATCTGCTCAAACCGGATCTGCGGTTGACCCTGCCGGACGGAAAGGAAGTGCTGGCAGACACCAAATGGAAGCGCCTCAATGCGTCGGCAGGGCCGCGGGGTGGCGTCGACATGGCTGATCTCTACCAGATGTTCGCCTACGGTCAGAAATACCTGGCTGGGAAGGGGGAGATCTGGCTGATCTATCCGAAAACGGCGATGTTCCCAAAGAAGCTCGATCCCTTCATATTCACCGACGGCCTCAGCGCAACGGCTGTCCCGTTTGACTTGGAAGCAGACATGTCAAGTGGACTCGCCGCACTTCATCCATCGCACTGACGTCTGTGAGTGTTAATCAGTTGGCAAAGCATCCCAGCGCCAAGAATGCTAGAGCTATTCCCAGCTCAGTCTTTGACAACTTTGGTTTGAGGCTTTCCTAGACGGAGGAAACTGTTAATTCCCTCTTGTCCCTCGACAAAGACAGCAAAAAGCGGTGATTCCGCTGCTCTTATCGCTACCGTTGCCGACCGCACCGGCCTCAATAAGAAGCAGGAGAGCGACACTGTATCCGTCAAGCTCAAAAATACTAATTCACGCAGGCTTGCCTCTATATCACAGAAAGAACCGGATCCTGCTGGCGAATTCGTGACAACGGTTTAACCCGGTCGCCGAACGGCTCTCCTTTAGGGAATAGGCCGTCAACTTTCGGGCTATCAGCTCAGCAAGCGTGCCATGCTGTGCTCATGTATACGGGGAACCGGCAGATGAATCCGACCATGCAGGCGTCCATACCGGGCCTCGCGGCCCTCGCGGCGCGGCGCGGGCAGCAACCCCTCGGTGGTGTAATGCCGCACCAGCCGGGCGTTGACCTCGTCCTTGGGACGTGAAGCCCGGTCGAGCGGCAACACCTCAGCCAGCCGCTGATTGGCTTCCTCAACGAAATCCTCAATGCCGCCTTCCCAGTCCTGCGAAATCCCCAACATGCAGGCAGAGGAGAGCGGGTCTTCCCCGCCCTTCGCTGTCTCCCGTGTTTCACCAGCGGTGCACCTCCGAGCGCGGCGGAAGAGAGTGCGTCCTCTCAGTTCGCTGCCACTTCCAACCGGCTTTGGAATGCCCGGCGCAGTGCCACGAGCGCGTCCAGGCTTTTCCAGAACACGCTGCGCCAGGCGTCCTGGTTGGGCAGCAGGTGCGTCACCTCGATATTGACGTGCGCTTCGAGAACGATCAGACGGCCCACCCGGACCTGCTGCTGGGCGTAAGCAACCGCTTCATGCACCAGCAACCGGGACAGGTTGCCTGGAATGAAGAAGAGTGGCAGATGCACCAACTGAAACGCTTTGGCATCCGCTGTGTGGGTGGCCAGCAGGTACAGTTCATCCTCATGCCTGAACAACACGTCGGCTTCCTCGTCTAACCAGGGCTCCAGCCCCTCTTCGATCAGGAAGGCCATCGCGGCGGTGGCGTAGCTGTTCCAGAGCACATGCGTTTCGGGGCTGTAAGGCAGCAAGTCATCCATGGACGTCTCCTGAAGCTGTTGACAGAGAAAGGGGAAAGGGGAATGGGCCGAAACGTCATGATTGGTGTGTGGCACTGATGACTCAGCAGAGGTGAAAGTGCATATCCTTTTGTGCTGCGCTTATCCGCATCAAATTGAGCGGGCACCCTTCAAACCCACGGTGCCCGCTCTTGTCTGGTGTTGCCGGCCTCGCAGCCTGGCGGTGACCCTGCCGAGGCGCTCCAAGCCTCGTCCCCGGAGGGAAAACCTCAAAAGTCCAGGATTCGGACAAGTCCTCACGCCTTTACCCTGCGGCCTGCTGAAACTCAGACCTGATCCTTCATCCCTCAGTCCTCAAGCCTTAGCACTGAGTCCTTCCGTGGTCCGCGCCGCAGCGCGGTAAACGTTTCAGGAGGGTTCAACACCCGGAGTCCGGGGGAGCTGTTTCGCAGCGTCTTCGCGCGGACGGCAACGCCGTTCAGATTACACGCTGGCTGGCACCTCGATGAAGGTCGTGGCATTGCGCTCGTCAATGATCCGGTCCACGCTCGAGGCGAACTCAGCAGCCTGATCGCGCAGCTCAAGCAACTGGGTCGCCAGATCCAGCGGATCGTCGATGACGGGTTCGTGACGGCTCCAGAACAGTGTGGTGAGACTGTCAGCGTCCAGTCCGGCGTTTTCACTCCGACCTGCGTCATTGCCGAGCAGACTCTGAAGCTGCACCTGCAACTGACCCTCGAGTTTGAAGCGCAGACTGGTCTGCTCCCGTACGGCCTGACCGTACTGCTCGCCGAGTAGATTCAGGAGCTGCTGATCGCTGCTCTTGCCCAGAGTTTCGGCCCGCTTGCGCTCCACGGCGGCGGCCAGGGTCATCGTTTCGCCCGCGATTTCCACTGAGGTGGTGGCGTTGGCCTGCACCAGAGCGGCCTTGATCTGGCTGCGGCGCACACTGAGTGCCCGCAGCGAAGTGAACGCTGAGCGGGCCCGCTCAGCGAAGGCGGCCTCGCTCAGCCCACCCGGCTGACTCTGAGTGGGCGGGCGCACCCGGACCGCCTGCACCTCGCCGAGCCGCGTGCCGATCTTGTGTTCCAGCAGTTTGAGTTCCTTGAGGGCGTGCGTCAGGCTCATGCGCTGAACGCTGCCATCGCGGACCGAGTCACGGCGATCTGGCGCGGGGCGGGCAGTGGACGTGCGGGTAGGGCGGTCACGTTTGGTCATGCAGTCTCCGGCTTTTGAACGGAAGCGGAAGCGCACCATAACGCTCAGCGTGAAGCCGCGTCATCCGCCACACGGCTTACCCCACCGGGTGGGTCGAAGCGCAAGGTACCCGGTGGGATCCACTTACGGGTGGGTGATAATGCACATCTGACGGGTGGACTGAGCGGGTTGTTTCTTGTACAAGATGTCCGTGTGCTTGAGCCGTTTGGGCAGCAAGAATTGAGAGAGGTCACGTAGCCCCAGCTCCCGGCTGTACTGCCAGCACTTCGGCCACTCCCTTGTCTCCTCAATTTCAACTCAACAACGGGTGCAGTTCTTCCTCAGCCACGACCGCCAGCGCATGCATCCCACGCGACGTACTCACGTACAGCAATCGGGCCTCATACTCCACCGCTGGGTCGTAATGCGCCGCATCCGCCCCAGCGACGATGCAGCCGTCGAACTCCAGCCCCTTGGCCAGATTCACCGGCATCACCACCACCTGACCCTGATACCGCGCCTGCTCATTGACAATCGCCTGCGCGTCCACATCGTGGCACTGCAAGTCCGCAGCGAGTTGCTCGGCATCGCTCACCCGCCGCGTCACCACCGCGATATTCACGTGCCCCGCCTGCTGCATAGCCTTCACTGCCTGGGCGCACAGTGCTGCCACCGTGTCTCCGGTCAGGCGAAGCACCGCTTCCCCGTCCCGGTCTACGCCCACCACCGCTCCAGTGCGGTTGTAAGTCTGCGCGACCTTCGACGACAATTCCGTGATCTGCCGGGTTGAGCGGTACGTCCTGGACAACGTCATCAGCCTCGCTGACCCCAATGCCGCCTGCATCTCCCCGAAGTCCGCCACGCCCTTATACCCGTGAATGCCTTGATTCTTGTCACCCAGCGCGGTGATGTGGCCTTTGCGGGTCGCGCGGATCAGCAGGGCGTACAGCAGCGGCGAGTAGTCCTGCGCTTCATCCAGCGCCAAATGGTCGTAAAGCTCCAGCTCACGGCCCACCCGCCTGCCCAGGCCGTCCAGCAGCGCCGCCATTGCCAGCATGACCGGCAATTCCGTCACGTCCGCGTAGGACCGCCGGGGCCGGGCCACCGCCGCCAGCGGGTCACTCAGTAGCACCTGAAGAGTCCGCTCCGGCAGTATCCCAGTTGCCGCCCGGCGCAGCGTCGCCTCGTCACTCAGCAACTGGCGGGCACTCAGCACCGGCAGCAGGCCCGTCACGACCTTGCCGGTGAGTTGCGTGATGTCCGCACGGAGTTGCCGCCGTACAGTCGCCAGTTCGTCTTCGTCCAGCCGAACTTGCGCGAGGAGTGCTTCCTCAATCTGATGACGGACTGCGATCCGCAGTCCTTCCAGCGGATCGCGGGCCAGCACCGTCTCGACCAGCGCTTGCAAGGCGGGCGTGTCCAGCGTCAATGTCGCCTTGCTCCCTCCCGGCAAGCTCACGTCAGCAAGGTATTTCAAGCTGGCAATGTTTGCCCTGATGCGCTGATGCAGGTATTGCCGGACGACCCGCAGCATGCTCAGATCACCGAGCGCCCTGGCTTTGCGCCACGCTGCTTTCCTGCGGGCTTTGCTGGCATCAGTCAGGAGCAGCGTCAGGGTACGGTCAACGATCTCCAGCTTCTCCAACCCCAGGAAGGAGGTTGCCCACGCTTCGGGCGTCGTGACGGTGACACCTTCCAGATGCAGGCTCGGTAGAATCCGGGCGGAGTACCGTGCCAGCACCTGATTGGGCATCAAGACCATACAGGCCTCAGGACGGGCGCGGTGTTCGCGGCGTTCCGGGTGGAGCAGCCACGCCAGCCGGTGATAGAGCATGGTCGTTTTCCCACTGCCCGCCGGTCCCTGGATGCACAGATGCACGCCTGCGCTGGCGCGGAGAATCTCGTTTTGTTCCGGCTGCAACGTCTCGACGACATTCCGCATGCCTGCCGTGGCCGCCTCGGACAGCCGCTTGAGCAAGACCGCCTCGCGGCCCCCAGTCTCGCCTGTCTCTGCGTCATACAGGTCGGTGACGCCGTGCAGCGTCTTGTCCTGCACGTCCAGTTGCCGCCGCCTGAGGACCGTTCCACTCAGGCCACGCGGCGTCTGCCAAGGCAACGTCTGCGCGTAGAAGAGGCCGCCGACCTCGGATTCCCAGGAAAGAACCGAATGCGGCCCTTTAAGGTCTTTGAAGGCGTGATTCCCAACGTACAACGGCTGCGTCTTCCCCGCGATCCGCACCATCAGCGCCCCGAAGTACGGCTTGTGGACGTGGGGGCTGAGCGTGGCGGCATGCTCTTCGGCGGTGTCCTGCATGACCAGGCTCGTTTCGAGATCTGCGCCGTTGGTCCGGGAGCGGTCTTCCCAGGCGTCGATTTGCTGGAGCATGGCGCTGACGGTGCCCGACAGGTGGGCCGCTTCCGCTTCGAAATCAGGGTGGTGGATGGGCGGCGCGGCAAGTTGAGTCATGCGCCCATTTTCCTTGATGAGCGAGGGGCAAAGTGAGGGGGCCCGGTTTGGGAGCGCAGCAGACCTAGCATGGCGGGTCGAGCGCCCCAGTGAGGCGCGGATTTCCTGGATAGACCTGAACGCCATAGACCGTCACTGGATAGATCGACTGGAACCAAATCTGACCAGCATGCATAGATTTGGATTCGAGATCGCCGTCAACCAGCGACGGGATGACCAGATGAATCAGCAGGTGTTCCGGAAGCTGAGATTGCATAAACTGGCTCAAACGTTTTTTGCGGACGTCCGGCGAACTGGGAAGCCGCCCATGTGTTTTCGAGCTGTTCAATACGCCGGTGCGGCGGTCATTGAGGTTGATCACAGGACGAAGAACGTCAAACAGGCTATCGCTCCTTGGATGTGATCATGAGTTGCAGGCTGGATAGCTCCGAACCGAAATCGTCCGCAGCTAGTTCGAGTGCTACACCACATGGAAGTAAGCCTCACTTCCTTTCGCCGATGTTGAGTGCCGGATCTCCAAACGTGCATCAATGCGTTCTTTCATTTCCGCAACGTGAGAGATAACGCCGATCAGATGTCCCTCGGACTGCAGATCAATCAAGCATCGCATCACCAGGTCCAGTGTTTCTGGATCTAGAGTTCCGAATCCTTCATCAATAAAGATGGTATCCACATGGCGTCCGCCAGCACGTTGCTGCACGACCTGAGCCAAGCTCAAGGCCAAGCTCAGACTGGCCAGGAAACCTTCGCCTCCCGAAAGTGTCTTGGCGTGCCGAGCTATCCCTGTATGTTGGTCAAAGACCTGAATATCCAATCCGGTCGCGCCCGCTCCACTTTGTGCTGTTTTCATTCGTTGGAGGTGGTAGCGTCCACGACTCATTCCACTGAGTCGCTTTGTGGCCAACTCCAGAACTTCATCAAGGAAAGCGCTGAGCACGAAGCGCTGAAGGCTGAATTTGTCGGTTCCCGTTTCGGTTCCGGAAGCACATTCGGCCAGAATCTTGATCTCATTGTATTCGTTTTGCAGCTTCTTTTCTTCTTCTTGGAGATTGGTAAAATTATCTTTTGCATAATTTAGGTTTCTCAACTTCTGCTCTAATTCAATGCTGAAATGAATAATCTCTTGTAGATGCGTGTCCGTAAATTCTACGTCGGCTTGTAACAACTCTAAATCAGGTTTGAGGATGCCTTGTGCAGTCTGGTAGGATTGATGAAGTTTCGCTTCCAGTATGTTCTGTTGCTGGGAAAAGATCTGGACGCTACGTTCAAGTTCCTGGAGAGCATCAGAATCTAGAAGAGATTCGTTGACACTCTCGAGACTATCAAAGATCGATTCTCCAATTTTAACTGTCACCTCTTCTTGAACACTTTTGAGTCTTTCAAGGATTTTTCTGAGCGAGTGTACACGGAGCTGCATCTCGATCTCTTCCCTTTGGCAACGCTTCTCGAGCTTCTGATATTCGTTATTTGCGCTGAGCAGTTCATCCGCCAATTTGAGGTAAGCTTCATGTGCATTTTTTGTTTGAATTGGCCGGTCATTTTCACTTACGAAGTTTGGAAAAGCACTCTGCCAAACTTCGTAACGAGATTTGGTTTCGGTGTGCTGAATTTGAAGATTTTGCCACTGGACTTCCTCGGCAGCCTGGTAGCGCAGCGATTCACGCTCCAATTGGCGCAGGTTGACCAGCTGCAACCGAACTTGGAGGAGTTCATCTCGTAAACTGGGCAGCGCTATTAAGCGGTCTTCAAGAATGGCGAGCGTCTCTTTGTCTTCAGCTTGTCTCGCTGGGATACTTGATAATACGCTATGGATTTCTTGGAGTTGACCCTCTAAAAACGCCGTCACCTGAGTCGACGCCATCGCGGTGCCTTGGCGTACGTTCAATTCAGGCAGCAGCGACGCAAGTCGTTCATTGGAAGGAAAAAGCTGCTCCAGCTTATCTAAAAATGCCTTCCACTGTCCTTCTGAGAGTCGTAGCTGCTGCTTTGCTTGCAAATACTGGTCTTGTAAAATTTCTTGGCGCTGATTCAAGGCGGTATACCACTGCGCCTGTGGGTACTGCTGCAACCGCTGAACCTCGAGCAGCAGCTCTGGCCAGGCCATCAGCTGCGCCGAAATCTTAACTTCTTGCTGATCCAACCCTTGACGTTGTTGTGTCAATTCGCTGACTTGAGCTGCCGCTTCCTTCGGGAGCGTCTCAAGGAGATGCTCTAAGCGTACCAGTTCAGTAATCAGGTCTTCACCTGCCTGCAACGTTTCGAGCTGATGCTGAGCGGTTTCCGTAGTCCGTCTCAGTTCACCCAGCTGACCTTCATGCCTTTGAAGCTGGGTAGCACTCTCTTGAAGTTGCACCTCAGCTTTTGAAAGGGCCTGACGTTCATCTGCGGCTTCTTTGCTCAGATCCTCGAACGACCGAGAAAGATGCCGGAGTTGCTCCGCGCGCCGTGCCCGGTCAAGGTGCTGATGTTGTGTACTGTGTTCCTCAGCGTCAACAAGAAACGCCTGCCATTGCTGCTCCGCATCTTGATGCTGCTTCAGAAGATAATCGTGGTGCTGGCCTTGCTGAAGCATCTCGCGGGATTGATTCGCCTGACGCCGCGCTTGAAGTTCAATGCCAGCCTGCTGTTCCCTTTGCTCACGCACCTGCAGTTCAAGGAACTCCATGTCTTTTAAAGAAATGACTGACCACTGCTTCAGTGCCGCATCTTTTTGTTCTCTTGCGAATTCCCAGGTTTTTAAAGCTGATTTTTTGAGTTCAACAAGCTTTTGCGTAACCCGTTCGTAAATCTCTGTCTCGAAGAGCGTGGCAAGAATTTTTTCTCGGTCCGTAGAGGACGCGGTCAGCAGTTCCCGGAACTGTCCTTGCGGTAGCAACACCACCTGCCTGAATTGACTGACCGACATTCCAAGGAGATCCTGAATCCGCTCTTCAACAGGCGTAATTTTATAAATTGGGTTTGTCTCTTCGTTTCCTACCAATTCCCATAACGTGACATCGTGTAATTTTTTTGTTGATTTGCCTTGCTTGCCAGCAATATTTTGTTCAGGAGTTCGTTGGATGCGGTATCGCTGATCGCCTAGCGCAAAATCGAAGATCACCTCAGTCCGGAGATTCTCAGCCGCGTGGTGACTGCGCAGGCCCTTACCATCCCGGTCTTTACCTGAAGGGGTACCGTAAAGTGCAAAGCAAATGGCGTCAAGCAAAACCGTTTTTCCAGCGCCCGTTGGTCCATGAATCAGGAACAACCTGCGCTCACCGAGTTCTGTAAAATCTATGACTTGTTTCTGAACGTAAGGTCCAAACGCTTGCATGGTGAGTCTTAGAGGCCTCACAACATTATCTCCTGTTCTTGTAGCCTGAGATCGTTGAGGATTTGTTGGATTTTTTGGTATTGCGGTTGAGTAAGTGAATTACCGAATCTCTGTTCAAAAAAGGCCTCGATCATTTGAATCGGCTGAGGTATATCAGATTTTTCGGCAAAAGATGGTGCTGATAAATTTGATGGCGAGTTGGGCAGTCTCTCCTCGATGACGAGTTCCAGTGTATTGGGAAAAAATTCGCGAACCCGGTTGATCGGTGCCATTAAATTCGCAGAGTCGGTCAAAATAACCTGAAGATAATCTTCTCGGTTCGCCAAGCTGTACGGCTGGGTTTCCAGTTCCTCCAAGCTCACGCGAATGCTGCGAACGTCGCGGCGCGGATGCAGCGCAATCTGTTCACGTTGAACAGCACCTGTTGCTGTCAATTCAATCAGTTCGACACCTTTGACGTGGTGTTCTTCTGCAAATGAGTACTTCAGTAACGATCCGGAGTAACGGATCTGCGGCCGCCCCGCAGCATGCGGCTGATGCAAGTGGCCCAGCGCGACATAAGCAAAATTTTCAAATAAGGACGCGTTGACGCGGTCAGCGCCGCCGACACTCAAGGGGCGCTCCGAATCCGGAGTTTCAGAGCCGCCCTGCACGAACGCGTGTGCGAGGAGCACGTGCCGACCTCCTGTTGCCATCCTTTTGACCGAAGAGGCGAGGCAAGCAGACATCGCTTCCTGGTGCGTTGAGATACTCGGTTGCTTGAAGAGACTCCGAACCACCACCGGCTCAGCATAGGGCAGCGCATGAAAATGAACCGGACCGTGCTGGTCGTGCAAAGTGACCACAGAGATTTCCTCTTGGGGCAAGCCCGCAATGTGATAATCGGCTTGGCTCATGAGCTGCCGCCCAAATGCCAGACGCTGCGGACCATCATGATTTCCGGCAATTGCAACAACGGGAACACGCAAGTCAATCAGTTGAGACAGCACTTGATCGTAGAGTTCGACAGCGGCGGCTGGTGGCACAGCACGGTCATAAATATCGCCGCTTATCAAAACAGCATCCGGCTTACTCTCACGTACCAACTCTACGAATTCACGGAGAACGAACTCCTGATCCTGTATCAGTGATTGGCCCCCGAAAACGCGTCCAAGATGCCAGTCAGCTGTGTGGATAAATCTCATGCTTCTCCTTGTCAGAATCTAAGGTTCTGCCTACTCAAAGACCACTGCGCGAATACACTTCAGTTCCTAAAATGTGCTTTACAGCTGACCTGCCTATTGGGCATCACCAGCCGAAGGTCCAGCGTGTACTGCGCCGACAGGCCTTTGAGCAAGCATGCCGAGTGAAGGGTGAATCAGAAGTGCGGCGTCAAGTGGTAAACAGAAATCAGGACGCCTTCGTGTACCAAAAACCGGAACGTATTCAGGCCGTCCAAGCGGGCACGGCCTGGCTGGCTGGCAGCAAGTCGCTTGCACGCTAGAAGCCGACTGAGCTGGGCACATTTGCGCTTCACTGAGGGTTTCCCGCAAACCACTTCTGAAATTGCTCTCCAGCATGGGCTGTCATCATCACGTCATTCATGCACTCACCGCCTCACAGCAGTGTCACGCCCGAGCGCGTCAATCCCTGACAGCCGTTGAGTAGATGGGAAATGGAAGTCTGCTGACTGAAGATTCGGGATGAAATGGATGCATGGCCTGCTCTGCCTCCTGTGCTCCGTGAGCGGATCAATCCTGTTTTCGTTCACCTTGGAAGGTTCACCAAGCGTTCCATCTGAACAAGGGCAACTGCGCACGATCATCCACCGACGCACCTATTCTGGTTCAAGTAGAATGTTCATACTTGATTTCACCGTAACAAGAATTCGCCTCTCAAGGAGAACGACAGCATGGCTCAATGGATCATCCACTGCCCTGATGACCGTTTCGGAATCTGGCATCGTCGAGAACGGACACCCGCTCTTGGACAGTATGAGCGCCATACTGGAGGGCCGCCGTCCTGTATGAGACCTGTGCGCTTCAGGACGCCGTTCCTCAATAGCGTTGCCACATGCGTCGTTCGGAACAATCAAGCCGGAGTTGATCAGCATGTGGATGCCCAGCACAAGGTTCTGGTGTCGGAATGCGGCTTACAGGACGCACCCGGCCGCGCCCAAAGGCTTGTTATTCGAGACGAATTCCCATGAAACTTCTGATTGTCGAGTCACCTGCCAAAGCCAGAAAGATACAAAACTACCTCGGCGCAGGTTGGCAAGTCCGCGCCTGCCTGGGCCACGTCCGCGATCTCCCTAACAGCAAAGACGTGCTGCCTGATCGGTACAAGAACGCAGCCTTCGCCAAACTCGGCGTGGACGTCGAGAATAACTACGCGCCGATCTATCTGGCCCGCAAAGACAAAGCCCAGACCATTCAGGACTTAAAAGCACTCGCCAAGTCCGCTGAAGCTGTCTACCTCGCGGCTGACCCGGACCGGGAAGGTGAAAGTATCGCCTGGCACCTGAGCGTGCTCCTCGGCCTCGGCAAAGACGCCAAGAGGGTCACGTACCAAGAAATCACTGAACGGGCCATCCGACAGGCGGTCGCCAATCCCAGGACCATCGACTTTCATCTCGTTGCCGCTCAAGAAACCCGGCGCGTCCTGGACCGGCTGGCGGGGTACGGCGTCTCACCGCTGCTCTGGGACGCAGTCGGCGGCCCGCAGTCGGCAGGCCGGGTTCAATCGGCTGCGCTGATGCTGCTCTCGCAGCGCGAACAGTCCCGGCTCAGTTTCGTTGCCTCGGCCTTCTGGCGGGTGGGCGTGACGGTGAAGAGTCAACCTACCTTCAAGGCCCAGGTCACAGCGATCAGAGGCGTGGCACTGGCCACCGCCGCGAGTTTTACACCGCAAGGTCAGCTCAAACCTGATTCGAACGTCACCCAGCTGGATCAAGAGAAGGCCGTGCAGCTTGTCTCGTACCTGAACCGTCAGCAAGCCGTCGTGAGTGCCGTCACACTGAGTCCAGTGGTGCGCCGTCCACCGCCGCCGCTGACGACTTCTGGACTGCAACAAGCCGCCAACGCCAAACTCAAACTCGGTGCGGCCCAGGTCACCAAACTCGCCCAGAGTCTTTACGAGCAAGGGCTGATTACCTACATCCGCACCGACAGTCCGCACCTGTCGGACGAGGCGATCGGGCTGGCCCGAGAAGCGGTCGCCACCCGTTTCGGGCCGTCCGCTTTGCCTCAGGAAGGCCGTCAGTACGCCACCAGAAACCAGAATGCCCAAGAAGCCCACGAAGCCATCCGCCCAGCAGGAAAATTCGTGGCCCCGGAACAGATTGGTCTCAGTGGGGACGAACTCGCCCTGTACCGCTTGGTGTACGAACGTACCCTGGCTTCGCAGATGCGGGACGCCGTGGGAGAGAAGACGGCAGTGACGCTTCAAGCGGGTGTGGTCACGCTGCACGCCTCCGGCGTCGTGCTGACGGAGAAAGGCTTCACCGCGCTGTATGACGATCAGGACAGCAGCGACGAAGAACAAGCCTTACCCAAGGTGCGAGTGGGTGAGCGCTTCTCTCTCAAGGACACTAGAGCGGAGGAGAAGAAGAGCAGTCCTCCGTCGCGGTTCACGGAGGGCAAATTTGTGCAGGTCATGGAGAAAGCCGGGATTGGGCGTCCCAGCACGTACGGCGCAACCCTGGAGACACTGCAAAGACGCAACTACGTCGCGCTGCGAAACCGGCAGTTGCACGTCACGCCGCTCGGCTTACTGGTGGCCAGCTACCTGATGAAGCAAGTCCCGCAGCTCGTTAACGCGGAGTTCACCGCCCAGATGGAAGGGGATCTGGACAAGATTGCAAACGGGACACTCAGCCGCGTGGCGTATCTGGACAGCATCTGGAAAGGTACGCTCGCACCGGCTATTCGAGAGGCTCAGCTGAGCGCCCCGCGTTACCCTTTGCCGCATCTGGACGCGGTCTTGGAAGTGCGCGGCGGTGTGGCGGGACTGGTCGTCAGTGGCAAAGGCGTGGCTTTACCGGACAACGTATTGCCGGAAGATCTGACCATGCAGATGGTGGCGGCGCTGATGAGCGGTACGTTCAAGTTGCCCAAACCCAAAACACCCGACGCGGCCAAGCGCACCGCAGACCAGCCTGCCAGACGCGCTCATGGAGCGGCGAGCAGCAAAAAACGAACCACCGCCGCGTCTGCCACCAAATGCCGCAAAAGCGCGGGCGTGAAGTAATTCAATTCCTTTGCCAGCCTTTTTCTGTGCCAGAAGCAGTTTGAAGCCCAGGTATCCGGTACTGGAGCCTGCATCAGTGTCAGAACAGGGGCGAAGTCCACATCACCCACCGTCCCAAAAGACAGTTCCCCGGCTTCCCGCTCGGTTTCGCCCAGCTCCAGCAAAATGGCCTGCCGATCGTATCTTTGGTGCTGCCCTTCTCGCTGGGCGTGCGCGTCAAAGCAGCACATTGATGCCGGTCACTGGATACAGGCGGGAGCATACCGGCAGGTTTCGTAGTGCAGCCCTCGTAGTGAAATGAGCCGAGTTGTTGACAGGCAGTCAGGAAATTCGCTTGGCCTGACCCGACTCCTTAGAGACCACCCAGGCCAGGAGCCGCAGACGGCCACACTGGTCTTACAGTTCATTCAGCTTCAATCTTTTCCCCGATCGCCAGCTCTGATGCGGCCCTTGAGTGGCTGGACTTTGTGGCCTTGCTCGGTGTGAGCCAGTTCGGTGACCTGGATGGTGAACTTAGTGCAGGATGTCTACCATGGGCGCGGAGGGTGGTGGCCTCGTGCGCGCCGTCTGTGGCTTTCAGGAAAAAATGGTCGGGTATCTTTAACACAAACTAGGCACCCAGCTACCTCGTCGCCCGGTCGACTAGCCGACCAAGCAACCACCTGCCCAGCTACCTAATCACCCAGCTGCCCCGCGCGTGTCGGAGATGACGACCAGCCTGACTGGAGGGTTCACGGCCTGCCCTTCGCCGCTACGTTCCCCAGCAGCCCATCGGGTCTGACTTCGATGAGGTGCCAGATGTCTGCGCTCAGCTCCCCGCCGCCCTTCCCCTTGAGGCAGATGCAGTAGAAGACGCTGACGCCTGGCCGGCCGCTGGTGGTCAGCACCACCAGCGGATCGTTGGACTCGCCGATCAACTGCCACCCCCCGTCCCTGTACGCCCTGATCGGCGCCTGGATCAGCACGCTCCAGGTGGTGGATCTCCCGTTCCCCCTCCTCTTCAGCAGCGCTGGGTTGAGCCAGCTGGCGCAGGTGGCGGTCCAGGGACTGTCCGCCCTGAGCTGATCACTGATCCAGGCCCCCCTGGTGTGGACGCCCTGCGGAGGGACGATCTTCGGCCATCCCTCGGCCGGTTCGGTGATCATGGGCGGCGCGGGCGCTGGCGGAGCTGGCTGGACCTGCCGGTTCACGGGTTTGGGCAGGGCCGCGAGGGCTACCACCGACGCCGCGAAGTCGGGCAGCCCACTGGGCTGGGCCCGCATGCCCGCCACGAAGCGGGGAATCAGCCGCGTGAGCACACGCACCGCGAGGTTCTGATCTCCAAAGATCACCTCGAAGCCTTCATGCAGCAGGGGTAGGATGTCCAGTGCCTGCTGCAGCGCTCCTTCAAGGTCCTCAGGCGTCAGCAGTGTAGGAACGTGACCCTCACGCCTGGACCATACCGCCAGCAGGGTCTGTGCCCACAAGCGCTGAAACACCGCTTCGCTTCCTGGCGGGCTGTCGATGTAACGCTGGTTGATGACCTGCGCCAGTTCTAGGAACCCGTAATCGTCACGGCCCCCGTTAAGCATAGACTGGGCCCAGTGCGGCCTTTTGTGCCAGCTCACTCTTCGAGGAGAAATACTCCTCAATTTTCATCATCTCAACCTTGGACATTTGATTTCTCCTTATTTGGAATGGACTCGTGCTGGTCACGGATATACAGGCATGGGTAAGACAACTGCGTTTCACAGTGCAGCAGTTCCTGGCCATCTGATCCGCGCAGCAGCGCCAGGATCTGCCCACCAACCACCTGGGTTTCAAGATCGACGGCTCCCGGTGAGCGCCGCAGCAGCTCTTCAATTTCTGCTTGATGGAGCCGTCCGTGGATCAGGGCCAGGTCGGCTGTCAGGCGTTCTGCCTCAGCCTGCATGCGATAAGTGCCTTGGACGCGTCGAACCACTCATGGATGGCCACGTAGTCTTCCGCAGCACCACCGAAGCGCCTGGCCGAACTCTGAGCATGATAAATCGCATGACTCACCTTGATTTCCTCATGTGTCCATTATGTCTAATTGTGACTTTCCGTTCTCTTACGCTGTGCCGCACCAAGCGGCCCACTCCTGATCAACCTCGAATTCCGCGCTCAAATCCTCAACCAGTTCCTGCTGAACCCAGTCTGGCAAGGAGCGCCACACCGGACGAACCACCCATGACGGAAGCTGGCCCTCAATCCAGAACATCCGAAAGAGATTCCAGTCGGGTTCAGGAGGTGGCTGCAGCGCTGTCAGGACGGTGCTTAGATGCTGGAACCGAATCCAGAGCACCACCTCGGCCAGCGCTGCTTGTTCCCGGTCCTCGCTCCCTGTCAGAACTTGAAGTTCGTCATTGGTGGATGTAAAGACAGCGCTGGTGTGCGGTTGTGAGGAGTACCGCTCAGGTGGAATCTGGAGCAGGCGGTCTTGTCCCTGCGCCAGCGCTTCTTCGATTTGCCACACCGCGTTTTCTATTACAGAGGTGCTGAGCCAGACTTCCCAGCGAACTGGCCACAGGCCGCGCCAGGCTGTCATCATTACGCAAGTGCCTTCTGGCCGTTGCAGGACTTCAGCGACCACGGTTGCCGTTGGCAGATCGACTGCTGTACGCAGGCAAAGTCCGGCTTCAATAACCCACCCTCGCTCGATGAGGGCGGATCTTAGGGCACTGAGATCGGTCAGTAGCGCTCCACGTTCGGAACAAATCGGCGGTTTGGGCATCTGATCCCCTAACAACCATTTGGGGACGATCCCAGCCGCTTGCTGGTCAGGTGGCGTCACGGGGAGCGGCCGCACTTCAATTGGCTCCACCAACAACCCTTCAGCCATAAGGTCATTGACAACGTGCTGCGGCGTCATATACATCAAGGGTTGACCCTCAAGATCCTGGACGTAGCGTTGACGCTCTGGAAGCCACAGGCCGTAGTGCGGCCAAAGACCTTGACGGCGTAAAGCCGGGACATAAATGTTGGGGAGCAAGGTTTCAGGCGGTGACTCTGCTTCCATATCATAAATACAACCGTCTGGAGGATCGAAAAAAAAGCGGCCATCTGCACTCTCGTACGCGGAGTATGGCGTGTTCTCAACGTCGCAGACTTCGCCGCTCAGCGATCTTAGACGGAGATTTCTGGTGTCGTCGTATGCCTGAAAGGTTTGGTAACCGCTGCGATGAATCTGATATAGCCCGAAACTGTCCAGCAGGCGGACCGTATCGCCATAAAGATGCAACTGAACTTCATGATTTCCCGGGCTGGGAGTGTAGATTTTAGGTTCCAGCGCATCGCCTTGGATCTGCCAGAGGACAAGGCCGTTCAGAGAGTTGCGAATCTCAATGATCCCTGAAGAGTTCGTAATGTCGTCCACGGCCTTCCACCACAGCGCGATTCGGGGCTGGCCCGTCATATCCCAAGCCTGTGAATGCAAATACAATGCTTCTCCTTGAGCGGGTGCATACAGGGAGAGATCATCCAGATCATCCGTCAGTCCAATCAGCTCGACGGCGGCGACCTCCTGTGAACTGGTAGCAAAGTTCCAGAAGAGCAGTTGGTGACTGTTGGGACTGAAAAAGATTTGAGTGTCAAATGGGCGATCATTGAAGCGGGATGAGTCAACTTTACGCATGGCCTTCTCCTAGTCTGCAGCGTAAGCCCTTGGCGCGTCACTTGTTGTCGCGGTGACGGCTTGGTCTTAGACCACCTGAGCTGAGCGGTTGCTCAAGCATCACAGCCAAGGGAACCTCACACAGGGCCACGTCGGGAGCCAGCGGACCCTCATCCCGCAGACGCTGCATCAGGGTCCGGCCCCCGATAAAGTCCATGACGATGTAGGCCGTGTCACCGTCCTGAAACACGTCTTATACCCGCACGACATGCTCGGAAGAGAATTTGGCCAGTGCTCTGGCTTCTCCCACGAAACTGTGCAACATGGCCGTGAAGTATTCGGGAGCCATGCCGTCTGGCAACCGGATTGCGCTGGCCGTGCGGACACAGCCCTGAGGAAAAAGCTCCTTGATGACCACGGTTCGCTGAAGCAACGTGTCGAGCGCCCGGTAGGTGATGCCGAAGCTGCCCTGACCCAGTGCCCGGAGGATTTGGTAGCGGGAACCCTGAAGCGTGCTGGTGGGAGCTAGAGCAGACATACGTTCCTTTAAGGTGTGAGGGCGAAAATACGATCAGGGCTGACTGGCGTAGGGACAAAACCAGCGTAAGCCCCCTATCCCCGCAGGGTCAGTCTCCCTGTTTCCCTCTGACGAGATGATTACGACCGATGCTCGCAAATTGGCGATTTGGGCGAACAATCACTCGTAGGCCGCAAGCTGGGCCAGTAACTCGGGCGTAGCTCGTGGGTGGGCGGCGATGACCCTACAAACCTCCCAATCAGAATCAGTTGCAAGTTGGGCAAGCACTTCAGGCGTAGCCTTTGGGCTGGCAGCAACGGCCTTGCGAACATCGTCATCAGAATCTGCGACCAGCAGAGTCAGCACTTCAGGCGTAGCCTGTGGACTGGCAGCAACGGCCTTGCGAACCTCCCAGTTGGAATCTGTAGCCAGCAGAGTCAGTAGCTCAGGCGTAGTCTGTAGGTTGGCAACGACGGCCTTGCGAACATCCGCGTAGGGATCCGTAGCCAGCAGAGTCAGCAACTCAGGTGTGGCTTGTGAGTGGGCAGCAACGGCCTTGCGAACCTCCCAGTTGGAATCTGCAGTCAGTTGGGGGAGCAGTTCAGGCGTGGTCTTTTGATTAGCAGCAACGGCCCTGCGGACACCCGAGTCGGAATCCGTAGCCAGTTGAGTGAGCAGTTCAGGCGTGGTCTTTTGATTAGCGGCAACGGCCCTGCGGACACCCGAGTCGGAATCCGTAGCCAGTTGAGTGAGCAGTTCAGGCGTGGTCTTTTGATTAGCAGCAACGGCCCAGCGGACACCCGAGTCGGAATCCGTAGCCAGTTGAGTGAGCAGTTCAGGCGTGGTCTGTAGATTGGTAGCGACACGCTGACGAACATCTTCGTAGGAATTTGCTGCCAGTTGGGTGAGCAGTTCAGGTGTAACGCGTGGGTTGGCGACGACGGCCAGGCGAACCACCCAGTTGGAATCCGTGGCCAGTTGGGTCAGCAATTCAGGTGTAACGCGTGGGTTGGCGGCAACTTCACGGCGGATATCGCTATGATAATCCTTGGCCAGCAGAGCCAGTAATTCGGGGATCGCCTGATGGATAGCGACGGTCCTTCGGATATAGAAGTCGGAACCTTTGGCTAGCAGAGTCAGCACTTCGAGGGGGGCCTGTGGGTTGCTCGCAACGGCATGGCGAACGTACTCGTCTTGAGCATCTATAGCCAGTTGGCTGAGGAGTTCAGACGTGGTCTGTGGGTTGGCCGCGACAGCCTTGCGGACATCTGAATCGGGATCCTCGGCCAGTTGGGCGAGTAATTCGGGTGTGGTCTTTGGATTGGTAGCGACAGTCTTACGAACATCCGCGTGGGGATCCGTGGCCAGTTGGGCGAGCAGCTCAGGCGTGATCTCTGGGTCGGCAGCAACGGTTCTGCGAACAGTAATAGTGGAATCCGTGGCCAGTTGGGCAAGTGATTTAGGTATGGTTTGGGCATTGGTAGCAGTGCGAGCAACGTTGGTAGGGGTTGCCCTGCGAACACGCATGTCGGAATCTGTGGACAATTGGGTCAGCAATTCAGGTGTGGTCTTTGGGTTGGTAGCGACGGCTATTCGGACATCTGAATCAGAATCCGTGGCCAGTTGATTCAGCAGTTCGGTGGTGGCTTGTGGATGATTGGCAACGGCCCTGCGGACAGCTGAGTTGGGATTAGTCAGAAGCTTCGTAAGTACTTCTGGGGTGGTCTGAGGATTGGCGGCGACAGCTTTGTGAACTGCCGAAATTTCGTCAAGTCTGGCCAGCATTTCAGGCGTAAACCTTGCGTGAGAGGCAACCGCATTGCAAACCCTAGAGCTATAATCTTTCGCAAGCTTCGCGAGCAAGTCAGGTGTGACTTTCGGATGGAGTGCGACTGCCTTACGAACACTCCATTCAGAATGCTTGGCAAGTTCTGCGAGCAATCCAGGTGTAACCTGCGGATGTGCCAGAACTGCTTTGCGAACATCCGGATAAGAACTTTTGGCGAGTTGTGCGAGTAATTCAGGTGTGATCTGAGGATGTGCCAGAACTGCTTCACGAACATCCGGATAAGAGCTTTTGGCAAGCTTTACAAGAATCTTAGACTCGATCTGAGAGTTATCAGTGACAGCTCTGCGAACTTCGATCTCTGTATCGATTGCCAGCTGCGTGAGCAATTTGGCCGCAGTCTGTGGGTTGGTGGCAACAGCCCTGCGGACTTCTATCTCTGCGTCGGTTGCCAGCTGCGTGAGCAATTTGGCCGCAGTCTGTGGGTTGGCGGCAACAGCCCTGCGGACTTCTATCTCTGTATCGATTGCCAGCTGCGTGAGCAATTTGGCCGCAGTCTGCGGGTTGGCGGCAACAGCCTTGCGAACTTCCATTTCCGCGTCAGTTGCCAGCTGCGTGAGCAATTTGGCCGTAGTCTGCGGATTGGCGGCAACAGCCCTGCGAACTTCCATCTCCGCGTCAGTTGCCAGCTGCGTGAGCAATTTGGCCGCAGTCTGTGGGTTGGCAGCAATAGCCGTGCGAACTTTCACATCCGCGTCGGTTGCCAGCTGCGCGATCACTTCAGGTGTGGCCTGTGGATCAGCGGCAACAGCCCTGCGAACTTCCATCTTCACGTCGGTTGCCAGTTGCGTGAGCAATTTGGCCGCAGTCTGTGGGTTGGCGGCAACAGCCCTGCGAACTTCCATCTCCGCGTCAATTGCCAGTTGCACGAGTACTTCAGGTGTGGCCTTTGGATCAGCGGCAACAGCCCTGCGAACTTCCATCTCCGCGTCGGTTGCCAGCTGTGAGAGCATTTCAGGTGTGACGTGTGGATGGGAGGCGACGGCTTGGCGAACATCCAGGTAGGGGCTTGCAGCAAGTTGGGTAAGCAGTTCAGCTGTAACTCGCGGATGAGCTAGGACTGCCCTGCGGACTTCCACCTCCGTGTCGGTTGCCAGCTGTGAGAGCATTTCAGGTGTGACGTGTGGGTGGGAGGCGACGGCTTGGCGAACATCCAGGTAAGGGCTTGCAGCAAATTGGGCGAGCAGTTCAGGTGTGACTTGCGGATGGGATAAGACCGCCTTGCGGACTTCCACCTTCGCGTCGGTTGCCAGCTGGGCGAGTATTTCAGGTGTGACGTGTGGGTAGGAGGCGACAGCTTGGCGAACATCCAGGTAGGAGCTTGCAGCAAGTTGGGCAAGCAGTTCAGCCGTGACTTGCGGACGAGCCACCACTGTTCGTCGAACCTCTGAGGCTGAATGCTTGGCGAGTTGGGCGAGCACTTCATGCGGAGCTTGCGGATGAGAAGCAACAGCTTGGCAAACCCGCCACACAGAATCAGCAGCAAGGAGAGTCAGCAACTCAGGTGTAGCTTGCGGGTGAGAGGCAACGGCCCGGCGAACATTCGCGTCGGAATTGGCTGCGAGTTGAGCGAGATCCTGATAGTCGTTCAGCAAATTAAACATTTGTTGATTCTGTGCTGAGATAGCAATTCTTCTAAGGGATGGAAAATTAATGGGTGAAATTTGATTTTTCCCAAGCATCTTTAAAGCGGCTTTCTGGTAGATACGCGAATTGGCTAGTATCTTATCCAGTTCTGGATACTCGATAGAAGTCATCATGTCAACCAAATGCTTTTCAGGATGTTTTGAGTACTCTGACAAAGCCTTGATGATTCCATCTACAGCTTTTCTCAGTTCACCATTTTTCTTCAGCAAATCGAGAACTTCTTCTGAATACAATAATCCATAGTCTGTTGCCGCTTCAAGGGCGGTCAATTTTTGAGACGGGACATCAGTGTATTCATAGTATATTCCCTCTTCAACATAGGTGATGAAGCGTTTTTTGCCATATTGCTCAATAGCTATTTCAATAGCATCTTGAGAGTCGTAAGATTTGAATCCCTCATAAGAATACCTGGTGGTGACTTCCACATACTCTTCGTCAGAGCCAACCACTTCGTGATCAGCAGAGGCAAGGATGGTAATCTTTGAAGCTATTTCACTCATGGCTGTAGAGTCTTCGTCTTCAAAGGAGCACTTGAGTTGAGCAAGTTTGAATTCTCTTTGCGTACGTTTAAGCATA
This sequence comes from Deinococcus psychrotolerans, assembly GCF_003860465.1. Lineage (NCBI taxonomy): Bacteria > Thermotogati > Deinococcota > Deinococci > Deinococcales > Deinococcaceae > Deinococcus > Deinococcus psychrotolerans. Next base: position 77,820 of record NZ_CP034187.1, read on the forward strand.
TCTATACCTCGAAGTATTTGATAGGAGAATGGAGCGATTAAAATAAGAGACATTCTGAAATACAACTTGGCTTTGACTTACGGGCTTCAGAGATTCGATTGCCCGCCTTACTTCTCGACCTTCTTTCGCGCGAGGAAGGATACAAAGACCGAATTATGGCTGATGAGAAAGATTGGGGGAAGGAGATGAATGCCCTAGCAATCAATAATCCTCCGCCGTCAAGCCAGAGCCGGTTGCCTCAGAACACAACCTCATGGGCGGCGAATGCCAGACTCTGCAAGGCGGTCTGGATCAGGTGGCGCACCAGCGCTGGATCGGGTTTTTCAGGACAGAGTACAATCTGGCGAATGGTCAGGTCACCGTCCGGGTCTACATTGACAGTCAACGACTGGCCAATCTGAAGCTCAAAGCGCTTCAAGTGATGGGCCACCACCCGATCAAGTTTTCCCTGTGCCAGTCCATTCTGGGTATGCGCCCGCAAAGCCAGCGCCGGATAGTTGGTCTCATCATCATCGACGTAACGCAGGTAAAAGGCCAGGGTCAGCGGAATGCTCTCTACTGCTGATGGAAACCTGCTCGGCTGAGCATGTTCATTTCTCAGGGTCAGGGTGACCCCACAACGAACTTCGTTCTGGCGGCTCTCTTCCCACTGCCATTCGTCCCCCACCAGATCCAGCAGTGTGGCTGTGGAGAGCCATGAGCGGTCGCCCGCTCCCGTGGTAGGCGGCGGGAAGAACTCGGGTTTCAGCGGCACGCCCGCACGCTGCAGCACATCCTGAAACTGGCCGAAGGATGTGGAGAGAAGATACCGAAGCAGGGTGGGGGTCATCGGGCCAGACACCGGCCAGGTCTGAACGGTGAGCACTGACGCACTTCCGTTATCGGGCGGCTCAATCAACAGCGATGGCGTGAGCGTTCGGCCCGCAATCCAGGTGTCTCCCACATGGGCAACGACTTCTGAGGGAACCGACAGTTTCATGAAGTGCTCCCGACAAGCGGCCACCGCCACTTTGGAGGCAGATTCCTCATCCACAGAAGCTGAGGTGGCTACGGTCAGGACGGGATAGGGCCGCTCCTCGTCAGCGTCGAGCCAGAGCAGTCCCTGCACCCGCTGCGCGTCGCCGTCGGCCCAGGCCACTGGTGTAAACGAATCGGTCGGTTCAGCGTGCCGCTGTATCCCTGCCCGGCCCAGGAAATCTGGGCTGAAGACGACCTCCCCGTCCAACGTTCCGTTCTCGTTTTGCCTGCCGACTTCTGCGTTCAACATTTCTTTTTCCTCCTGTATCTCGGTGTCTCTATTCGTCCAAACGCTAGAACGCGATTTCCGTGAGCCGAGTCAACCGGCCAGAGGGCAGAGCTGCCGTGGATTGCGTAGCCGGTCGCTCTTGTCGCCTTTATGCCTGGGTACGCATGGCAATGAGTTGCCGTATTCCTGTAAAAGCGTCATCCACCAGTTGAATCAGCACCTCAGGGGTGGCCTGCGGGTGGGCAGCAACGGCCCTGCGGACATACTGGTCGGAATCCTTGGCCAATTGGATCAGCACCTCAGGGGTGGCCTGCGGGTGGGCAGCAACGGCCCTGCGGACAACCGAGCTGGAATCCTTGGCCAGTTGGATCAGCACCTCAGGGGTGGCCTGCGGATGGACTACGACGGCCCTGCGGACATCCAAATCGGAATCCTTGGCCAGTTGGATCAGCACCTCAGGGATGGCCTGCGGGTGGGCAGCAACGGCCTTGCGGACATCCGACTCGGAATCCGTGGCCAGTTGGGTCAGCAGTTCAGGGGTAGCCTGCGGGTGAGCAGCAACGGCCCTGCGGACAAAATAGTTGGAATCCTTGGCCAGTTGGATCAGCAATTCAGATGTGACCTGCGGATGGACTACGACGGCCCGGCGGACATCCGACTCGGAATCCGTGGCCAGTTGGATCAGCACCTCAGGGGTGGCTTGCGGGTTGTCAGCAACGGCCTTGCGGACATCCGATTCGGAATCCTTGGCCAGTTGGACCAGCAGCTCAGATGGCATTTGTGGGTGAGCAGCAACGGCCCTGCGGACATACTCGTTGGAATCCGTGGCCAGTTGGGTCAGCAATTCAAGCGTGGCCTGCGGGTGGGCAGCAACACCACTGCGAACCCATGACTCGGAATCCGTGGCCAGCTGGATCAGCAGTTCAGGGGTGGCCTGCGGGTGGGCAGCAACGGCCTTGCGGACATCCGATTCGGAATCCTTGGCCAGTTGGACCAGCAGCTCAGATGGCATTTGTGGGTGAGCAGCAACGGCCCTGCGGACACCCGAGTTGGAATCCTTGGCCAGTTGGATCAGCAATTCAGATGTGACCTGCGGATTGGCAGCAACGGCCCTGCTGACATACTCGCCGGAACCCTTGGCCAGTTGGATCAGCACCTCAGGGGTGGCCTGCGGGTTGTCAGCAACGGCCCTGCGAACATCCAAATCGGAATCCTTGGCCAGTTGGGTCAGCACCTCAGGGGTAGCCTGCGGGTGAGCAGCAACGGCCCTGCGAATCTCCCAGTTGGAATCCGTGGCCAGTTGGATCAGCACCTCAGGGGTGGCCTGTGGATGGGCTATGACGGCCTTGCGGACACCCGAGTTGGAATCCGTGGCCAGTTGGATCAGCAATTCAGATGTGACCTGCGGATGGGCTACGACGGCACTGCGGACATCCTCGTCGGAATCGGTGGCCAGTTGGATCAGCACCTCAGGGGTGGCCTGCGGGTGAGCAGCAACGGCCCAGCGGACACCCGAGTTGGAATCCTTGGCCAGTTGGATCAGCACCTCAGGGGTGGCCTGCGGGTGGGCAGCAACGGCCTTGCGGACATCCAAATCGGAATCCTTGGCCAGTTGGATCAGCAACTCAGGGGTGGTCTGCGGATTGGCAGCAACGGCCCTGCGGACAAAATAGTTGGAATCCTTGGCCAGTTGGATCAGCAACTCAGGGGTGGTCTGCGGATTGGCAGCAACGGCCTTGCGGACATCCAAATCGGAATCCTTGGCCAGTTGGATCAGCAACTCAGGGGTGGTCTGCGGATTGGCAGCAACGGCCCTGCGGACATCCTCGTCGGAATCGGTGGCCAGTTGGATCAGCACCTCAGGGGTGGCCTGTGGGTGGGCAGCAACGGCACTGCGGAGGCGAGCATCTTCCTGCAACTGCTCACTTAGCTTAGATCCTAGCTTCGTATTGACAGCACTGCGGACACCCGAGTTGGAATCCGTGGCCAGTTGGATCAGCACCTCAGGGGTGGCCTGTGGGTGGGCAGCAACGGCCATGCGGACAAACTGGCTGGAATCCGTGGCCAGTTGGATCAGCAGCTCAGATGGCATTTGTGGGTGAGCAGCAACGGCCCTGCGGACATCCGAATCGGAATCCGTGGCCAGTTGGATCAGCAGCTCAGATGGCATTTGTGGGTGAGCAGCAACGGTCCTGCGGACATACTCGTCGGAATCCGTGGCCAGTTGGATCAGCAACTCAGATGGCATTTGTGGGTGAGCAGCAACGGCCCTGCGGACATCCGAATCGGAATCCGTGGCCAGTTGGATCAGCAGCTCAGATGGCATTTGTGGGTGAGCAGCAACGGCCCTGCGGACATACTCGTCGGAATCCGTGGCCAGTTGGATCAGCAACTCAGGTGTGACCTGCGGATGGACTACGACAGCCTTGCGGACATCTGAGTAAGGATTTGTTGCAAGTTGCACGAGCAGTTCAGGCGTGACCTGCGGATGGACTACGACAACCATGCGAACCCATGAGTCGGAATCAGTCGCCAGCTGTGTGAGCAATTCAGGCGTGGCTTGCGGGTTGGAAGCGACGGCTTTGCGAACATCGGAATCGGAATCCGTGGCCAGCTGTGTGAGCAATTCAGAAGTGACCTGCGGATGGACTACGACGGCCCGGCGGACATACTCGTCGGAGTCGGTAGTGAACTTCAGCAGGAGATCTTTTAATACCTGTGGTTTTTTTAGGAGACCAAGACGAATTTCCTTTTCTGTGGAATCGCTAAGGAAATGCAAAGTCTCTGCTGAAGTCGCATCGTCTTGAAGCACGAAAAGCAGATCACCCAGAGGATCTGCCTGATCCGGATTCCTGGCGACCCTGTCCAAAAAAGCTGCTCTCCCCTCTAAATCTATGGAGTCGGGAAAACGTTCATAGAGTTCTTCCAGTAAATCAGTTGGACATCTTCTGTGATTAACGATGTCCTCGAGATCAAATTCATCTTCCGCATCCTCGAAAGCCTCATAAATACTCCAGAGGTGACTTGGCCGCAAATGGCTCTGGTTCATCAAACTGCTTCCAAGGGTACCATCGTATTCAAGTAATGCATCTATATCATCTGGTTGCAACTCATGCTCAGAAGTCAAATCGTATATAAGTGAATCGTCTTTTTTCTCGATAGCAATCCCAATCACAGTACTTACAGAGATGGCTTCTTGGGTCGAGTTGAGTGCCTCGAGGAGATCATTCTCTCTATAAAGAATTTCGATGGTTGTGTCGTCTGCCCATTCAGTCTCCTGCACCATCGTCAAAGCGCTGACATGTTCATTATCAGCTGAGTCTTCGTCGGGCCAGCTCTTTCTGACCTGTGCAAAGAAAGATGTATAGGCCTCGGGATCCTGAATTTTTAATTCTCCTTTCTTCTGATCGAAGAGACCGGTGTAATACGTGGAGCGGATAAGATAATAGCCAGAGTCGTCGTCGTACTCAGCTTCTGCCGAAGTCGTCGCACCAAAATAGACTGCGCCAGGAGCAGCCTGTTGTGCCAGCTCACTTTTCGAGGAGAAATACTCCTCAATTTCCATCATCTCAACCTTGGACATTTGATTTCTCCTTGTTTGGAATGGACTCGTGCTGGTCACGGATGTACAGGCACGGGTAAGGCAGCTGTGTTTCACGGCGCAGCAGTTCCTGGCCATTTGATCCGCGCAGCAGCGCCAGGATCTGCCCACCAACCACCTGGGTTTCGAGATCGACCGCTCCCGGTGAGCGCCGCAGCAGCTCTTCAATTTCTGCTTGATGGAGCCGTCCGTGGATCAGGGCCAGGTCGGCTGTCAGGCGTTCTGCCTCGGCTTGCAGGTGTTCAGGTCGGTGCGCGTCTTCTACCCTGGGCAGCGCCGCGCCTTCCTTGAAGAGCTTGGGCAAAACGGCGACTGTTTTGAACATCCAGTCTTCCAGCGTCATATGACCCAGCCAGTCCGTCAGGGTGGGAATGCGCCGGAAGTCCTCCATCACGTGTTGCTCGCCGATCAGCCGAACCGGAATCTGCCGCCCTGCGCTGTTGGTCATCGTCCGCCCGAACACCTCCTCACACCAGAAAATGCCCTGGGCGTGGTGACGCAGCGCACGGTGCCGGGCGTCTGCGATAAATGCTTTGGACGCGTCGAACCACTCATGGATGGCCACGTAGTCTTCCGCAGCACCACCGAAGCGCCTGGCCGAACTCTGAGCATGATAAATCGCATGACTCACCTTGATTTCCTCATGTGTCCATCATGTCTAATTGTGACTTTCCGTTCTCTTACGCTGTGCCGCACCAAGCGGCCCACTCCTGATCAACCTCGAATTCCGCGCTCAAATCCTCAACCAGTTCCTGCTGAACCCAGTCTGGCAAGGAGCGCCACACCGGACGAACCACCCATGACGGAAGCTGGCCCTCAATCCAGAACATCCGAAAGAGATTCCAGTCGGGTTCAGGAGGTGGCTGCAGCGCTGTCAGGACGGTGCTTAGATGCTGGAACCGAATCCAGAGCACCACCTCGGCCAGCGCTGCTTGTTCCCGGTCCTCGCTCCCTGTCAGAACTTGAAGTTCGTCATTGGTGGATGTAAAGACAGCGCTGGTGTGCGGTTGTGAGGAGTACCGCTCAGGTGGAATCTGGAGCAGGCGGTCTTGTCCCTGCGCCAGCGCTTCTTCGATTTGCCACACCGCGTTTTCTATTACAGAGGTGCTGAGCCAGACTTCCCCAGCGAACTGGCCACAGGCCGCGCCAGGCTGTCATCATTACGCAAGTGCCTTCTGGCCGTTGCAGGACTTCAGCGACCACGGTTGCCGTTGGCAGATCGACTGCTGTACGCAGGCAAAGTCCGGCTTCAATAACCCACCCTCGCTCGATGAGGGCGGATCTTAGGGCACTGAGATCGGTCAGTAGCGCTCCACGTTCGGAACAAATCGGCGGTTTGGGCATCTGATCCCCTAACAACCATTTGGGGACGATCCCAGCCGCTTGCTGGTCAGGTGGCGTCACGGGGAGCGGCCGCACTTCAATTGGCTCCACCAACAACCCTTCAGCCATAAGGTCATTGACAACGTGCTGCGGCGTCATATACATCAAGGGTTGACCCTCAAGATCCTGGACGTAGCGTTGACGCTCTGGAAGCCACAGGCCGTAGTGCGGCCAAAGACCTTGACGGCGTAAAGCCGGGACATAAATGTTGGGGAGCAAGGTTTCAGGCGGTGACTCTGCTTCCATATCATAAACACAACCGTCGAAAGGATCGAAGAAAAAGCGGCCATCTGCACTCCCGAACGCGGAGGATGGGATGTTCTTAATATCGCAGACTTCGCCGCTCAGTGATCTTAGACGGAGATTCCTGGTGTCGTCGTATGCCTGGAAGGTTTGGTAACCGCTGCGATGAATCTGATATAGCCCGAAACTGTCCAGCAGGCGGACCGTATCGCCATAAAGATGCAACTGAACTTCATGATCTCCCTGGCTGGGAGTGCAGATTTTAGGTTCCAGCGCATCGCCTTGGATCTGCCAGAGGACAAGGCCGTTCAGGGAGTTGCGAATCTCAATGATCCCTGAAGAGTTCGTAATGTCGTCCATGGCCTTCCACCACAGCGCGATTCGGGGCTGGCCCGTCATATCCCAAGCCTGTGAATGCAAATACAATGCTTCTCCTTGAGTGGGTGCATACAGGGAGAAATCATCCAGATCATCCGTCAGTCCAATGATCTCGGCGGCGGGTTCCTGTGAACTGTTAGAAAAGTTCCACAAAAGTAGTTGGTGACTGTTGGAACCAAAAAGGAGTCGAGTGTCAAATGGGCGATCATCGAAGCGGGATGAGTCAACTTTACGCATGGTCTTCTCCTGATCTGCAGCGTAAGCCCTTGGCGCGTCACTTGTTGTCGCGGTGACGGCTTGATCTTAGAAGCTGTCTGAAGCCTATAGGAAACGCCGTTTAGGGGTGCGATGAGGTTGACTCCGGATGCACGTGGACAGCGAAAATGGGGACGGTATGTACAAATACCGTCCCCACCACAGTTTAACCCGTCGTTCGGTCATCCGTTTCTTTCATCGCTGGTCTCAACGTTACTTCTGGGATACGAAGCGCTGTAAACATCAAAAAATGACCGACGCGATGCTCGTCGCTTTGCTGTTGACGCGATTTGTTTTCAAGCATCCCTACGCTTCAGTATGGTGGAACATCTTGTGTGAAGACCGTCCCGGTCTTCCGTCTTACACCCAAGCCTACACACGTGGCGTCCGGCTCCTCGCGCAGTTGGAGGCCGTGGTCAGCCCACCACAGCAGTGTGCGGAGGTCATCATTGACTCCATGCCACTCCCAGTCTGTCGTCCCAAGCGGGCGAAGGGGTGTGCGTTTCCGGGTGCTCGCTGGGGGTACGGCACACAAGGCCATGTCTTCGGATACAAGCTTCACGCTTGGGTCAGCCCTCAAGGCCGGATTCTCCAATATCTCGTGAAACCTGCCAATCTCCACGACACGACGGTCGGTTTTGAACTCAACCAGCGTTGGCCGGACTTTGACGGCCCGAAGATCATTGGCGATAAAGGCTATTGCTGCTTAGGGTTCGTCTTTCCACCCAAGAAAAACACTCGCTATGACACGGGGTGGCGGGTTTCCCGCCACCCCCAGCTCCGCAAACGTATTGAAACGGTCTTTTCTCAACTGGTCAACGCCCAAATTCGTTCGGCACAAACGAAAACCGTAGCCGCCTTACGGCTGCGTGTCGTGCTGGCCGTGCTTGCCCACAATCTCGCTCAGCCCTAAACGGCGTAGGAAAGTGAATTTGGTAAGTTGTCCGGATGGATCGTCCGCTCTATCCCAGCGACCTCACGGATGCCCAGTAGGAGCTCATTGAACCACTTCTGCCGCCGTTTGGCGAGAGTACCTTCTGCGAAACCGTGCCCAGACGCGAAATGGTGAACGGAATTCGGTATGTTCTCCGGGGCGGCATTCAGAGGCTGTTTGAAGCCCAATAATTGGGGCAAGACTATCTGCGTCGTCGGTCATCACGCGCAGAGCCTATTCAGTGAAATAGAGCTCCCAGCCGCATAAATAAAGCCCTCAGCGATTGGGATGCTCTCCTCGTAATCCGCCTTCAGGCGTCTGAAGGTCAGCAGCCGCGCAAACATGCGCTCCACCACCCAGCGTTTCCGTACCACCTTGAACCCTTTCCCGCCTTGCTTTGCGATCTCTACAGCCAATCGAAATTGTTCTTCCATTGGGGTATTGGTCGCCAATTTTGCAGTACCGTCGACCACCATGAGGCCTTCATCAGGGCGACGAACCACTTCGACCTCAATACCTACGGACGTTTTTGTCCAGATCGCGAAAGGCTCGCCGCTGTGTCCCCCGTCCAGGAAGAGCTTTTTGACGAAGGGTGCATCCGTGTTGAATTCATTGAGAACGAGCTTGAGACCTTCGCAGTCATCGACATTAGCGGGCGTCACGCGGCAACCTGCTTGGTTGCCGTCGGTATCCGTCGCTAGGTGACGCTTGCGGCCTTTGATCTTCTTGTTGCCGTCGTAACCACAATCCCCTTTTCTTGCGTCGTCTTGACGCTTTGGGAATCACCGACAGCGGCGGAAGGCTGGGCCTTCCGCCCTCTGCCTTCACGCTCAATCTTCACCAGCGCCGTGTTGATGGCTTTCCACACGCCTGTCTTCGACCACAGATTGTGGTGGTAGTACGGTTCTGGCAAATTGTTGCAGATAAGGCTCGGCCGAGGAACACCAGCAGCAGGTGGCCTAAACTTCAGGCCACCTGCACGACGGCCTTCCAGCTTCGTAGTGCGGCTCTCAGGAGAGAGCGTCGGTCGTGAGCGGGTATGGTCGAGCGGGCAGAGCCGTAAAGATTGGTAATTCTCGCATGCAGGTCGAAAAATCCTTGCGCACGTTTGCCCTGTCGAAATCCCAGTTGGCTCCGTTCCTGACGTCGTATAGGCCGATGAGATTGTTCAACCAGATTGTTGCACCGGGCGGTTGAGATCACCTGCTGGTGATCGACATCACCCAGTATCGGAAGTTCGCGGATGGCCGCCCCATAACTTACGAGCTTGTCGGTACAGACTGCTTCCGGGACGTCATATTCACCCAGCAGACGTTGGAAAAATGATGTCGCTGCTGAGGTGTCTCGGTGCCGTTGAAGGAACACGTCAAGCACAGCTCCGTGTTCGTCAATCGCTCTCCACAGCCAGTGGGTTACCCCGCCCACGACCACATGCATTTGATACTGTCGGCCAATTCACGCGGTTAGGCGCAGAGAGGCAAACCGAGACGTCCTGGTCGTTATTCTTGGGGTGTCAGCCAGCAAGGCAGTCACCCTCACCACATTGATTGCTGCGGCGACGGTGGCATGTTGAAGTGCTGTTTTTGCTAGTCCCACAGAGCGGGTACGCCGGAGTCCAAACGCTCGAATCCCCTGAGAAAGCGTGCCCTTGATCCCTGCACGCACGTGATACCGGGCCAACCAAGTCGCAGACTGCTCCTCTTGTCGCGCCCAGAGCAGCGCTTCGTGCTGCTCCCTGGGATGCAGCACAATATGGCGTGGCGAGCTTTTTGCTCGTGTGCACAACGACCGAGCAGCACACGGGGAACAGTCGGATCGGCTGAATTGCAGTTGGATGATCTCGTTTCCGAAAGCGTCCTTTCCAGGACGCCATTTTATCGAAGATTTGCCCTCTGGGCAGGTGGCCCGCTGCCGATCCCAATCGAGCGAAAAATGCGGCAGATCATAACCCTGACCGGCTCTGGCTTGCCAACTGCTATTGACCCTCATTGGACCAATCAGGGTAATTTGCTGCTGCTGACTGGTGACCAGCAGTTCGGCATCGGTGTACCCGGCATCCACCAGATGCTCCTGAGGGCATAACTCTTTCTTGGCGAGTTTTTGTTGAATGGCATGTGTACTGGCCACATCGGGAATCTCGGCAAAGCAGGTCTCACTGTCCACAATCAAATGGACGCCGTCCTGATCGCAGGTCTCCGTGTAATGCACTTTGTATCCCAGCCATTTCACGCCCCGCTTATCGCTGAAATGGGCTTCCGGATCGTACGGCGAATGAACGCGCTCACCCGTCGGCAGCCATTCCCCAGGCTCTTTCCAACGGCAAGCGGAAGCTTGCCGTTCGAAGTGGTGCTCCCAAACCCGTCGCAGTATCTGTACAGCAGGACGTTCCCACAAGATGTTCAGCGACGGATCGGTGTCATACGCCCGAATCGCATCCAGCAAGGTGAAGCCGTCCTGACCCACCTGAATGAGATAGATCGTGCGGGCCGGCGGGGCGTGTGGCAGGTGTTTTTCTTCGATCCGCCACGAATACCAGTCAAACCAGGCGGATGGAGCCACACCTTGCATCCACATCGGCTCGGCAGTCGCGAGGTCGTTCAGCGCAGCCCGCAGCGTTTCAGCAATCAGTTCCGTCAAATGAATTTCACGCACCGCAGCCAACACATGCGTCGAGTCGGTTCGCTGTTTTCCTCGCGCCTTTAACAGCTTTTCTCCTCGAGACCGCTCCAACATCAAATCGACTAGCAGCGTCTGTGCGCTGCTGCCCACTAAGCGACCGCGAAATTCGGACAGCACACTGAAGTGGAATCCGGGATCGGTGAGTTCAAGGGCCAGTGCATATTTCCAGCCAATCCGTCCCCGAACGGCATTCGCCGCTTGACGGTCACTCAAATTCTCCATGAATTGCAGCACCGTCACAAAGGGGAAAACGCAGGTGGGCCTCGCCGCGAGTACAGCGTCTGGAATGACTCATCCTGATACAGCTGCTGAAAAACATCACGCAGCTTCATCGCCACACTTCCTTGAGGAAAGGCGAGATGGGCTACCCGAACTGTTTCTTTAGGGATTAGCTCCAGGGGCTGGATTTTTAGAGACATATGCATAGTCTGCACCTATCAATGAATTGGCCGACAGTATCTGCATTTCATCCAGATGCCACCGGGAACCCCGCCGGGGTTCTCGGTGACGTAAGTTCTGGGCGAACTCACCACTGAAATTAATGCACCAGGTGCGGATGGATTCGCGGGACACTTCGATGCCTCGCTCGAACAGTAGTAACTCCTCGACGTCCCGGTAACTCAGGGTATAGCGGTGGTAAAGCCAGACGGCATGACCGATCACCGAAAGCGGGAATCGGTACCCTGGAAGCTTCTGATCAGTCAGCACGGCTTCACCCTACGCTGCCAGAACCGGGTACAGGGAGGTTCTTACCATCGGATTCCTCATTCCTCAGTCTGGGTGAGCCTCAGCGTGCTGGGTAGAAATCCACGCTGCTGGAGCACTTCCAGAATCTGTAGAGATTTGGGCACGTAATGGTCTGGGTCGTATTTGTAGGGGCTGGTATACATCTGCGCGAGTGAGGTGATGCCGCCCTCATCGCACATGGCCTTGAGGCGCGGCACAGACATGTACCGTTGCCAGCCGCTCTCTTCCCGTGCCACGTACAGGTGCGTGCGCTCGCCAACTTGGCCCTCGACGCTCAAGTTATCGGGCCACTCGCGCTCATTTTTATCGGGCTCTTTTTCTGCCAGTCACGAGCTGAGATCAGTCTAGGACTTCAGGCTTCACTGCGGTCACTTTTCGGTCTTTCCTTCTCAGACTTTCTCCTTTGAGCTCGATACGGTAGGCGTGATGCAGGACGCGATCAAGGATCGCGTCCGCCAGGGTCGGATCACCGAGGTTCTCGTGCCAGACGGTGGTGGGGAATTGACTCGTGATGATGGTTGAGCCGCGTTCATACCGGTCGTCCAGGATCTCGAGCAGAATGCGTCGACCATCCGCCGACGGGGTATCGAGTCCCCAGTCATCCAGGATCAACACCTGAACTTTGGCAAGTTGCGCCAGCAGCTTCAGATACCGGCCGTCCTCCTTTGCCAGGATCAGTTCCTGCAACAGTCGGCCCGTCTGGGCGTACTGGGCGCTGTAGCCCTTCCGGCAGGCCTGGTGGGCCAGCGCGCAACCGATGAACGTCTTGCCGACCCCAGTAGGACCGGTGATAATCACTCCGCGTTTCTCCCTGATCCACAGACCCTCTCCGAGGGTCCGCAGCAGCTTGCTGTCCAGGCCGCGCGGGTGTTTGGTATCGACGTCCTCCAGGGTGGCCTGGACCTTGAGACGGGCGGCGAGCAAGCGGCGCTGGGTGGTGCGGCCATCGCGGTGGGCGAGTTCCCTGTCCACGAGGAGCGTCAGACGCTCCTCGAAGCTGAGTTCACGTGCCTGGGGCTGCTCCTGCTGTTCTTGAACGGCCTGAGCCATCCCGTCGAGTTTGAGTGCACGAAGTTGGTGGGTAATCGGGTGTGACAGCATAGAAACATCAGTTCAGCGTGGGGTCGAAGTCGCGATCAGCGAGCGCCACCGGGATCTCGGTTGATTCCTGGCGGTAATAAGTGGGTCCGCGCACGTTGGCGTGGTCGACCACCCGTGGTGCCGGATCTTCCGGCGTGAGTGGAAGTTCGTCCAGATGGTGTTTGAGAATGGATTCCACGCTGCGGTAGCTGTATGCCTGCAGGAACACTGCCCGGCAGCACGCGGCTTCCAGCCGCTCAGTGCCGTACGCCTGTGCGAGCTTGAACAGCCCCTGACAGGACCGCTGGCTCTGTTCCGGGTGTCGCCCAGCGATCAGCAGTGCCTCGACGAGCTGAGCTGTACCGGGACCGACCTCGTCTGCACGCGTCCGGAGGCGTTGTGGCGTCCACTCACCGACGCGCTGATGGTGGGGCGGCATGTGTTCCTTCAAGGTGGTCTGCCGGATACGGGTGCTGGACGCGTCCAGCACCCGGTGGTGCACCGCGATCCGCACGCTGTCCAGGAACACCTCGACCAGGTTGGGCGTGAGTCGCAGATCGACCGAAGTCTTCGCGTGCCGGTACGGCACGCTGTAGTGATGTCCCGCCAGTTCGACGTGGTAGTCGAGTCCGACGGTGGTGCGCTTCCAGCTGGCAATCTCGAAAGGTTGGACTGGCAGAGGACGCAGGGCTGGCTAGTCCAGCTCGGTGAACAGTTCGAAGCGGCTTCCAGGCCGCTTCTGAAAGGGTTTGAGGTTGAGTTCGTGCAGCAGCGGCCACAGGGCCTCATTGGCGGCGACCACGCTGAAGTAGACCTGGTCCCGCAGTGGGGCCAGCAGTCGCCGCTCAATGATCTGTACATGGACTTCCACCAAGGCCTTGTCTTTGGGTTTGCGGACCCGGGCGGGAAGAACCGCGACGCCGTAATATTCGGCGAATTCGGCGTACGCGCGGTTGAGATCCGGTTCGTAGCGGCTGGGGTGGGTCACGCCCGACTTGAGATTGTCGGGCACGATGGTTTCGGGCACACCACCGAAAAATGCAAGGGCCCGGACGTGTGAGGACAGCCAGTCCTCGCTGCTTTGGGTGCGAGTCACCTCGGCGTAGGTGTAATCGCTGGCCCCGAGTGTGGCGACGAACACCTGACCGGGGTGCATCACCCCGGTCTTTGGGTCGGTGATGGCCAGGGTGAGGCCAGCATAGTCGACGAAGAGCGCTTCTCCCGCCCGGTGGACCTGTCGCATCGACAGACCGACAGTGCCCTTCCAGGCGCGGTAGTGAGCATTGAAAGTGGCGTATTTGAGTCCGTCTGGCTGCCGGCCCCGATATTCTTCCCAGAGCAGGAATCGAGTCACGCCTTTGCGGCGCAGTTCCCGGTCGATCTGTGGCCAGTCCGGTTCGGCCGCTACGTCCACTGGCGGCACTTCGGCCTGCCGGAACAGGAGGTGTTCGAGCTGAACGTCATCCATCTCAGGAGGGAGCGGTCAATCCAGTCCAGCGCTCAGGGCGCGCTTGACATAGTTCTGGACGGTAGTGCGTCCCAGCCTGACACTGCGACCGATGTCTCGGTCGCTGAGGTGGTGATCGAATTTGAGTCGAAGGACATCCCGAATTTTTCGCATAGTCACACGCTTTTTGGTCATCCTGAAGGATGACCCTGGAGTCTCGTGTGCTGGAAGAGAGGTAGCCCGATTCGCTGAGCGTGGGTGGCCCGATCAGCTCAGCGCAGGTGGCCACGTCAACTGAGCGCGGGTGGCCCGAATGGGCGAGCATACGCAACAGGTCTTCCAGTTCGGTCACACTGGGTTTCTGGTAGGTCTGAAGGCCCGCATGGGCAGGCGCTCACGCCGCTCTGGGCGCTCGTCGGGGATACCGACCACGATCGTCGTGATGGGCAGACAGGTTTCGGGAAGACCCAGTTGCTCGGCAATCTCCTGCATGGCGTGGAGCGTGCTGCCCATAGAGCAGATGCCGTAGCCCCGCGCTTCGAAACCCAGTGTCACGCTCTGAGAGATGAGCATCGTTTCGTTTGCGGCCACCTGATACCCCAAAAAATTGTTGAAGTTATCCCGTGCTCCGCGCAGCTTTAGCCACTGCCGCGTGCGGTACCAATCGGCGCAGAAGGTGATGACCAGCGGTGCCTGAAGGATGAATTCCTGTTCGCCGTGTAACTCGTACAGCTGGCGTTTGCGGACTGGGTCACGGGTCAGCACCATTGAGTAGCTGTTAAGGTTGCCCGATGAGGACGTCCCGGTGACGGCTTCGTGCAGCACCTCGTCAATAATGGACTGGGGAATTTCATCAGGTTTGAACTGCCGAATGGAACGGTGTCCCACAAGCGTCTGTGCCACAGTTTTCATGCCGGGAGTATAAGCAGGTTCTGGACATGCTTGAGGGCGAATTTCCCTGAGCGGTGTAAAAATTCCGGATCTTGATACTGGTGGCGAATCCAGATGACGGTCTCCCGGAACAACGTCTTTCGTGACTGCACCACCGACGTCTGCCGGTGGAAAAGCGAGATTCCGACTTCGCCACCAGTATCGATCTTGTCGTTACCCATATAGATCAACTAATGACCTCAGGTCAACTCTAAAGTGACATTCATTCAGGAGTAGGTTACATAACCGGTATAATCGATACTTTTATGACGCACTCAGGCAAACTGCCGCCGACTTTCACAAGTAACCTGTTAGCCTGAGCACATGACCTTGGAGATCATGGCTGCACGACTGGATCTGAGTGGCCGCGCCGAACGTCTGGCCCGTTTGGATCCCGACGCCCTACGCAAAGACGCTTTACGCTGGGCACGGGACACGGATGAAGAGGGTTTGTGGTCATTGACCGAGTCTTTCCTGGTAACGCGGGGCAGTCGGGGAGCGCGGGTCAGCCCCCATACCCTGACGAGTTATCGCCAGGGCTTGCGAACCTTTCTGGCCTGGGCGGTGCCGAGTGGCGTGAGTTTACTGCGGCCCCGACCTAACGACGGCTACTCTTACGTCCGGCATCTGGAAGCCAGCGGGTTAATGCCGGGCAGCGTCAAGGTCAGGCTGGCCGCCGCGCGAGCGTTGTACGGAGCACTCCGCTGGGCCGGGGCCAGCGACGCCGCGCCGCTGACCGACGTACGGGCCGCGCGTGATCCGGTAGCGGCCTGGGAAAAACGCAAGCCATACAGTCAGGCGGACATAAAGAAATTACTGATACAAGCTGATCCACAGCAGACCGTTATCTTGCTGCTGGGCGCACACTGCGGCCTGAGGGTCTCCGAGATGCTGGCACTGACCCGCACCGACGTGCACTTGGACGGCGAGCGGCCCTACCTCAGTGTGATGGGCAAACGGCAAAAACTTCAGGAGGTGCCGCTGAGTCAATCTACTGAGCAGGCGCTACGGCAGTGGCTGGCCATGACCCCACAACTTGGGATACAGGTGCTGACCCTGAAGACCCGCAAAGGCGTCAGTGATCAACTCCGCAAGCTGTGCGCAGTTTCTAAAGTCCGTTACGATGGGCGGCACGTTCATGGCCTGCGCCACACGGCGGGGACGGAGATTTACCGCCAGACCCGCGATCTGCTGGAAGTGCGCGACCACCTGCGCCACGCCAGCATGGACACCAGCGCCATCTACGTCAACCACGTCCGCACCCAGGACAAGGCAATCAACCGTGACTGGTAACCGCAGACCACTTCAGATGCTGCCAGCACACGCTGAAACAGCGGGCAAGCTGGGCAGGAAGCATCCAGATCGCCGATGCTGAGAAACCCAGAAATGTAGATCAGCGGCGTGCTCTCAACTCGGCAATGGCATCGATCCACTGCTCACGCGCATCCTGATACGTGGTCACCAGATACAGCAGTGCGCCGATGGCTTCTTCCTGCGTGACCTCCTCAACGAAGTGATCTTGCAGATCGAGCAGCGCTTGCAAGAACTGCTTGCGGGTCTGAAGATCCACGCGGGCATGCACCAATTTGGTGGGCCGAACACTCGGCTCGGCTTGCTGCTGTGACGCCAATCGTTGCGGACGCGCTGGCGACTGAATACTCTCAGCACTGACCACTTCCGGGGTCAATGCCGCTTTGAGACCGCTGCCGACTTTGCCCAGCTCAGAGAACTTGCCGCTCACGCCAGCCCCCGGAAGACTTCCTCGCAGTCCTGCCAGCAGCTCTTGGCCAGGCGGTTTCCTCTGACGTCACGTACCAGTACCCCCTGTTCCGTTGCGTCCCTGAACGCTTCTGAGTAGCGCACTGTGGCCTGAATCGGTGCAGGACCAACGTCTGCCAGGGCGGTACGGGCATCTTCGAGTTTGCGGCCTGGCCGGGTCATCGTGAGCACGACTCTGGCCTTCCCGAGTGCTGGATCCACGTCTCTCAGAACATCCAGGGTCTGGATCAGCGTGGTCATCGTCATGAACTCGGCCGCCACCGGGATCACCACGACGTCGCTGCTCTTGTACAGATCTCGCATGGACGCCTGATCCATGCCGCCGCGTGAGTCAATGACCACATGCTCATGCCTCGGCGCTTCCCTGGCCAGCTCCATGACTCCGGCCACGGTAAAGGGCATCTTTCCACTCCGGCTCCAGGTCGTGGCGTTGCGGGTTTCATCCTCATCCACCAGAAGGGTCTTTCCCTGTCTGGCAAGCATTGCGGCCAGATGAACAGCCAACGTTGTTTTTCCAACACCACCTTTACGACTCAACACGCCAATGATCATGTTGCAATCTTGACATAAATTGAGCTGAACAGTTGAAGATAAAATTTACTTGAGGAGTGACAAATCAACAAACGAACAAAGTTACAACTTAGACTGAGTATAAAAGTGGAAATGATGTCACAGCGCCAGGAGAGGTGATCGCATATATATTCTTTACTCTTCATGCCTCACTTCGTCCAACCAAATCCCTCACTTCGTCCAACTTTATGCCTCACTTCGTCCAACTTTGGAGACCAACTTCCCTCACTTCGTCCAAGTTTTGGAGTGGATCTAACAGGATTTTGGCTAGATTTGGGGCAGTTGTCCACAGGTTCGTGGCTTGAACCGGAGTAGAAGTTGGACGAAGTGAGGGAAGTTTTTGGACGAAGTGAGGGATACCCTTGGACGAAGTGAGGGATACCCTTGGACGAAGTGAGGCATATTCACCTTGGATCTCCCAAAAACACAGCGCATATACCACGCATACTTCTCCCTTGATTGATCAATCAATATCTTTAGTAGTACTTGATATGATCAATCAAGCATGCTGGATCCTCCACGAACCAACACTGAACCGATACGGGTCAATGAACTGGACCTAACCCGCGCTGGAATCATAAGTGTGCAAAAAGTGATGCCGAGCGAGAGCGCCTCCTGGCAAACGGAGTATGTGATCGGCGACGTACAACACCAGGTGCAGGGTCACGCGGTCTATGGCCGACCCTACGGCAGTGACGCCGATGTACTGCTGGCCATCCAGACCCTGTTTTTTATGGCGGGCTGCCCAGAGGACAACTCGATCAGCTTCACGCCCAGTGCAGTCTTGAAACTCATGATCAATGCGCCCTCTGGCCGGGAGTACACCCGCATCCGTGAAGCCCTGCTCAGACTGTCTGGCGTGAAATGGAAGTTGACCCGCACCCGCTGGGACGCCAAGAAAAACAAACTCATCGGGAAAACCAACGTCAGTGGCTTGCTTTCAAGTCTGGAATTGGTGGACGATGTCTCCGGCAGCGACAAAGCTTTCGGAGAGCGAACCCTCAACGAGCAGGCCGTGATTCAGCTCACCTTCACACCAGACTTCGCCGCCACCATTCGCGATGGGCTCTTTCAGATTCTGGACGGTGAACTGCTCTCACGCCTCGGTCAACCCAGTGCCAGAAGCCTCTACCGGGTACTGCAAGCCCACCGGATCCAGACTGATGACACTCTCAGCCACGAATTGAGCGTCTCGGCCAACGATTGGCTGCGCGCCTGCGGGATGGAGTCAGACCGCTTCGACAACGCCAAGCGAACTCTTGATGCAGCCCAGACCCGGCTACTCGACGAGGGGTACTTGAAAAACGCCAGCTTCACGGGCCGGGGCAAGGCTGGAACGTTTCAGTACACTTTTGCCTCTGCCCCCGAACCTAAACTGGTGGATCTGCTTCTGGCCAGGGGCGTGACCCGGCCTGTGGCCGAGACGCTCTCAGCGGACCATCCTGACCGGGTGCAGCCAGCTATACGGTCCGTGGATGAACGCCTCACCAGTGGCTGGAAGCCCCGCTCTTTACCTGCCTCACTGGTAGACGCCGTACGGAACCCAGCGAAGTGGGGCTACGCTGTAGCTCCTGAGAAGGTCAGGAAGGGGCCTGCCAAGACGCGCCCTGACTCTGACCCACTTCCTGAGCCGCCAGACCCCAGAGAGGTCATTTTGAGCAGTTTAAAGCTCAAACTTAAACGCGCTCCCTCACCGATGGCCCAAGAAGCCCTCGCGGATCTCAGTCCTGCGGGACTCGGCCTCCTGAGATCGGCGCTGATGAAACCTACGCCGGAGTATCTCGCCCTGGCCGAGCAGGTGTTGGGATCACCACTTTAAGCAAAAAACTGAAATGTGAAACTTCCAGAGAAGACCAATGGTTCACTCCGACCAGTCGCTAGGCTCACCACAGCGCCGAAGAGCGTTCGTACCAGGACGCAATCACAGCCGTAGATTCAAGTTTCAGGTGATCAACTCAATCAATTCGGGCTAGTAAACGACCACTCAACCCATCCGGAAACATGGTTTGGTGCCCAGCCTGATCTACCGCTGGCACAAAAAGATTGAGATGCGTGAAGAAGACCTTTTCACTGACGGCGTGGCCACAGATCGCAAAGCCAAACTGCGCCTCGTTACTGCGGCTCGCTCGCCCTGGAAAACACCATCTTGAAAAATCGCTGGCGACGTACCGCTTGAATAAGGACATCAAATGATTTTGGATGCGCGACATGCGCATCCCACAGTATCGGTGCGCCGCCTGTGTAAATTGCATACGGCCAGTCGGTCGTGGTAACCCCGACAACACAACTACCGAGTCGTCAACCAGGATCAACGACTCGCTGCCGACATTGAGATCGTGCTGCTGAATTGGAACAACAATGCTCCAAGAAATCCTTCCCAAGACGTTCACTCACCTGACGAGGGTGGAGCACATTGCACACAGCAGTCGATCATGGGCCACCACTCCTACCGATTCTTTCTTCATCTGCACTCCCGGTGCACACCACAGTCAAAGACAGTAAAATCTATTTTCAACAAAGAATATCAAGACGCCTGGTGTTGCTGCGCCCGCCAATTCGTCCGGTTCACTACCGTCGCATTAGGGGCCGTGATATTCGCTTCGTCCTAGATCAAACGCAGGAGTCTCATCACTGCTTCCGGCGCATACCCGCGTCCCCCTGCACTCTCCGCCGCACGCCGGTCGCCATCAGTGAACCGGGCGTGAGCTTCAGTGCGGAAGTCGGCCCCTCCTGAGCGGCCAATCAAAGTCACTCGTTCCCCGCCTAACCCTGCCGGAAGGTGACGGCCTGCTCGCAGTTGTTCATTTTCGCCCACACCACGTTTGTGGTGCCCAGTTGGTGCGGTGTCACTGTCGCCTTTTTCCTCGCGACCTCCAATCCTTGCGCGACGTCCATTTCGGTCGCCTGCTCAATCTCAATGATGCCGTTTACACATGCTGGTTCGTTCTGCATACGCTCCCCAGGTTCGCCCGTCGCTCGGACGATGAGGGCCTCTAAATGTTTTGCGTGATCACCCTCTAGGTCCTGCCAAAATTAGTCGCCAGTGCGTCACAAGCAAATAAGTCGAAACGCTTGGTCTTGTGGTGTCTCGACTGCACAGGTGAGTGACCGGAAGCCCGGTCGGTTCGGGCGGTGAGCTTTCCCTGATGCGTCTGCTGATATGCCGTCACCGGATCAGACCCACGCTCTCTCAGGTCAACTTCCTGTTGGACGCCGCGCTCCGGGTTTCTCTCAGTCGCCATCAGAAACTGGGCATGGACAAAGATGGAGCGGCTCGGTCATCCTGATACATTTTTCGTTGTCCTCTCTGAGACTTCCAAAAGTCATCTCGTATTCCATTTTTTCCTCGTGCTCATCCCAGTCTCAGGTGTTTGCACTCTCCATGTACTGCCGGATGTGGTGTGTTGATGAAGTTCACCTTCAACTCAAGCAGATCGCATGCCTACGCCACCGACAGCCGCGCAGACGGATTGCAGTTTCCCCAGATGATCTTGCTGCTGAGTCCAGACCAGTTCTTGCAGTCGCCGCCCACCCTTGGCCAGCCGCGGCCGGCCGAGTCAGTTAACTGTTTGCTGTTCATTCAAAGTGCGCTTCAAAAATTTCACGCGACTCCGCAGTCCGCGCCGCTCTTTGGGCAGTGAGGATCTGTTGCTGTGTTCAGGTTGGGAGTGAGTGCAGGTCTACGCTGGCGCGCTTCCGCTCCAAACAAAAAAGGCAAGACGCTTTGACTTCTGGTTACCGCAACGATCCGCTCAGCGGGCGCACCTTCTTAAACTGCATCCGCCGCAACGGTCTCAGTGCTGGCCATGCGCTCCTGTCTTCCGCCTGGCATTTCGGGTGGTGAAGTTTGTTCTTATTTTTCAGATCAGCACGGCGAGGAAATCGGCCTGCCTTCCCCGCCTTCTGTCTTCCCGCATGGCCTTACTTCAAGTGTCGATTGTCAACTGCCGTTCCTCATCGTCTTGCTGAGCCTGTTGCGCCGCCGCCCCCTTTCTCATCAAGGATCAATTCGGGTGACTGTTCAAGCGGCCGTGGTCCTTCGCCGTCCACCTCAAGTGACTGTGTTTGTCTGAAGTGTTTTGCGGTTGGTCAAGCCCTTGCGGTCTGGTCATACCGCTTTGCTTGAACGACCACATTCAGCTGAGTTCTGTGCCCCGTGCCGGCGTCAGTGATGATCATGCCCCGCCCGGCTATTTGGGCGGTGAGATTCTCTTGGCAGTTGTGTTCTCAGCGCTACACAAAAAAGGTGGAGATGACCAGTCAGGTAAGTCCCCGCTCCGGCCTGCGAAGTCCAGCGACGCCAGGCGGCCTCTGCAAGTTTCCGCATTCGGGCGGCCCATTGCGTTGGTAAACCCTGCACCGCTTTCTCGACGCCGGCCACCCGCGCCGGGCAAACATCCACATCCGCATTTCACTACCAACGTCGCCCTTCAGTCCACGGCACACGCCCCTGGGGAACCATAACCTGCCAGTCTTCGCGCAGTCCAAGAGACACTTGGCGTGCGGCGTTGCCCGTCCCATTCCAGGTTGCCACCTCCACGTCCGGGCTGCCCGGCCTCAGCAGTTTTAGATGCCTGCCGTCCACGCTCATCCCCAGCGTGAAGTTCTCTTGGTCTCCCGGTATGCGCAACCGACCAGGAAGGCGTCATTGCAATGCGTGGCCAGCTTCACTTGAGTCACCATGCCGCTCTGCTTTCCTGCTTCCCCGCAGCAGTTAAGCGCTCTTCGAAGCGGTGCAGCAGCACGTGCACCAAAAGGCAGGCCCGTCTGTTCTCACAATTCACCTTACAGACTCAGGCGGAAGGAGGGGATGGGCGGCCGGTAGAAGGATCAGGGTACGGGGAGAAGATGTCTCTTGGAGAGGTGCACTTATGTGGTCGGTAATGCACAATCTGCGGGTAAACTCTGGCCATTTCCGTTTTTCGGTAACGCACGAACTGTCACCTGCTCCGTTTTGTCCTTTTCGGTAACGCACCAACTGTCACTTTGCCTTTTTCTCGGTAACGCACAAACTGTCACCGCTTTTTCGCTCATCAAATTGCTATAGAGAGGATCGTCTCTCTGTCTTTCTGGCATGTTGTCTCGTTTAAGGAACTCTTTTTTCGCGTGTTCGGGTCATGGGATTGATCAAACTTCGGATCCTAAAATGCAGATGTTTTCCGACGGATGGTGTGCTGCTTTCAGCGCTGATGTTCTGTCATATCGTTCACTTCCACCAGTTCGCCAGCAAGACACCGCGCTGCAACCGCGCGCCAATTTTCTGAGTCAGATTGCGTTGCCGAACACTGGTCGTAACTGCCCAGATGGTCTCCTCAAACCCTCGGTCACTGAAAGTATCGAGCTTGTTGCGGATCACGCTCGGGCTGTAGCTCCCTGCATCAAATTCGACAGCAATCCGCCTGCCGTTCCCAGGAACATACACGGCATCCGGATTGTCGTAACTCAGTGCTCCGCGCGCCTCGGCTTGCCACAACTCGCGGTTGCTGTCCGCGCCCAACATATACCGCACTTCGGCAGTACCGCAGCGGTGCGCGAGTGCTGTGTCATCTCCATTGGCAATCTGGCGTGTCCAGGTGAGGAACGTCGTGTTGATCTCGTTCGCCATGGACCGTTTCGCTGGGCGGATGATGGTGTCAACGTAACGAACGCCCTCAAGATCAACCACATCAAGACCGAAGTATTTTTTAAGTTGCGTGCCGCTCATGGCCGCGTCGCATTCCAGCGCCCGCCGCGCCTCACCGATCCGGTCAGTCCGGCTTAAGCTCAACACCCTTTTGGTGATGTCGGGGAGCGACTGAAAATGTGGATTTTCGATCCAAGCGGCGTCCGCGTAGTATGGGCGATCATCCGGTTCAAAGCCGTGCCGTGCGGGCACAGTTTTGACTCGTGTGGCAGTCTGCCCGTCAACGGTACTTTGCGGTAACACATGGATGAGTTTCAAGAACGATTTTTGTCTCTCCGCGTAGTCCCTACCGCGTCTGGGACTGGGCGTCAAGACCACGATGTAGAAGTTGTGGAAGAGGGCCGTGCTCTTGAAGCGCACGCTCAGTGAATCCAGCGCCTGCCTGGAGTACCCGCCGCTTCGCAAGTGACCTGTCAGCAGGCACTCGCCGAAGTCTGTTTCGACGTGCAGCATTGTGCCTGTCTTGTTGAACTGTTTGAGCTTGCGGGAAGGTTCGGTGTCGGTCATGACGCGCCATCCGAGTTCGAGCAGGCTCAGTCGGACGTAGGCTTTACTGATTTGAACTTGCAGGCTTTCTGCCTGACTGGCAATGTCGAACGTGGCGAGACGGCCATGTCCAAGGACGATGTACATGGTTCCCATCAGCGTGTCGATTCTGCCGAGTATCTTCTGATCGAGCGCGAACTGAAGCCGGTCGCCGAATGCGGCCACGGCTTCATCGTGGGTCCATGCTCCCTGCTGGTTGTAGAGAACATCAAGTGCTTGCTTCTCGGCGTCCGTGATGACGACGCGCTGATTCAGGCCCTTTTTGATCAGAGGTGGAGGTGTGGTCATGCGGCTCCTCTTCGGGCACGAGTGACCCCAGGAAATCTGGGGTCTGCACGGCTCCGGTTGAACTTCAGTTGGTGCGCTTGGCGGGCACGTGTTCCGCTGCGACGTTGACCGCCGCTTCTGCAGGTGCTGGGTTCTCAGCCGGCATGTCTACTTCTGGTTGTCCGCCTTTGCCGAGCTGGTTGTCTTCTTGATCTGTTTGCGCTTCTTTCTGCCTGATTTCGGTGCGCTTTTTTCTGGTTCAGTGACGGTACTGGCATTCAGCGCGTCACGGCGCATACGGGCGAGTGCCCTTAGGTCGTCCACGTTGTTGTTCAGCCGCTCTTCGGTGGTGGTGAGCGTGCCAGTATTGGCCATGATCAGGTGACGTGCGGCGAGCTGCTGAGTGCTGATCCAGCGGGCGGATTTATCCGTGAGCAGCACGAATTCCTCGTTGTGGGTTTCGGTCTTTTCCTGGCCCTGAGCATCCAGATAAGTGATGCTGAATTCCCAGCCTGCTTCGGGTACGGCTTCGATCCTTCCGGCACGAAGGGCGTCTTTATAGCCCGAGAGGAGTAGGCACACTTCATTTCTGGGCTGAAGGGCGAGCAACGCACTGAATCGGGTGAATGCTGGGTCAATCATGGGAACCTCGGGGAGAGTGAGCGGTGAGTTCTGGGCCTGCCTCTAGTGTCCCTGCGCGAGGGTGGTTTTTTTATTGATGGCAAGTGTAATCCTGCTTTGGTGTGCTGTACTGATGGTCTCTTTCCGCCTGTCTTCGTGGTGATTTGGCCTCTCTCAGCGGCGTTAATGATGCTCTGGGCGCTGTAGGATCAAAGCCGCCGTACAAGGTGCTGTATCTCAGGACCCCGCTCCACGGACTTGCTGCGAGCTAAAGATGCCCGGAAGTCAGTTCACGCTGGCAGATGTGCCCGTCGGTGACGGTGGCACTGCAATGACGATGTGACAGGTCAGCAAAAACCCACTGGGTCAGTAGAATAGTCTCAGCTTGCGTTTGGTGGTCTCATCTCCTGGGTGTTGCTTGTCGGTGGTGACGGAGGCGGCATGTGCGCCCGCTTTGAGCATTCGGCCGAGGGAGAACAATACGACTTTCTGGAGCTTTGTTTTGCGGAGGGTGGTTGTGACGCTACATGTCGTCGGCGTTTTTCTGGCTTGACTTTCGGCGGCGTACGTGGGTGTTATTTTCTCTCTCAGCTCAATCGGTTCGTTACGTTTGTCTGGTCAGTTGAGTGAATTTCATGCAGCGGCATTCTCAGGCTGTTATGTCCACTTTCAAAAAGCAGCACCCTTTTCTGCGTGTGATTCAGGTGACAGCTCTCAGTTGAAGTCGCGCGGTGCTGGCCTTGGCGTGATGATAGAAATTCTCGATTTAGGCATGCAAATTCAGAAATTCCGAGCGCACTTCCGCTGCTTGAAGCCAAGTGATTGCCATTCGCCACACCACGGAAATTGATGTGATTGTTCCGGGTAGAACGGGACCCGTAAGGGTCTTGTCTGCTGTTCAATACAATTATTTTAGGAGCTGAGGATCAATGGTTGATGGTCGCCGCCATCAAAGTTAGAAACGTCACGCAGCGGCCACGTGGCTCCGCAAATGATCCATGCGGATCACCTCGGGAACTGTGTATTCGCTAAGGCAGCCTGATCAGGAACAACTGATGTCGGACGCCCTTTGCAGTCATGCAGATCTTCTCCCGGTGGCGCAGCGCTTCGCCGAACGACGGGCCAAATTTGACACCGCAGGTTTAGTCAGACGTTGTAAAATTGATAGGACTTTCCAAGAATGGTGGAAGGCTCCAACGGTCATCAAATTGCTAAAGATGCGTGTTCATTATGGATGCAAATGAGCCTGACGAACGCTGCGTATTGGCTTCCTTGAGCGTCAGCAATACAGAGCTTGATGCACCAGTTGGCAGGTGTTACGTACATCGTCCATTTGACCTGTGAAGTCTTCCAAAACTGGATTAACGCTGTAGGAATCTCACCACACTTCCCACAGCGAGATTGTTGCCTCGACCAGACGGTATGAAGGCTGGGCACAAGTGATTCTCCTTGAGCGCGAGGCGGGGTGCTGGTGATCAGCGGTGACGCCGGACATCAACGCCGCCGTACAGTCCACCGACGATCTCGCGGACGACTCGTGCGAGCGAATTGTGCGGCTTTTCGATGTCCGTGGTGAACCGGATTTCCTTGAGTTTGAGTTGTCTGCTGACACCGCTGAGCGACTGGCGGATTTCCGAGGTCATGTTCATGGCTTTCGAGTTGTTCCACAGCTGGCCAATCCACGGGTTGCTGTTTCGAATCATCACTTCGCTGCCGCGCGGCATGATTTTGAAGGCCCACTCGGTTGCTGCCGCTTCGGCCATGCCGAGGTTTGGAGTGGGGAGTGTCTGCACGTAACGGTGCGCGTAGTTCTTGCCCCACAGCAGCGCCGCGACGTAGGCGTTTCGCTCATCGGTGACCGAGGCGGTGTACAGGTGGTAATCGGTCAGGCGCGGCCCCAGGACGCCTTCCGCCGAGAGGGTGGCGAGCGTGCTGCCCAGATCGTGCGGGAGCGGGTAGGCGAGTCTGACTTTGCAGCGGTTGCGCTGGATGAATTCGAGGGACGCTTGCGTGTAGTTGCCCGGCTGCCACAGCACCTTGTGGCTGGTGGTCAGCAGAATGTCTGCGGGTGCGGGACTGTTGCTCAGAGCGATTTCCAGCGCGTGAGGGAGCGCCCTGTCGAGCGGTTCGGTGGTCGGGTAGCGCATGAAGCGTAGGTTGTAGTGGTCGCGCACACAGATGCCGATACTCTGGGTGTTCACCTCCTGCTTATCCCGGATGGACACGATGGTTACAGTGCACTGCTGCCGAGTTGCTGTTCCTTGCGACTGGCGTGTGTCCGGACTTAAGTTCACTCCCGGCTGCATGGACTGGTGGTACTCGGTTCTGTCCCGGTCTTTGCCTGCCGAGTATGTGCGCCGGTTCGGATTGGGTCCTGGTGGCGTCGTCTGCTGTGGTGGGAGCGGTGTGCGCCCGGTTGGTGTGAGGACGGTGCTGGCTGCTTCTGAATGCGGAGCAGGTTTCGTCTTGGCGTGCAGTGGTTTGGCCATATGTCAGTGTGACCTCCCCGTGGGTGAAATTTTTCGACACAGCCACTGCGGTGACAGCTTTGGGTGCGTCTGCGGTGCCGATTGCGGCCGCCTGGATGCTGATGTTTTCCTGCTGTGGTACGGCGGGCATTTGCATGACCGGGATGAAGATCAGTTTGAACACGCTGTGCAGCGGTATGGCTCCGACCTGGTTGACAATCCCAGGGTTGAAACCCTCATCGTTACCCACAAGTGGCGCAAACTGAAGAATGGACACCAATTGGTTAGATGCCCGGCAATGGGCGGAGGAGCAATGGAGTTCTCTCGACCTTGGGGATAGACGGCGAACAAAGCGAGCTGTCAGCTTAGGGGCGGCACTGGCACGGTTTCCAGAGGGCTCCCTGCCGCAGCAATGTGGTTGCTGGAGCGATGTCAAAGCGGCCTATCGACTGCTTGACGAAGAGCGCTTGAGTCATGAATTGCTATCAGCCGTTCACTGGCAACATACCCGACGGGCAGCGCAGTCTGCGCTGCCCGTCCTCTTCATTCAGGACACAACTGAGCTCGATTTCAGCCCACACGTCGCCACGACTGGTTTGGGTCATATCGGTGACACACGCGGGCGCGGATTTCTGATGCATTCAGCGCTTGCAGTCACACCGACATCCAGTGGAGCCAGCGTCCTCGGCCTAGCGTGGCAGCATGTCTGGACGAGGACAGAGCGACACAAAGGACATGAAACCCGTACAGAACGTGCAGGACGACATACGGAATACGATGTCTGGGCTGATACTGTACAGGCGATCGGCGGTGTGCCCCCTGGTTGTACTTGGATCAGTGTGGGGGATCGTGGCAGTGACGTGTTCAGTTACCTACGGATCGCACGGAGCCTCCAGTGGCAAGTGGTCATGCGGGTGGCCCAAAACCGCTGCGTTGAAACCAATGAAGGTTCACAGCGTCTTATGGAGTGGATGCGGGCAAAACCACCGGTCACGACCACACTGCTGAAGTATCGAGACCCCAAAACCCACGTCGTCACGCCTGTTCAGCTCGGTATCGCCTTTGACACCTGCCAACTGTGTGCGCCCAGAAATGGCCCTGAGCGGGGGTTCCCCGCTCAACGGGTATGGTGCGTTCGTGCCTTTGACCTCGCAACTTCGGGCGATGCCGTGGAGTGGCTTCTGGTCAGCACGCTTCCGTGCCTCACGGTGGAAGCTGCTCTGGAGCGCCTCTCCTGGTATTCGTTACGCTGGAACATCGAGGAATATCACAAATGCCTCAAATCAGGCTGCCGAATGGAAGCCCGGCAACTCCGTTCTGGGAAGCGTCTTCACAGGTTGCTGGGCTTCCTCGCCATCGTCGCTGTGCGTTTATTGTGGCTCCGGAATGCTTCACGTGAAGATGGGGATCAACTGGCTCGCCAGTTGATCCCTGAACCACTCTGCCGAGTAGTCGCCTATCGACTTCATCAACCTGCAACATCCCTAACCTTACGTGTCTTTTGGCGTGCTGTAGCAAATTTAGGAGGGTTTCTGGCACGTAAGAGTGACGGAGAACCAGGTTGGCAGACGTTGTGGAGAGGTTGGATGCGATTGCTTGATCTTACCTGGTGCCCGCCTGCCCCCTCACCCTAATTTGTGGGTAACGATGAGGGTTGAAACCCTGGGATTCTTCGTTGAGCTTGAACGGAGAAAAGCTGAGGCGTTTCAGAGTCTGGTGTGTCTCGCGGTGGTCAAACACCGCCTCCTCAGTCAGAACCGCTGAAATTCACCGAAATGTTCTCCACGGCTTTCCCGATTACGTCTTTCAGAAAGATGTTCGCCGCACTGTTCAGGTCCGCATTGATTCGCAGGCCTCTCACGGTGCGGTACAGTCTGAGGTTCCTACCGTCGTCGGTCCAGTCCAGTTGCACTCCAAATCTTATCTCACCCCGCCTGGTTCAGGCGGGCGAATGAATGGGCCGAATGGTTATTGAGCGGGCTGTGTGGGCGCACCTCCCTACCTCAACTTGGATTTGCTCTCGTCCAGTCTTCAACACTGAGTCCTGGCACACGCTCGAACTCGCTTACGTTGTTCGTCACTAAGGTCAATCCGCAGGCGACCGCCGTGGCCGCGATCTGGAAGTCCAATGGTCCGATCGGTTTCCCAGCCCGTTCCAGCTCGGCCCGGATGCGTCCGTAAGCATCGGTCACCTGTGGGTCAAAGGCAATGACCGCCATCTGCGCCGAGAAGTCGTAGTAGGCAGCCAGATTATGTTCTACCCGTTCGCTTTTATACGCCCCATGCAGCAGTTCGGCTTCGGTCACGGCACTGATGCCTACCTCACCGGGTCGCAGCGTCTCGAAGCGGGCACGCACCGTCTGCGGCTTGTTCTTGATGATGAAGATACAGATGTTGGTATCGAGCAGATACTGTAGAGGAACAGCTGAAAAACTCAGAACGTCTCCCGCTCCTGCGACTCACCCTGCTGACGACCTTCCGGCAGAAAGTCGTCACCGATCCTTGCCAGGGCGTCGAACGCTGAGGCGAGTGTGGTCTGGGGACGCAGGGGGCGAACGATCAAAGTGTCGCCGTGCCGGACGACTTCAACCTCGTTGGCGTCTAAGCGCATGGTTTTGGGCAGGCGGATCGCCTGAGAATTGCCGCTCATGAAAACTTTGGCTGTGGTCATGGATATCACCTCGCGGGTTTAGATGTTGGCCTTTGGAATACTGGATAAAGTATATACTATTTCGTATGCACTTTATCCAGTATTGAATTGGTCTGGCGGAAATCGATAGACCTCCTGCGAAAGTTGACCTGATCCCGGCTGACGCGATGCAAACGACCCTGAGTGTGCTGTTTCAGGAAGAAGCCCCCGTCATCGAGACTGGAGTCTGAGGTGTGGCTTCTGATAGGCAACACGCTACGCTGTTGCCCATGTCCCGTCACGAAAAGTCAGCACCTCACCCCGAACCCCTGCCGCTCGGACTCCTGATCGTCGACGGCCTGGAAGGTGACCTCGCCCGCGTCGAGCTGCCCGGTGGCGGTACCCAGGACATCTTGCTGAGTCATTTGCCTCACGGCCTCAAAGAAGGCGATGCCGTGCTCGTCACTGAAGCGGGCGCAGTGATTGACCATGCCGAGACCCAGCGCCGCCGCGAGGGTGCTCAGACCCAGCTCGATGCCCTGAATGCCCAAGCACCCAGCGGGGAGATCGATCTGTGACGCGTTGGGTCACCACAGGCCTGTTGCTGTTGACTTCCGTTGCGGCCGCCCAAGGTAATCTGACCATCCGCTTCCTCGACGTTGGGCAGGGTGACGCCGTGCTGATCACCTCCCCAGAAGGCAAGAGCATGGTCTACGACGGGGGCCGCAGCGAAACTCGGATGCGTGAGTTGATTCAGCAATACCAGATCAAGAACGTCTCGCTGGTCGCCGCCAGTCACGCCGACGCCGACCACATCACCGGCCTGGTGCCAGTGGTCGAGCAGTTCAAGCCCCAGCTCTTTCTCAACAACGGGCTAGCCGGCACAACCCAGATCTGGAGCAAGCTCACCACGGCCGTTCAGCAAGCAGGAACCAAAGGGCTGGTGGCCATCGACCAGATCATCAACCTGGGCAGCGTCAAGGTGACGGTCATCCCGCCGCCCGGCATGAAGGCTGGGGATCAGAACCTGCATTCCGTCGGGCTGCTGATTCAGTACGGCAACTTCAAAGTGTTGATGACTGGGGACAGCGAAACGGTTGGGCTTGCCCCAATTTCACGTAGTTGAGGTTAAGCGACTGTAGCTTGGCGTTCGAAGTCGGCGGGTGTCATCCCTCAACAAGAATACGGAGACGAACATGACCAAATACAGCACGAACAAACCGGAGAGCGACCTACAACCTGTCACGACCGGACAAGCGAATAACCAGAATCAGTCCCTGTTCGAGCCCCTGAATCTCCCGACCACCGGGCAGATCGGCAGCCTGGAGCTGCGTAACCGTCTGGTGATGGCTCCGATGACCAACTATTCCTCGAACGCCGACGGCAGCGTGACCGATACCGAACTCGCTTATTACGCCCGGCGCAGCGGCGGTGTGGGCATGGTGATCACCGCCTGCGCCAACGTGACCGCCAACGGGCAGGGCTTTCCCGGCGAGATCGGCGTGGACCGCGACGATCTTGTGCCCAGCTTGAACCGGCTGGCGCAGGCTATTCAGGGCGAAGGCGCGGCGGCCGTGCTCCAGATCTTTCACGGTGGCCGGCTGTGCCCGCCCAAACTGGTCAACGGCGACGTGGTGAGCGCCAGCGCCGTTCCCGCCGAGGCTGTAGGGTCAGCCATCCCCAGAGAATTGACCGACACCGAGGTGCAAGACATTGTGACGGCGTTCGGTGACGCCACCCGCCGCGCCATCGAGGCCGGATATGACGGTGTGGAGATCCACGGAGCCAACGGCTACCTGCTTCAGCAGTTCTTCTCGCCGCACAGCAATCGCCGTACGGACCGCTGGAGTGGAGACGTTCACGGCCGTATGGCGTTCCCGCTGGCAGTGGTCGAGGCTGTTCAGGCTGCCGTGCGCGAACACGCCACCCGGCCCTTCGTGGTGGGGTACCGCTTCTCCCCGGAAGAACCGGAAAACCCAGGAATCAGCATGCCCGACACCCTGGCGCTGGTAGACGCGCTGGTGGAAACGGGTCTGGACTATCTGCACGTCTCGCTGATGGATTACCGTAGCCTGCCGCATACCGGTGACGTGACCCGGCCCCGTCTGGACACGCTGGTGGCCCAGCTGAACGGTCGCGTACCCCTGATTGGCGTGGGGTCGGTCTGGAGCGCCGACGACGCGCTGGCAGTGCTGGCCGCAGGCGCGGCGCTGGTGGCGCTTGGCCGCTCGCTGGTGGTTGAACCCGATTGGGCGCAGAAGGTCGAAGCGGGACAGGAAGCCCAGCTGCGCACCGAGCTGACCCCAGACGAGCAGGCCCTCTTGGTGGTGCCGGATCCACTGTGGACGCGCATCCTGAACGCGCCGGGCTGGTTCCCAGTGGCCCAGCCTGTCTGATCGGTGTGCAGATCGGTGCTGAGCGAGGGCATCCAGAGAGCAGGTGACCCGAATACTCAAGCCACCGGTTGTGTGCTGTCACGGGAGGCCGAGGGCAGGGGTAGTCTACCAACCAAACGGTTCACCTGACAGAACCGGTGCAACGTCTGGGGACAAAGGGCTTGATAGGGTGGGGTGATGCCCTTCCAGCCGCTCGACCGGGACCAGCCGGACGTGATCATGATGTGCCGAAGCTGTCAGGCAGAGTGTCTCATCTATGAACAGCAGATCAGACTTTCCATGCCCTGTCCGGTCTGCCATAGCGTGGTTCACCCCCGCTACCAGGGCAGAACGAAGGGCGAGGGGCATGGCTGTCAATTGTCGTTCGGTACCTTTGAGCGACTGCTGGACACCCCGAACACTTCAGCAGATTTCATCCGGTTGGTCGAACACCTCCTTGACCTCCGGCACGAAGGTGACCTCCGCTTCGTGGACATCTCCAGCCACGAGTTGGGAATAGAGGAAGCGCACTACCGCATCCAAAGCCAAGAGGTGTCGCAGGGCGCGATGTACAACCGGGCCATGAACATTGTTCGCTGACACTGCTGCGGCCGACGATCAGCTCCGCGTCTGCATGAACGGCGGCGGCCGGCGGCCAGCAAACGCTGCATCTGTCATCCCTCCAAAGCACCTTCAGCGGCGCTGAGATTTATTTCAAGAAGACCGATTCGAGACCGCTTTCCTGTTGCTGGGAGCCTGCAGCGTCAGGGAACGTCCATTCTGTTGTTCGCATTCCAGCGCCAGATGCGGGTAACGCTGAGCGATGGCCTGATAGACCCGCTCCTTGAGTCGCTGCCGGGCTTCCCGGGTCTCCGGGAGTTGCACAAGACGCGCGTGCAGATCCTGATACTCAGGCGTCTGCTGGCTGGAAAAAAGGTAATGAACGCTCACTCGGTTGAGATCGTTTGCTGGGCTGTCTACCCTGACTGGCTTTATCGGGCGTTTCTGCGCCTTTGCCCAGACACTATGGTGCTCGCAGGCCCGTCTGATCAGCTCCGGCAGCGTGAGATGCTGAATCTCGATGATCAATGCTTCGACCTCTTGCATGACTTGGCTTGGCGGGGGCACGGTAAGCTCCGGCATGATCTGGCCACCCGCTGTCTGTTGCCTTTGCCGCCGAGCCTGCATTTGAGCAAAGTCTGCCGTTCGTTCTGCGGCTTCGACGCGCTCAAGCAGGTACAGCCGTAGTGGAGCGCACTGGAGGTGATACGCCGGCGGCGGCTGCTCGTCAGGTTTGCCAAGCAACTCGCGGGCCATCTTCTCGTTCCAACCACGGTCGCGCAGCATCGTCTGAGTAATCAGCGTCCGGGCAACGCCCTCAGAAGGCGGATCACCGACCTGTTCGGGTTGCACTTTATCATCCATCACTTCAGTGTAAAGGCCAAGCGTCCACTGACGGTGCCGCTGAACACTGATCAAATCTTTGAGTCGGTGTTGCTAAAGCGTGCCGCGCTGATCGAGCGGCTAACGAAGAGTCAAGGTAACTCCTGACGCTTACTATTGATCCCGGCTGAAGTGTAAGACGGTAGATAGCTGCGCAAGAGACGAGCAAGGAGCGTGACCTCAGTACCTGAGATCTTGCAGTTTTCGATCAGATCAGCAAGACACTGTCCAGCATGGCTTTCCGGTGCAGAATCCATAGATGGATTTAGGAGAACAGCGTGCTGGAAAGCTTTTTTCGGCTATCTCATCGACGTTTCAACGCAAGTAGCACCGCGAGACGTTCGAGGTCGTGATGAACCTCTTTCTCGCTGGTCAAGGCCAGCTACTGTTAAATCTCCCTCGGCAGTCAGCCGATTTTGCAATCACTACAGCTGGAATATTCGTGCGGTCATCCGGGCCATGCGCCAACACGCTCTCGATGAATTCGAACGCTTTCGACGTGTGCCTTACAGTCACCAGCAGCGTCTGGAACTGATTGTTGACATGACCTCGCTGCACAAGGAGGGGAAATTTGAGCAGCTTGAACCCTGGATTCACCGCTTCAATGGGGTCAACGGCGTGCATCTGGTCGTGCTCTATCTCTGCCACGGCTCAAGGCGTTTCCCTTGGTCGTTTCTCGTCTGGCGCGGCAAAGGACAGCCGTCGCCAGCGGACCTCGCCCTGAAGATGTTGACTCGTCTCCCCGACGAGCTAGTTAAGCGGCACTCGCGAGTGCCGTTGGTGCTCGCCGACGCTGGGTTTTGTAGCAAAGCGTTTATTGCTGGTGTCGTGCAACTTGGCCTGAAGGTTTCTATCACGATTCCAAGCAATCGTGTGACAGCACAAGGACACCCCATTGGACAGGTCACACGGCAAAGGCAGGCCATCACCCTCCCAGGACTTCCAGATCTTCGACTCTGGCTGTACTGGGTCTGGCTGTCGAATTCGGGCGATGGAACACGTAAGAAACGTTACGTCATATCGACCCTAAACGTCGTCCCAGACACTATCCGGGCCAACGGTCGAAAGCGCTGGCGGATCGAAGCGCTGTTCAAGACATTGAAGAGTCGGTTTGGTCTCCACCGCTCTGGGCAATACACCAAACGGGGCATGCTCCGGTATTGCTGCCTGTGCTTCCTGAGTGATGTCCTCTGCCATCTGGAAACCCTGGAGGATGCATCAGCATCCGCCAGGGTTTGGCCAGACTGGCGAGCGGTCGCACAACAGCTCAGACGAAAATACTGCGGCCTGGTGCGGCTTTCTGAACTTAGGAAAGAAATTCAAACGATAGAAGACGTGCTGGACTGTGTTTTGCTGATCTAACCAAAAACTGCAAGATCTCAGGTACTGAGGTACAGATCAATTGGGATACCGATGTGCAAAGGTCAACCAGCCGCAGGTGAGACATACGAACCGTTCCCCCTGTCTCCTCCAGGCTAATGCAAAAGCAGATCAGTCAGTCGTCGCCGAACTGTTCAGGGAAACAGTCCTCTTCCAGGACAGCGTCCAGCTGAGCGCGGTAGAGCCTGGCCTGCTCTGGCTGCTCACGGTCCAGGTTATCCAGCGCAATCTCGAACTGCTCTCTGAGCATTTCGGGAACGCCGGCCATCAGCACCCGGATCATAAACCGCTCCGCATTCACTGCGGCGAGCCTGGTCAGCAGATCGTTGGTCGAGTGCTCAGAGATCTGTCCCAGCACCGCGTACACATCGAGAAGCTCTTCGATCTGACCGCCGCGGAGCAGCGCTGTGACTCGCGGCGCGATTTCCCGCTGAATATCGGGCCATGCTCTACGCTCGCGGCGGATTTGCCGCACGTGAGCGAGCAGGGTGGTCGTGGCCCAGTTCACAGGAGCACGTTTCAGCTGGGAGTGATCGACCACCGCCGTGTCGTGGGCCAGATCGAGCCAGCCCGAGAAGCGCTCCACTGCGTAGACCCGCAGTTCGTGCAGTGCCCTGGACAGCGCGACGTACAGCAAGTTCCCGGCGTACCGACTGGAGGAGGGGTAGGTTTTCTCGCTGGCATCAGCAATCACGACAGCGGCGAACTCGAGTCCTTTGGCTAGACTCACCGGGAGCACAACCAGGCCATGAAGGTCTTTTGGCGTCAGTTCACTGTCTTCGGTCAGCACCTGGCTGGGCAGGTCATTCCCCGAGAGCAGCTCCCCCATCGCCTGAGCACCGGCCTGATCGGCGGTGATCACCGCGATACTGGCGTGACCCGCGTCCAGCAGGTGGCGGAGGTCAGATATCAATTTCGTCTGGTGCTGCGCCAAATCAGGCAGCACCGTCAGGACTGGGCTGGGTCCTTCCCGCTGGAAGGCGGTGGATTGAAGTGCGTCTGGACCGTTGAGACTTCGCTGAACGGCGTTGCCGAGGTGAACAATTTCGCGGGTACTGCGGTAATTCTGAAGAATCAGGTGCTGACTGACAGCGTCAGCTGGCAGCAGTTCGCTTAGTTCATCCCAGTGTTCGATGCCCCGGTAGGCGAAGATACTCTGGGCCGTGTCACCGACGATGGTCACGGACCGACTGGGGCAGGCCTCCAGGATCAGGGCCATCTGAAACGGCGAGAAGTCCTGCGCTTCGTCGACCACCAAGTGCCGGTATGACGCGCCCTGATTGCCGTAGAGCAGGTTGTTCATCACGAAGAGCCCAGCGAGATCACTCATGTCGATCTCGCTGGGCTGATCTTTCAAATCACCTTGCCTGGTCAGCTGCCGCATTGGGCGGGTGGCCTGCAACATCCGCTGTTCACCCGGTGAGAACAGTTCGCTGGCCGCCGCCTCGAGGTGTTCGGAGCGGAACATCTGCTCGAACAGCTCCAGAAGATCAGGGACCGGCCAGGCCTGCGTGATGTACCGGCTTACTGTCGCCTGCAAGGTTTTGAGTTGGGCTGTCTCCTGCTTAGTTCTGTTGTCCGGCGCAGGGGACACCTTCGCGAAAGCGTGAGCCAGGTGTTGCGTCGCGGCGCGGATGAGCAGGCTCCTGCGCGCCGCGAGCGTGGCCGAGTGGTCGGTGGCCATCCATAACTGCTGGAGGGTCTCCGGCGTCAGTTCATACGCGAAGGGCGACTCGGGACCAGTGGTTTCCAGCAAGACAGGTTCAGTCTGTGCGGCTGGCTCCAGAAGGGTATTTTTAGCGGCGCGAGAACGTGGACGGCGGGGTTCGCCGCTGGACATTCCCTTGTCCTGATCAAGGAATGACAGCTTCAGCGGCTTGACGGGCAGCGGTGGGTGGCTGCTCAGGTGAGTGAGATGCCGTTCGATCAACTGCTTGAACCGCAGCGATCCTCGTAAGCGGGCACTTCGCCACAGCCGGTCGCGCTCTGCCGGCGTCCGCTCTGGATCTGCCAGGGCCTGCGCGACCGGATCGGTGAATTTCACGCTGTCAGGTAAGGTGCGGTTGTTCTTCCTCACCCGCTCCCAGAGCCAGTCGCTGAAGGTTCGCTGGGCAATCCCATTGACTCCCAGCGACGGCAGGAGGTCACGGACGTAGCCCAGAAACGTTCGGTTGGGTCCGATCACCAGAATCTGCTCAGGCTGCAAATTGTATGTGTGGTCGGTGAACATCAGGTACGCCAGGCGGTGGTACGCGACCGAGGTTTTGCCACTTCCTGCCACACCGTGCAGCAGGAGGCTGCGGCCCAGCGGCGTGCGGATAATGGCGTCTTGCTCTGCTTGGATGGTCGCCACGATGTCTTGAAGTCGTGGATCGCCGCGTGAGTAGAGCTGGCGGATCAGAAAATCGTCGGTCGGTGGCGTGGCGACCGCTGCGCCTTGTATGCTCTGCCGGTAATCGACAGCGTCGGAAATCCCTCTCAACTGCTGATCCTTGATTTCCAGTCGCCGTTTCAGCAGCAGCTTGGCCGCGTGGAGGCGGCCCGTCTGCTGAACCCGGTACTGCTGTTCGGCGGCGCTGGGACCCACGAAGAGGCTGTAGAGATCGCAGCGCCAGTCCAGAATCTGCCCCGCCGCGAGCTGTCCCAGGTGGGCGTACCCGAAGTAGACTTTTTGCTCCCCACGCTCGCCCGTGAAGTCCAGACGTGCGAAGTAGGGTTCGTGGCCGTGGTCACTGAGTTTCTCGAGAGTGTCCAACCGGAGTCCTTGATTGAGCATCCGGTTGGTGTATTTGTTCGCTCCGCCCTCGAAGTAGCTGGTCTGCTGTTTCTGGAATGCCTGATCGATTTCCTCAAGGGTACGGCCCAGCACTTCTTTCTCGTATCCCTGCTCCGGGTGTGCTTCAGTCATGGTTGACTGGCAGATTACTGTTCTACCCGTGCTCTGGATATCCCCCCACCGCCGCGCTGTGCTCACTTGGGCTTGCCCCAGATTTGAGAGGCGAGGTGCAGCCGCATGATGTTGCGCGCAGCGTTCTCATCTGCGTCCACCCACTCGTTGTTGCCGTTGAGAAAGTCCCGCTGGCGTGTTCCGCGTGTGCCGCGCAGGTGGGTCAGACTGCAAATCTGACTGGTGTGCCGCGCCGGCAACTTCTCGTACTGAATGCCGGCCTGTTTGAGCCGTTTGGGCAACCAGACGTAGGAGAAGTCCCGCAGTCCCAGCTCACGGCTGCGCTGCTGGAAGTGCGGGGACATCTGGTCGTAATCCAGGTCCTCGTACCCCACGCTGGAAGCGGACGAGAGCAGCACCGTCAAGAAATCGTGGAGCTGCGTGCGGGCCGCCGCGTACTGCAAGCCGAGGTTAAGCCACTGGGCTTGCTGCTGATCGGCGGGATTGGGCAGTTGGCAGCCCGCTTCCGTGGAGGTGAGTCCCGTCCGG
Source organism: Deinococcus psychrotolerans (assembly GCF_003860465.1). Taxonomy (NCBI): domain Bacteria; kingdom Thermotogati; phylum Deinococcota; class Deinococci; order Deinococcales; family Deinococcaceae; genus Deinococcus; species Deinococcus psychrotolerans. Next base: position 115,940 of record NZ_CP034187.1, read on the forward strand.
GGAATACCCGGAGCGGCGTGAATCAGACCGGATTCGTGGACCGCGACGGTCAGCCGCCGCAGGCCCAGATCGATGCCAGCGGCGGAGCGGGTGACGCCATTGAGCTGCACCGGGTCCGGCACTGCAAAGCCCAGGGACAGCATCCACCCAGTCTTTTTTTCGCTCAGACGGGTTTCCTCCGGCAGCCAGGTGGCGGCCTGCACCGTGGGCGATACCAGCACCGGGTCGAGGTTCAGGCGTGGACCCCGGCGAACAGCTTCAATCAGCCGCTGGTTCCAGTCCGGGTGGGTTTGGTGGAACAGATGCTCCTCAGGCCATCCGGTGCACAACTCGGCGTGCAGCGGCTGAACATCGAACTGACTGAATGCCGGGGAGGCCAGCATCAGCCCCCGGTACTCTTCGGGTGGCAGGGTGTAGGCCTGGCAGCTGAGGATGGCGGGGCCGAAGCGGAATTCAGAATCGCTCAGGGCATGAAGATTGCCGCCGCGCAGGAGCGCGCTGGAAGGCGCGTAGAGAGGGCCACTGGCCCCTTGCCGGTACTCTCCCTGGGTGCGGCTCAGCAACCCGTCGTGGATCAGATTCCGAATCAGGGGAGTGGACTCGCGGCGAACAACCAAATTATACGTAACATTGAACATTTGAACCTCCTGGATTGATCAGTGAATGTGATCCCCATTCGGTTCACCCGAGCGCAGCGATGGGTGAAAGCAGTTGCTTTGTGTTTTTCCCCAACGGCTCAGGCCCTTGCCACAGAACCGGCCTCCCAAGGACATTGAGAAGGCGGAGCTGAATGTGAACAAAGAAATGTCGGCAGCGCTCTGCGCAAGTCGGTGGGGTTGGCGGCGTCGGCAGCAGCCAGACATTTCGCCCGTGACTTTGGGTGTATTCGGCAATGAACACGCGGCGTTTTGAGGACGCCAGAGGCCGGGTGCAGGGCTGGGAATACGCTGTCAGCGATGATCCCGCCCATCTGACCGACTTCACCGATTACCGTCTTACGGTGGGACTGACTTACGGTGAATCGCACACTAACAATACTGATCTTTTAAGTAATACTGATTTCAAGCAAGAGGCCCAAAAATTTCAGCAGACCACGTCAGTCCGGCAGGCTGTCCCGCAGACGAACGGCGAAAGCGAAACGGCAACTGCAACCGCAACCGGTCAGGACCTTGCACCCAGAAAGGACGCCACGCCCACACCGGCTTTGCCTTCACAGTGGAGCGCGTGGACAACGCCGACGCCATGACCGACGCGCCCGACGATGAACGCGGCTACGTGCCGCTGGCCGTCATCGGGCGCAGCGTCCAGGTGGTGCGGGCATGACCGGCGCACCGAGCCTTCCGCCGCACGATGAGCGGGCCGAAATCGCCGTGCTGGGCGGCGTGCTGCTGGACCCCGACCAGTGGCAGGGCGTTTCCGATCTGCCGCCCGCCGCGTTCTACCGTGAAAATCACCGGCTAATCTGGCTTGCCCTTCATGCCCTGATGACCAGTGGCATAAGCATCGATCTGGTCAATCTTGCTGGCCACTTGGAGCGCACCAAAACCGGATTTTCGAACAACCGGACAGCGCTTGATGACGCGGGCGGCCTCACCTACCTGATCGGCCTCAGCGACCAGACCCCATTCGCCTTCCGCACTCCCGAATACGCCGCCACTGTCCGCGACATGTACGCCCGGCGGCTGCTGCTCGAACACGCCAACCGAGTTCAGCGCATGGTCTACGGCATCGAGTGCGATCCTCAGCCCACCGCCTCGGTGCAGGACTTCATGGCCAACGTGCCGCGCCCGGCTGCTCGCGCTGAGAACACCATCATCACCGGCCCCGAGGCGGACAGCGCCGCCGTTGAGTATCTGCGCTTGCTGGCCAGTGGCCTGAGTCCAGCCCTCCGCACCGGCTCCCAGACCTGGACGCCGAGTTCTGCGGCTTCCATCCGGGCAGCCTGACCGTGATCGGTGCGAGGCCCAGCATGGGAAAATCTAGCCTCGCCATCGGGATCGCTGAGCGCGTGGCCAAAACCGGGAAGCACGTGCAGGTGCTCAGCCTCGAAATGCGGGCCTTCCAGATCGCCATGCGCCAACTCTGCTTTGCCGCGCGGGTGCCACTCAAAGACGCGCTGAACGGCGAGGCCAGCGCCGCGCAGTTTGGCCGCATCGAATCCGCCGCTGAGCGCCGCGCCACAATGGGCCTCCCCAACTACCTTGACCAGCCCGACACCACGTTGCAGGCCGTGGAGCGCTTGGCTACCCACCTGCGCCGCAGTGAGCGTCTTGATTTGCTTGTGATCGACTACCTGGGCCTCATCAGCGTGCCGGGCCGCGACGGTGACGAAAACGATACCCAGAAGCTCGGCATCATCAGCCGCGCCCTCAAAACGCTGGCCATCCAGCTCGATTTGCCGGTGGTGGTGCTGCACCAGCTCAACCGGAGCTTGGAGAGCCGCGAGAACAAGCGCCCGCGCATGTCCGATCTGCGCCAGTCGGGCCGGATCGAAGAAGACGCCGACAACATCATGTTTGTTTACCGCGATGAGTATTACGACAAGGACAGCGCCGCGAAAGGAACGGCGGAAATCATCGTGGGCAAGCAGCGCCAAGGGCCACGCAACGTGACGGCCAAACTCAAGTTTCACGCGGAATCCGCGACGTTCCAAGACCTTGCGCCGGAAGTGCAGGGGCACCTGAACTGGTGAGCCCCCCATGCCCGCTGTGCCGTCCGTCAATTCATCGCCGCCCATCAAACCTGAGATTCCGCCAGGTGCAGGGTGTGCGCCCTCACCACCTTGCTGGCCGACGCCGCGCACTGTCTTCTCCGGAATCTCGTCCTCAGCGTTTATCAGCTCCGGCGCGGTGCCCGACAGGCTGATGCCCACCCGCAGACAGTGATCCAGAAAGGCTATCGGCTTCCCCGCGTCCTGACTCTCCAGCCACAAGGCAACTTAGGAGAGTCAGTAATTTTCGCCTGCAATATTTTTTGAGTTGCTCCGCCCAAGGAAATTGCCGCGCCAGACACAGACTGATGACACAGCGCTCTGTCACTCATTCTACAGCAAGATGTTCGAAGAGGCTGCCCCTGGCGCGCTGCCAGACACTTCGGAACATTTCCGGCAACAAATACATCTGTCCCTAGCGTTCTTGGCGCAGGACATCCTCGTTGTGGGCATGTCCTGCGCTGGCTGGACAGCACCAGCAGGTTCTCGGAGGCGTTGGTGTTGGAGTCGCCGTCGATGTGATGAATGACCTTGCTGGGAAGCAGCGGGCGGCCAAGCAAAGCAGAAGCCACTTGTCGGTGGGTCAGATCGACCTTACCCGTCTGCTTGTTGCTCATTTTCAGATGCCCCTTGCGCACCGACATCCCTGGAATCGAGAGGGGAGGCAGGGAAAGGCGGGCTGTTGTGGATCGACTGTACGTGAGATCGGGAATAAATTGTGCTGAACCTGTTCGGCTAAGTCGGTAAGAAAGCCACGGCTCCCCTGTACGTTTGAAGGCGTGTGGGTCCATGCAGGTCGTCGGGATCGCTGCTGGTCGGGTTGAAACGCGTTCCCTGCCGTGCTCCCAGCCCTTAGCGTCCCTTGAACTCGACAACGCCCTTGTTCATCTCCAGCTTGCCGCCAACGTGCAGCACTGGGCTACGTTCTGTGGCGAAGCTGGAGTAGCGCTCCAGATGCGTGATTTTTGCCTGCGCTCCGGTTAGGTCGATGGCGGACAGGGCCACCCAGAAGGAGAAGTGATTGCGTCCCAGCACTGCCGTTCGCACCTCCTGCCCCAGATCGTCGGTGAACGTGGCCACCGGTTTGTAACTGGCGAACGACCCCGCGCCGTTCTCCACGGCGCTGTACGCCGCGAAGACCACGTGCGCGAGTTCCTCAGGGCGGTGAATGACAGCCGTTTCCTTACCCGCGTTCTTGCTGTCGCCGGACAGCGTGATGTACGGCGGCTTCCCGGCAGCGCCTTTGTCCCGGTAGTACACCTTGCCGGTCACGCCACTCTTGAGCACATAAAAGGCGTACAGGTCCAGGTCGCCGCGACCGGACCAGCTCAGGGTGATCGTGATCTGCTTGCCTTTCTGGATGCTGACGCTGGCATTTTTCTGCAAGCTGACCTTGCCGGTCGGGGCGGGCGCTGCGGGGCGGGAGGCGGCGGCGTTTCCCAGGCCCAGTGTCTGCCACTTCTTCCACCACACGGCGAACTCGGCGAGTATCTGCCCGTACAGTTGCTCGTCGCTGATGCGGCCAATATCGTCCACCGCGAAGAAGCCGGAATTGTCGATCACCCGGCCCTGCAGGGTATCGAAGCGGACGAGCACGCCGTAATCTGCGCGCCCCAGGCCCACGAACTGCCAAAACAGAGCTTCGGGGGCAGTGTCTTTGATGATCTTCTCGATCTTCTTGCTGGTGCCCCCGTCGATGCCGCCGTCGGTAATAAACAGCACCAGGGTGGGCATCACGCCTCTGCCCTCGGCACGGTCTTCGGCAGCCGCTTCCTGGTGGACGCTCAACACGTCTTTCATTACGGGCGGCTCATTGTTGCCCATGCCGATCTTCTTCACTGCTGGCACCACGCCCACGTGCTGGGGCATCTGTGATCCGGCCACGCCCAACACGCTGTCCTCGTCCAGGTCACCCATGCGCGCGAAGTGACTGGCGTAGTACCAGAACTCCATCGCGTCGTTGTCGTCCAGCCGCGACGCAATGGGAATCAGGCGCTCCAGCGTCTCCTGCACGGTGCCGCTGCTGTACAGAGAGGACATGCTGCCCGACGCGTCCATCACGACCATCACGCGCGCCTTGAGGCCCTCGATGCCTGCTTTTTTCAGTACCACACCCACCTGTTGCTTGCGCAGGCTGATCTTGCTGAGGGGTTCGGGCGGCGTTGGGAGTGAGATCGGTGCAGGCGTGGGCGCGTCCTCCGGTTCGATCTCACCGCCGAACGACTGTACCAGGGCCGCCATGCCGCCGTTGAAGCCCTGTTCCACTGCCGTGACGCGCCAGGCATCCTGGTGTCTGTAGATTTCCACCAGCATCAGCGCCAGTTCCTGGCCGTCCGGGGTGAGGGTCACTTGCAGTGCGTCGCCTACTGAGGGCGTCAACATCACCTGACCCCGTCGCAGGCGGCTGATCGGCTGTGAGTCGCTGGTCGCAGTCAGGATCAGGCGCGAGATCCATAAGGGCAGTTGATCGAGGTTGAGCGTGAACGCCGTACCTGACCCTGCCGCCGTCATACGGACTTCCCCATTCGGGGAGGTCGGCTGGTTGAAGAAAGTCAGGTAGCGGTCGTCTTTGATCTTGCGCGTTTCGTCCAGTGCGAACAAGCTGATGTCGACGTCCGGGTGATCGAGTTCGGTGTGTAGGGTCAGCGTGAGTCCCTGGTTCTGCGGACCCAACGCCATTCGCTGGCCTTTAAGAAGTGGTTTCATGTGTTTTCCTTTGGGTGACGAGTGGCTGGAAGCTGCCTGCGACCTTGTTGAGGTTTAGTTTAAGTGGCTGGCCTTAAATGACGCGAGCCTTCTGGGTAATGGGGATGGCTGGCGTAAGCTGACCCTTCCGAATGTCCAACTACCGATGGTTGGCTGTGGAAGACTCGACTCACAATGAATTTGACACGGTCGCCGGGCAATGGGTTGAGGTGACGATTCCGCTCAATTCTCTGTGGTCCACTCGCTCAGGTGAGCGGGGCACGGGCCCGTGCTCGACCTTAGAAACGTCATTTCTTTCAAACTTATTGACAACAATCGCGCTGAACGGTTCGCGTTTGAGGTGGAGCGGATCAAGGGATCATGATCCAGAACAGGCATCAGTCGGTAGATTCTCTGGGCAGCGCGTCAAATGACTGTTGAAGAGCCTGTTCCACGTCCTTGAGATGTTTCAGTTGCTGCTGCAGATCGGCTTCGATGACCTTCAAGTCGCGCGTCTGGTCGGGTTCGAAATCCAGGTACTGGTTGGGTTGCCAGGCGTCTTTGTTCTCGAAGATGCGCTCGGATTCGACCAAAGCCGTATAGGGCTCACTCGGGGCGCGATCCCGAATCAAGGTGGTCAGTTGCTGGCGGACGTTTTCCGAGAGAACGTTGATCCGTCCTTCGCGGGTTCCCAGGGTGCTGGCGTCGATCATCAAAACGTCCTGGCGACCGCGCGCTCCCTCTTCAGGTCGCTCAAAGATAGTCATGACCAGCGGCAGGGCCAGATTCGGGTACAGGGCGCTGGGCAAGGCGACGACGGCACTTACCCAGCCTGCACTCAGGATGTCTCGGCGAATCGCTGCCTCGGCACCGCTCCGGAACATGGGAGCGTGGGCGGTGATGAACACCGCACGGCCGCCTGGCTTGAGGGCGACGAGGCCGTGCTGCACAAATAACCAGTCCGCCGTTTTCGGCAGCGGCGCTCCACCAAAAGTGAAACGCGCGTCTCCCTGCAGGTCAGAAACAAGGTGGGGGATGGCCAGAGCGATGGGCGGATCGCCAACGACGCGGTCAAAATCTTCGGCCTTGAGGGTAGACTGCGTCAAGCTGTCTTCCACTTGGATCTGAAAACGAACCACCCCGTGAAGCATCAAGTGAAGCGCGCCCAGGAAAGCCGCGTTTGGATCGATTTCCTGGCCGACATATTCCAGATCGTTGGGATCTTTGTGCTGCTGGACTTGTTCCTTGGCCACTTCGACCAGAACACGCGCCACCCCACAAGCGGGATCCAGAATGCGCATGCCAGCCTGAGCGTCCAGCTGCGCGGCCATCAGCTTGGCGACACCGCTGGGAGTCTGACTGGTAACAACTGAGCGTCCACCATGATCGAGCAGGTCGCTACAGGCTTCTCCAAGTTCAACCAGGGCGTTCTGTGCAGATTTACCGCTGCTGACTTGTGCGACGAATAAGACAATCTTGCGCGAACTGCGGGCAATGGCCGCAGGATCGGTGGCCGGCACCGTGACCGAACTCCAACCTGTTTTAAGGCGCTTGTGGAACTTGAGGCGCTGGCCGAGTACGGTTTCCAGGCTCTCAAAAACGTCGTGTGCTGAGAGCTTGAGCTGGGTCAACTGACTCGCCGCCGCTTCGGGGAAGGAAACCCCCAGTTGCCCGAAGTGATCTTCAAATCGCCGGATGGTGTGTAGCAGGAGCAGGGCGCTCACCAAGGGGACGGCGTGGTTGAGCCCATCGTTACGCAGCTCATTCACCGCGCTGGACAAGGTACTGGAATAGGGCTGTTCCATCTTAGCCACGCTCCTTGACGATAAAGGCGGTCAGACGAGCGCTCAAGCTTTCGCTCCTCAGCGCAATGACCTTCTCTACCGTCTCCCGGTAATCGGCGGCGGCTTGAAAAGCTGCCGCGTAGTCCCGCTGCACCGCGAGCGGCGGCAGCTGAATCTGGATGTCTTTGAAGCGGTGGAGCGGAATGCCCTGCACGGTTAACCCGGTGAAGAGTGGCGCGACTTGGGCCTGCATGGCCTCTGAAGAGAATAGCCCCGCCAGGAACCTCGGATCTGCCAGTTCTGGCCGTACCTCGAGAATGGTTAGGCTGCTGCTGATCACGGCGTCTCTCAAGCCATCAGGAACAACGGCCGCTTTGAGAGACGATCCGCGCAGTGAAATCAAGATCTGGTTGGGTTGTGCGGTATACGCCTTGATACGCTTCAGATCGAGTTGCTCCATTCGGTCGCCGTCTGATGGAGCGACTTCAACGCCGCTCAGATTGGCGACTTGGAGCACGCGCATGACTGGTCCTGCCGAATCGAGATAACGGTTAAGCGTAAGTCCCTGGCGTAATTCGCCGAGGTCACCAATCTTTACCGGAGTGCTCTTCATGCCATGGAGTCTAGTACGGTGAACCAATTGCGTCAACTGTCAATACCCCCATCAGATGCGTTTGACACTAAATGCAATATCCACTTAGAATAACTTCACCGCTTCCGAGCGAGTCGAGGAGGTTCGAATGTTCCGACCCAGCAGCCACGCCAGCCAGCGCTACATCGAACGATTTGCCGGTAACCTCTCGCACTTCGCTGCCGCCGCCTGTCTGCTGCGGATCGCTCGAAACGCTCGGTTTCGCCGCGCCCTTCCCGGCGGCGCTCGACTCTACGCCACCGGCACCATCAATCTGGTGGTTCACAGCGGCACGATCATCACCGTGTACCGCTTGACCTACGAGGACATTCCGACGCCGCCGAGCGACTGGAAACCAGAGCCTGATCTTTGGGCTCAGGCCGCTTGATCTACGCCGCCTCTACCCCTTCACCTGTTGGCACTCCACAGCTTCAGTCCCAGGAGGACTTTATGATCTACGGCATTAATGACGATTTGGAACTGATCTGTCTGCCCGCAGCAGAGATGACCGACGCCTGCACCCTCCGGGCCTTGGTCTGCGGCACCAAGATGACGTTCGGTGAGTTGCGCCGTCTGGTGAGTCCTGACGCCTACGACTTTGTGGCCGAAGCCAAGCAGCAAGTTTCTCAAAACGAGGGTGAGGGCGAGACGGAGCAGGATGGCCACGAGGGTGAAACGCAAGCTCTGGACGCCTCGCCAGATTATCAGGACGACGACGAGATCTTCGGTACTGAGGATGAAGAGAGCCTCATGGAGGTTTTGCTGCAGTACCCCACCGCTCAGCAGGTCATGGCCGAGATGCCGGAATTTGGGACACTGGGAACGGAGGACATCTCCCCCGTCAACGGTGCCTTCCGCCTGATCCTTGCCGATCAGGAGCAGGCCTTCTTGCAGGAGATGCAGCGCCGCGGCATTGCCGTGATCCGAAACGACGCGGCCGCAGCGCTGACGAGTACCTACGACGCTTCCTCGGTCAGTGACCTCTTCCAGGTGGTTTCGCAGTTCTAAGGGCAAGCGACTTCTGGCCTTGTCCCAACCAATGGGCTTCAAACAGCCTCTAAGCCGGACGACATCAAGCTACGTGACCTTTTGCTTTGAGCGCTTCTTCCGTTCTCGCTCAGTTGGCTGCACCGCCAATATCTCGGCCAGTTCCAGCACCCGCTTCGGATCAAGCACGCCCTTAAATGAAATGACCTGCTCACCGAAGGCGTCCAGCTTGATCCCCGCTTTCTCGAGATTCAGCCGCTCGCTGACCGCTACGATGATGTCCATCCGGCCCGACTTCTTCAATCGGTCAAACTTCTTGGTCAGGTAATCGGGCCGCCAGTAGCCCACGATCTCCAGCAGCACGCTGCGTCCGTCTTCGTGCAGCAAGCGGAAATCGGGAATGATCACGCCGCCGGGAATTGGTACCAAGTCCACCTCGCGTTCCAGTTTCCAAGGGGACTTGAGTTTGGCAAAGCGGTCAGAAAAGCCCGACTCTAAAGCCGAATCGAACTCTTTAGGCGGCGGGTAGTGGCTGACGTAACCGTCCTCGCTGGTGAGCTGAAACGACCACTCGGTATCGGTAGGATCGGTCCAGGCTAGGTCTTTACGGGGTTTGAGAGCGGCAGATAAATCCCACTCGGTCACGTGAAGCAGCGCCGGTAGAAACTTAGCCAAGCTCAATCCGTAGCGGGTCGTGCCGCCAAACAAAGACGTCGGGCCGTCGAGGGTCAGGGTGAAGCCGTAATCCGAATCCCCTTCCACCGTGACCATCAATCCGAAGAACTTGACGTAGGAGATCAACTGCCGGTACCGGGCTGGTTCGTTGCGGCGGGCGGTGATGATCAGGCTGTAAGCGCGGTAGAGCAGCCCCTGTGCCTGTGCCAGGTTGTAGCGGTCGAGCAGTATCTGAGGGTCAGGGGCTTCGAAGCTCACCAGCGTCTGCTGATCTGGCAGGTCGGCGTACAGTGCGTCGGCCACTTCCTGCGGATCAGCTCCCAGACTGCGCCCCACCTGTTCGAGGAGATCTTGACGGCGAAACCGGGCCGGTGGGTGCGCCTGGCTGAGTTCGAAGATCCGGGCACGTACCAGCGGCGGGGAGAGGACGCCGCCGGTGGCAAAGGTGCTGTGATCCCCGGCCAGGATGTGAGCAAGGCCACGCACCACCCGGTAATCTCGGCGGCCTTCTTCCAAAGTCTTGAGTTCCTCGCTTAGTTCAAAACGCCGCTTGCCCACGCTGGTTTCAAACAACTCGATCAAGCGGGCGATCAGTGCGGTGTGGGTCGGATTCGGCTTGAGTAATCTCGGCTCAACGATCCCGGCTTTGACCTTGAACATCAGCAGTTCAGTCGGGAGCATTCACATCCTCCCAGGTAGTAGTAGGGACAGACGGGCCGCGTTGACTATTCCACTCGCCCCGGCGCTGCTGGCTGACCCGCTCTTCGCTGGTCCCCTCGGTGACGACTTCGTACAGCACCGCTTTCTTTCCTTCCGATTTCCGTAGGATGCGCCCCAAGCGCTGAATATGCTCGCGCTCAGTGGCCGTGCCAGACAAGACAACAGCGATACTCGCTTCCGGCACATCGACGCCTTCATTCAGAACCCGGCTGGTGACCAAGATGCGGTACGTTCCGGCCCGGAACTGCTGCAACAGATCGTGGCGCTCCTTGACCGGTGTCTGGTGGGTGATGGCCGGGATGAAGAACTCGCGGCTGATCCGGTACACCATGGCGTTGTCGTCGGTGAAGATCAGGGTGCGCTCGGTCGGGTGGTTGGCCAGCACTTCCTCGAGTACCCGCAGTTTGCCGTCGGTACCGAAGGCGATAGACCGCGCTTCCCGGTGGGCCAGCATGGCTTTGCGCCCCTCTAAAGTGCCGCTGGCGTTGATGAACTTCTGCCAGCCTTCAGGCGAGCCGAGCTTAATGTGCATCCGCCACAGAAACTCGTTGCGCTGGGCAATCAGCTCGTCGTAACGGGCCTGCTCGGTACTGCTCAAGCGGATCAGAATCTTGACGTCCTGATAGTCGGCCAGTGCGCCGCCGCCCAGCTCAGCAGGCGTCTTGTGGTACACAACAGGGCCAACCAGCGTATCTAAATCGGCCTCACGTCCGTCGCTGCGTTTGGGTGTCGCGGTCAGGCCCAAGCGGTAAGGAGCCAAGCTCATCTCGGCGATCACGCGGGTAAAGGGGGCGGGCAGGTGGTGCGCCTCATCAAAGATGATCAGGGCGTACTGATTGGCCAGTTCCTCGGCATGGATGGTGGCCGAGTCGTAAGTGGAAATCAGAACTGCGGTTCGGTCTTTACTGCCGCCGCCGAGGAGACCGATGTTGGCGTCGGGGAAGGCCGCCAAGAGGCCCGAGTACCACTGGTGAAGCAAATCGATGGTGGGAACGCAGATGAGCGTGCTGCGGGGCGTGTCGCGCATCGCCAGTTGAGCGACAAAGGTTTTGCCCGATCCGGTGGGCAACACCACCACCCCTTGCCGCCCGGCCTGCTTCCAAGCGGCCAGCGCTTCGGTCTGATGGAGGTAGGGCTCGACTTCCCGGCTGACGCGCAGCTCCAGAGTTTTGAACTCAGTCGCCTCGTCCTGGTGCTTGACGCCGTGCGCCCGCAGCGTCTCGACGACTTGCCGGTAGCACTGCCCCGGTGCCCGGTAGAGCTGTGAGCGGTCGTCCCAGGTGAACAGCGGGGCGATCACCTGGGGGGTTTCCCAGGTGATCAGCGTTCCCCGGTCATATTTGAGTTTCACAGTCACGGGCGCATGCTAGAGGAAGCGAACTGGAGTAACAGTCATTCTCGTCAGCAAGTCGGTCACTCGCACCCGATCCCGTCTCCGTCACGGTCAAGCTTGCGGCTGTAGCCCGGCTCGCCCACCCGGATCGGCGCTTTGCCCGCCGCCCGGACTGCCGTACAGTTTGCATAACTGACATTGACACCTGCCGGTGGCGTGGCGGGGATGACCAGTGGAGTGGATTGAGATCGTGGCTGGGTAGTGGGCGTCGGCGTACTCTTCCCGCGCTCGGTCTTGATGGTGTACTGGCCGCCCGGCTGCACCGTCACGGTCACGGTGCCGTTTAGGTCGGTGCGGTAGACCGCTGCGCCTGCTTTGGCGTAGAGAGCGAGGGCTTGCGTCGTCGGATGGCCGTAGTTGTTCGGGCCGACGCTGATCACCACATTGCTGGGGCGCACTGCCGAGAGCCAGGCCGGGTGGTCACCGTTCTTCGCGCCGTGGTGAATGGATTTGTACACGTCGATGGGACCGAGGGCACTAGCCGGATACGTTTTGAGCCAGCCTTCGGTTTCCGCCGTCTCGGAGTCGCCCGTCATCAGCGCTTTGAAAGTGCCGTACTGGATGAGCAGCCCGACCGAATGGGTGTTCTGCTCTCCGGCTTTCATGCCGGGTGGCGGGGGAATGACCGTCACCTTGACGCTGCCCAGGTTGATGACCTGATCCTGTGCCACCAGCCCCTTGGTTCCTGCTTGCTGCGCTGCACTGGTGAGCTTGCTCCAGATCCGGGTCGTTCCAGCCAGGCCATTATTCAAGAAGAGCTGGGGCCTGAACTGCTCGACCACCGGCACCAAACCGGTGATGTGATCAGCGTCGGCGTGGCTGGCCGCGACCAGCGAGACGTTTTTGATCTGGTACTGCTGGATCAACTCGCGCATGCGGGTTTCGCTGCGGCCCCCGTCATAGATCAGGCTCTTGCCTTCCGGGGAGGTGATGAGCACCGCGTCACCCTGACCGACGTCAAGGAAGCGGATGATCAGATTGCCTTGGGCAGCAGCAGTGGAGGCCAGCAACAACAACCCCGTTGTCAGCCAGCGCGTCACAGGTCAATCTCCCCACTCGGCGCTTGGGCATTCAGGGCGTCAAGCTGGGTCTGGGCACCCTCGCGGCGGCGCTGGGTTTCGGTATGGTCGATCACTGCGCCTGCCTCGGTGACGAGGAGCACGTCACCTTCCTTGAGGCCAGCGGGCAATTGACTCAGCGCAATGTCCTGAGTGACGCCGCTGGGCAACTCGACGCGGGCAATTTCGCCTTCGAGGCCGTCAATGATCAGCAGCCCGAGAGGCAAGGGGTCAGGGTGAGGCGCTGGCTTGCGTTTTTGGCGGGTCATATAGGCAGGGTAGCGTGTTAGTCGTCCGGAAATAGCGGGAGCTGCGCTCCAGATATGGAGACCGCGAGCTGATTTCTGAATGATCAGGATCAGCAGACGCACCGGTTAACTTGCCAGAACATTGGAGGTCGGTCACCAATGACTGGCCCTTGTTGCGCTCGGCCCTGCTGCAAGCCTTGCTGGTTATGGGTACGGCTGTAATGGCCGTAATAGTGCGGAAGTGTACGGCAGTCTGCCAAGGAGCGCTTGCGTTTCGGGAAGCAGCGGAAACGGTTTCGTTCCTTTATCGGGAGAGCCAGTCACGTACCGCCGATTTCACGAAGGGCAGTTCGGCAGGCAGACCCGCTGGACTGCCCGCCCGGTGGCCCCAGATACTGGGGATCGGTCGCAGTTCACCCTCCTGAAGATGTGGCAACTCGGCAGCGTTGTCGGCCACCCGGAAATACAGATCTGTTGCGCTCGGGAGCAGCAGCACCCTGGCGCGAATGGCTGACAGTGCCGCCAGATCGCTGCCGTAGCGCGGGTCGGCGCTGATGTCTCCGTGCGTCCAGGTCATCGCCTGGGCGTAGAGGTTGGCTGCCTCACACGCCGCGAAACTCGATTCCCAATCGGTGCGCAGGTAGGTTTCCAGGTCAGGTACGCCCAGCACAGAGGAAAACAGCTCAGTGCGGTAGAAATCCTGACTCAGACCCCAACCCGCATAAATATGTCCAAACGCTTTCAGTACCGCTTGCGGCGCAGCTGAGAATTGGCCGCACCCCTGGTATCCTGGCGCGGCTTCCAGGATCCGCAACAACCCTGACAGGAAGACTTTGTGGTGAAGTGCTGTACGTGCGCTGCCACAGACAACGATGGCCCGCTGCACCAGTTCAGGGAACATTGCAGCCCAGTGGTAAGCCTGCATCGCCCCCATGGAAAAGCCGTGAACGGCGGCCACCTGCTCGGTGCCGAACACTTCTCGCAGCAGCCGCATCTGGGCCAGCACGTTATCGCGCAGCGTGACCAGTTCAGGGTAGTCCGGCGTGTTGGCCGCGCCCGAGGACAACCCGTTGGAGAACATGTCGGGGATGACGATGAAATACTGCTCCGGGTCAAGAATTCCGTCTGGGCCAATCAGCCAGTTCCGACTGGCGTGGGTCGCGGTGTAGCTGCACGGATAAATGATCAGATTATCTCTAGCCGCGTTGAGGGTGCCGTGTGACTGCCACGTGAGCTGGGCGTTACGGATCACGCCGCCGCGCTCCACTTCCAGATCACCCAGTGCATAGATGCCTTCCTGAATAGACTAGGAACTCACGCGAATACACCGAACTTAGGATTGAGCTGGAGGGTGAAGTTCATGTGGCCCAGCTTACCCCTACACAGTAGTCCGGAAGGTTTTGACAAATGGGACGGGAGGCGTTCTCGTTGGTGTGCACACACCAACGAGAACACCTCCCGACCAGATTCTAGCGGCAGCCCTCAGCCAGGCCGGACTCCGTCGCACCCAGCAGGTCTACCTTCGGCTGCTCCTGACTCTCTGGTTGATCCTCCTAGGGCGGCACAACTTCACCAATCTGGCCCGGTACGGTCCGACCTCGGACCGGACTCACCGGTCATGGGCCGAGAAACCAGTGCCCTGGGTACAACTGAACAGTACGCTGGTCTTGCAAGCGCAAGACCAGCAGATCCTGAATTGCAGCGGCATTCTGGGCATCGACGCCGTGTTCATCCCGAAGTATGGGAATCACACCCCTGATCTCGCCTCGTACTGGGTCGTCGCGGTGGTCTGGCCAGGGTCACGCAAGACGCAGGTGCTGTTCAGCACCTCCATCACCATGACGGCGGCGATCATCATCGCGCTTTACCGTGCGCGGTTCTCTATGGAATTCCCTTTCCGAGACGGTAAGCGGCCAAGCGTCCTCATGGGCGCTGTTCTGGCCAAGACGCAATTTGCTGGGTTGAGCGAATGCCAGTCCAGACAGATGGAAGCCCTGCACTTCCACTGGAACATGGCGATGACAGCAGTTTCAGCTGCTCGACTGAGTCAATTGAGTGACCAGCGGGACGGCCCGCTGGTCTTCAGTATGGAGGACGAAAAACGCCGCGCTTACAACGCGTTTTTCGCAGAGAGGATTTTGAGCATCTTGATGTGGGAGCAGACAGAGCAGAAATGCGAAGATCTGCTCGCCGACCTGCTCTCACTCGGCGTCAAGGCTGCCTGAAACCTTCCGGACTACTGTGGCCGGATAGCGTAAGAATACGCACGAGCAGCTGGAAGCCGAAAACCGCGCCCTCAACGCTGAGATTGCACGCCTGAAGAAGCGCCTCGAAGACCTTGAGCGCAAGAGCCGCAAGTACGCAGCTCCGCACAGCCGAGAGACCCGCAAAACTGATCCCCAACCCTCGGGACGGCGTGCAGAAGCAGGGATCTTCACGTACAAGCAGGCACCGACACCCGAGCAGATCACTCAAGTGGTCGAGGTAGAGGTGCCGAATACCTGCGCTGCTTGTGGATTCAGCGGTGAACTCCTCTTCAAGCGCCAGGACAAAGCTTGGATGCTGCTGAGCGCGCTCAGCAGCTCACGGAATATCGCGTTCCGGTGATGACGTGTCCTGCGTGTGGGAGCACGGTGCGCGGCGTTCATCCTGATCTGGCGGAAGATCAATACGGGGCAACGGCTTATCGATGCGGATCGCGTCTGAAGGCCAGCCTTCAGGTGTTGCACCATGAAGTCGGCCTCCCACAGCGCCGATTGCCACGGGTGCTTGAGTTGACGACCGGAATTCGCATCACGCAGGGCGCAGTGACCCAGGGCGCACAGCGGCTGGCTGAGGATGCAGGCCTCCTGGCGAATTATGTTCAGACCCTGGAAGCGGATCTTCGCGCCGCTGGGTTTGTGCGTCATGACGATAGCGGTTAGCGGATCAGCGCTGGTCAAGCCTGGGTCAGTACCTTCCGTTCCGCTCAAACGGTGTTGTTCACGGCCAACCATCAGCATACCAACATCGAACTTCGAAAGGTTCTGGGCGACGCGTTCCAAGGCGTGCTGGTCTACGACCGGTTCAAGGTCTACGACAGCAAGATGCCTAATCAGGTGAGACAACAAAAGTGTCTGGCTCATCTCATCCGCAACGCGGATGAGGTCGCTGCCGGAGAACAGCAGCGACCCGGTCGAGGACACGAATACGGTTTCCGACTGGCGCAGGTATTCCGCGACGGGATCAAGCTTCATCGACGCTATGCCGAGGGATGGTGTACTCGAGAAGAATATCGGCAGCAGGGTGAGGGGCTCACCCTGCGCTTGGAAAAGTTGCTGAGGCGTGCACCTTTGAAGACCAAGGCCAATGAGCGGCTGCGGTTTGGAATCCTGGAACAGCATCTGCGTGGACGGGTGCTGCTGTTCCTGTCGGATCCGGACATTCCACCGACGAACAATGCTGCCGAACGCAGTCTCAGAACGGTGGTGATGGCCAGGAAAGTCTCGCAATGCAGTAAAAACGCAAGGGGAGCCGCCACCTACATGCGCATCAAGTCGACTGTGGAAACCGCCCGCCTGCGTGGTCAGGATCCCGTTGACGTGCTGATGTCCCTGCGCTGTTGACCCTGGACAATTCGCTAATCAAATACGGCGAAAGTGTCGGGTACTGAGCACCAGACGGACGGCTTCCTCTTTGAACTCGGCAGTGCGCTCGTGTTTGCTGGCCGTCATGCTGACGGCCTGACAGATTTTATGAGAAAGCGTCCCCAGTAGGGGACACTTTCGTTTATGACGACAGAACAGGCCACCGGGGACGCTTCTCGACTCTATCAAGCGGTACTTGCCCATCTCCAGAGCGGGTTGTGGAACGACATTCGCAACGCGCGAACCGTGTCTTGGATGGTCAGTGGGTTGCTGCTTTCCCAGCGCAGCACGTTTCCTCACTGGCTGTCTCACATCAATGCTGGAGCGACTCTGGCTCAGAGCACCGAGCGCCGAGTCCGTCGGTGGCTGAAGAATCCAGCCATCGACCTGACCAGCATCTACGGTCCCCTGATCACCCGCGCCTTGCGGGACTGGGGTGAACACACCCTGATCTTGGCACTGGATACCAGCGTCCTCTTCGAGAAGTTCTGCCTGATCCGCATTTCGGTCCTCTTTCGGGGACGAGCGGTGCCGCTCGTCTCCCGTGTTCTCGAACACTCCAGCGCCCAGGTCAGCACCGCCCAGCTTCTGCCCATCCTGGCCGAAGTCAAAGGCATGCTCGACTTCCTCAAGCTGCGTGAGGTTCGCCTGCTGGCGGACCGGGGCTTTTGCGATACGGCCCTCATGGGCTGGCTTCGGGTCTGCGGATGGCATTATCGCATCCGGATCAAGTCGAGCTTGATCATGGCTGCTCCAGGGAAGAAACGACTGTGCAAGGTGGGCGAGGTGAAACTCGCACCACGAGAAACGCGCTGCTTGCACAACATCACGCTGACTGGACAGCACTTCGGTCCCGTCCATATCGCTCTGGGCCGTCCGACGGACGGCCCAGAGCAGTGGCAAGTCGTCAGTGACCAGCCGACGGGCATCGAGACATTCGCTGAGTACGGCGAGCGCTTCCAAATTGAAGAGGGCTTTCTGGACGAAAAAAGCGGCCTGTTCGGTTTGGAAGATTCCAGACTCCGTGATGCGGCCAGCCTGGAACGGCTGGTCTTGGTACTAGCGATAGCGACTCTGCTGCTCGTATCAGAAGGTCTTCAGACCGTTCAGAGTGGGGATCAACGTGTCGTCGATCCCCACTGGAAACGGGCACTCAGTTATCTCAAAATTGGTCTGCGTACCGTTCAGTATGCGCTGAGTCGAGGTCGGACGGTCTTCTCCCGTCTGACGCTCCAGGGTGGTCCTGATCCTGAGCCGCCCAGCCGAAGAAAACGCTCAGATGCTGACCCTCGAACGACACTTGAAGTCGGCTGGCAGCTCGTTTTTCGTCCACTCTCATAAAATTTGTCAGGCTGTCAGGGCCGTCATGTCAGTCTCCATTATCGATCAGACTGAACTACTCCTCCACAACACCGTAGCAAGCTCATCCAATTGCTGGCACTTTCTGTTCATGCAAGTCCATTCAGAACGAAAGGAGCCCAAGCCTGTAGAGGATATTCGTCCTCGAGCATTCTTAGCTTCTCCTGCCGCACCGCCTCCTGCCATGAGAGGCCCTGCAATCGGCCCGCATAGACGTTCTCCATCCATTCTGACGTCGTCTGATCCAACACCGGCCACAACGTCGTGATTGTCCGCTGTGCTCCGGCCAAAAATGCCGCCTGTGAAAGTCCCACCACGCCGCGCCCGGCCTCCATCCAGCCAAGACCTGAGTTGCACGACGAGAATGTGACGAGTTCTGTGCTCTGAAGATTTAAGCTCGCCAACTCCCAGGCACGCAGTACACCATGAAAGTTCTTGCCGGTATACCCATCCAGAAGCACTACTGCCTGGGAGAACGGGTGCGCTGGATCGAAGCGAGGCTCAAGTTGCCTGTCCAGGTTCTGCTGGTACAAAACTGCAGTGTCGGCTTCGTCCCACACATCCGAGTGGGTTGAGAGATGCAGCACTGACGGCGAGAAGGTACTGTTGAGCAATATCTCCTCTGACGCGGTAGGGCTTAGATACATAATCGTGTCCTTACCATGTCGCTCGAGCAGCTTGGCTAGGTTGAGAACTTCGTTTCTGGTTCCTGGCAGATTCAGGTAAAGGGGGAGCTCGGACTCCGCTCCCGCTACGAATACCTCCGCACGAGTCGTAAAAGACTGCGGGGATCGCCCATTGTTCTTTTCGGCGGAATCCTCACCGTCTTGTTGGAAAGACTGTACACCCAGCAACAATGCGGGATTTTGGTTCTCTCCGTACAGTTCTGCTAGATGGTGCAGTCGTACGAGATCCCGTGGAGTGGGGATTGAACGTACGCTCACCTCATGCAGCAGTGTTGTCGGGATCCTATTTTTATTCTCTTCTGCCTCGGCATCACAGAGCAAATCCCACGGAAGGCCATACAGGTACCCGTCAGCGCTTATAACTAGGCTCTCCAGACCAATACCGATTCGCAGTTCATTTTTGATTGGGCTGATCAGCATTCCGTATAGTGACTGCAACTCGCTCTGAAGAATCGGGTTATGCAGTTCTAAGAACTGCTGACCCTCTCCCGCAAGGAGGGCCCGTAGTTTCTTCACGTGCGCCTTCGGACTTTCACGATACGTGTGGATGTGGTGATTATCTTGGTGCAGAATCTGTGCGTGTACTTGATCACCAAGAACGATGAAGTTTAGCAGTGCTTCTTGGGGACGCAGCACTGCTCTGACATTTTCAGCGGTGATCATCCGCAGCCGCAATTCGTCTGCCAGTTGCCGTCCCTGAGGATGCGTCTCAAGTTGCTTCTCGAGCAGTTTCAGTCGATTGAGCAACTGAACATACTGCGGTAAATCCTGCGGCTTATCACTGTATCTCAAGCGTGCCAGTTGTGCCTGCAGGCTTAAGCGCTCTTCAAGCAGACTTCGAAAGGAACCTTGTGCTTTGGCATAGAGGATACTGGCAAGGCTCTGCTCGATGTCTACGTTTCCCTTATAAGTCAACAAAGCGGTGATGCCGTCAGAAGCTTCAGGCATGTGGTTTTTCAGTCTCGGAAGAGTATCCAACAGGAAAGCAAGATCATTGTGCAATCGATGCTGTCGGTCAGACGATTTTGCCCGAATGCCTTTACTGCTGAGGGGAAATTGATCCTCATGTAATTGAATGAGCAGGCTTTTTGAGATGAGACTTACAGAAGACACAGGACGGGATGAGTTGTGATGCATCCGAGCAAGATTGCTTAGTCCTGCTGACACCTCAGGATGCTGTTCAGGCAATGATATACGGTGAATGTTCACAGCTTCTTCGAAGAGTTGTTCCGCTTCTTCTATGCGCCCCACCTGAAGATAGATACTCGCCAGATTGTTAAGAGTAGCAGCCGTATCTGGATGATTCTCGGGCAGTGAAACACGTTGAATAGATGCGGCCTCCTCACCGGCCCAGACCGCTGCTTGAAACTGCTCTAACCGGCTGTAGGCTCTGGCAAGACCGTCAAGACTGGAGGCGATAAGGGGATGATATTCGGGTAGAGAGGTACGACGAATGTGCAGTGCTTCTATGCCTGCTGCGACCGCATCCTCGTCTCGTTGCGTGTCCTGGTAGGCGTTTGCCAGCGTGTTTAAGCTCTCGGCGATCGTAGGGTGTTCGGGAGGGTGAGCTGCCCTATCGATGCGTGAAGCTTCTTCTGCCGCCTCTACAGCTTCCTCGAAACGACCAAGTTTGCGGTACGTTTCGGCGAGGTTACCGAGACTGGAGGCAATGTCGGGATGGTCTTCGGGGAGGACAGCCCGACGTATGCGTAAAGACTCCTGAACGGAGTCAAGAGCCGCATCGAAGAGTCGTAGGTGAGAGTAAATGATTGAGAGGTTGCTTCTGACAAGGCCAAGATCCGGGTGATCCTGAGGAAGAGATGACCAGATACGCAGCGCTCCTTCAGCTGCTTCCCGTGCCTCTTCAAATCGGCGCAGATTCATGTAGATCCCAGCCAGGTTGTTAAGGCTCTGCGCGATGTCAGGGTGTTCTTCCGGAAGCGTCTTCCGGCGTGTGCGCAAGACTTCTAGGTGAATATCGAGTGCTTCTTCAAATCGTCGTGCTTCAAAGAGGATGATGCCGAGGTTGACATAAGTTTCTGCTGTAGTTGGGTGATCCGCTGGGAGGATCTGGCGATAGATGTGGAGGGCTGCGGTGAACGCATTTACCGCTTCATCCTGTTGCCGCAACTTGTAGTAAGTGTTGCCAAGGTTATGTAGGCTTTGAGCAATATCGAGATGAAGCTTAGGAAGCGACGAGCGACGTCTTAGTAGAGCCTGATTATGCCTGTCAAGAGCATCTTCATAGTTCCGTAGCTCGAAGTACGCTATGCCCAAATTATTATAACATAGGGCTATCTTTGGTTCGTCTTTTGGTGTTTCGGCTATGTATATTTGTAGGGCCTCTTCAAGCATACCTACCGCACGTAAAGGCTGATTGAGTCTAATGCAGGTGGCTCCGAGATTTGAGAGGGCGGCAGCAAGATTGGGGTGCTGATCGTGAAGTGACTTCCTCTGTATTAGTAGAGATTCTTCAGCGGCAGAGAGCGAATCTTCATATCTGTGCATAGCACCGTATACTCCGGCTAAGTTGGTCAAGCTGTCGACGATATGTGAATGACCCGCTGCGAATGTATCGCGGGCAATGCGTAATATTTCTTTATACATTGCCAATGATTCATCATATCTATCCAAGTCGTAGCACTTTTTAGCGAGATCCATTAACAGTGAGGCGAACTCTATGCGGTGATTTCTCAAATGTAGATTTTGCCGCTTTACAGCCTTTTGCAGTATGGACATTCGTTCCAACGGGGATCTTATTTCATGTTCCAGTGTTATTATCTGCGTCAGAATGTCGTGATGAGAGTCAAGATGGAGCGGTTTCGATTTCAACCCTACGGAGTGTAATTTTTCTAAATTTTTGAGGTCTAAAATTGTCGGGCCAGTTGCGGAAGTTTTGTGTGATTGTTCTGGCTGTTTTTTTACTTCTTTCATTGCCTACCTCGTTCTCTATTAAGATGCTTAAATTTGCGTACACGTTGCGCAGATTCTATGTGTCGTAGTAAATTAGGTCGTCTTATGATTATGTAGAAGTTTACTATAAACCAGTTGTGCGGGTTACGCTCAAGAATGTTTGGGCCAGCACAAAAAATCTGGCAGTTGTGCGACCAGGCCATCTCTAGACATCTCTGAGAATTCAAAAAACATGCTCCCAAAGCTTTTTGATGGGACGTTTCTCAAATTGCCAAACCTGCACAACTGATTATGAGGCGATCAGAGCTTAGAGTGCGGTTTTGAGCAACCAGAATTTTGGAAAACTTTGTGAGTGATAATGTTAAATGTTATGCGAGACCGTTAAGGACGAAAGGGCCCCAGGCCTGCAAAGGATATTCGTATTTGAGCATTCTCTGCTTCTCCTTCTGCATTGCATCCTGCCAAGAGAAGCCCTCCAATCGCCCCTGATAGACGTTTTCCATCCAATCCGGCGTCGTACGGTCTAATACCGGCCACAAGGTGGTAATGGTCCGCTGTGCGCCCGCCAGAAACGCTGCCTGCGATAATCCCACTACCCCTCGACCAGCGGTCATGTCGCCCAATCCGGAGTTGCAGGAGGAAAAAGTCACCAGTTCGGTACCCTGCAGATCGAGGCTCCCCAACTCCCATGCACGCAGCACTCCCTTGAAGTTGCGGCGAGTGTAGCCGTCGAGCAGCACCACCGCCCGGGAGAAAGGATGAGTGGGGTCGTAGCGCGGATCGGCACGTTGAGTCTGGTGATAGAGAGTCTGAGTCTGCTGAGCTTCCCAAACATCGGAGTGGGTGGAGAAGTGCAGCACCCAGGGAGCGATCCCAATATTGAGAAGAGTGTGCTCGGATGCCTCAGGGCTGAAGTGGGCCACCACTTCACGGCCGTGCTTGGCAAGCAGGGTGCTGAGTTGCTCGATCTCTTTACGGGTTCCCTGCAGATTCGCATACATGGGAAGGTTCGCGTTCCCTCCCTCAGTCAAGACCGCACTCCGCGTTGCAAAACTCACTCCAGGATCTGTCGTGGTGATGTAGGGCACGTCTGCTTCTAGGAGAGGCAACTGTCCTCTGGACTCTGCATCAATTTCAGTGGCAGAAGCTTCCAGATCCGAATCCAACTGGGCCTGATCATTCAGTTCAAAGGATTGGACACCAAACATGACAGCGGAGCCAGAAGTAGGTGTGTGAAGGGACTGAAGGTGGTGAAGACGCACGAGATCCCGGGGAGTCGGTATCAGTCGCACCTTAAGATGAGCCAGCAGAGGATCTGGAGTAGAGGTATCAGGTGTGCAGAGCAGATCCCAGGGTAAGCTGTACAGGAAGCTGTCCCCGCTAATCACCAGTCGCTCCAATCCTGTGTTTAGCCCTAGGACTTCTGCGATGGGACTAATAAGTGTTGTATAAAGCTCCTGAAGGGGCTCAAGAACGATCATATCGTCCAGCATTAACTTTTCGCTATGCAGAATTTTTCGCAATCCCGCCACATGTGTCTCCAAATTCTCGGTGGCGTATTTATGTAAGTGGTGCCGACCGTCGGTATGCAACACCTGAGCGTAGATACCTCCTTGTAGAACGAACAGATTCAGGAGTGCTTCATTAGGCTGCAGTGCTGACTGTATGCGGTCAGCGGTAATCATGCGCAACTGCAATTCCTCTGCCAGACGCCGTCCTTCAGTGTGCGTCTCCAGTTGCCTTTCTATACGCTGTAGTTGTTGACTGACGTCTGCCACGCGAGCAAGGTCCTGATTGTCGGTGCTGTATTGCAGACGGGCCATCTCGCTCTGCAACTGCTGACGTTGGTCCAGCAGGATGCGAAGCCCGCTGCCTTCCAAGGCGGTGGCCTGCAAGATGCTCGCCAAACCCTGCTCAATGTCTGCATTTCCTTTGTAGGTCAGCAAGGCGGTCACAACTTCGTCAGCAACAAGCTGATCCTCAAGCTGAGTGAGGAGATCCAGTAGCAACACTAGGGTGCCTGCCACCGACTCTATCTCCCTCACGCTGTGCTTCTTTCCCCACACTTGTTTGCTACTCAGGGGGAACTGCTCGTTACGCAGTAGCATCCCCAGCGCTTCGGCAGCCCTACGTATGCCCGGCTTAAGATACCCAAGAGCTCTGTATGCTCTGGCCAGAACGTGGAGTGTCACAGCGATGCGATGATGATCCTCGAACAAAACTGTTCTAAAGATATCCAGAGATTGCTTATATAGGCTGAGAGCCTTCTCAGGCTGCGCTAGAGCCTGATAGGTATTGCCAATGTTGTACAGGCTGTCTGCGATGTCCAGATGGTTTGCGGGTAGGACTTGACACCTGAGCGTGAGGGCTTCCTCGTGACGCTCAATGGCTTTCTCTAAAAAGCCTAGCTCCTGCAGCAGGTTGCCAATGTTGTACAGGCTAACTGCGATGTCCGGATGGTTTGCGGGTAGGACTTGACGCCTGAGCGTGAGGGCTTCCTCGTGACGCTCCATGGCTTTCTCTAAGAAGCCTAACTCCTGCAGCAGGTTGCCAATGTTGTTCAGGCTATTTGCGATGCCCGGATGGTTTGCGGGCAGAGCCTGACGATTGATGGTGAGGGCTTCCTCATAACGATCCATGGCCTCTTCGAAGCGGCGCAGATGAGACAGCACGATGCCGAGGTTGTTCAGGCTATTTGCGATGCCCGGATGGTTTGCGGGCAGAGCCTGACGATTGATCGTGAGGGCTTCCTCGTGACGCTCCATGGCCTCATCGAAGCGGTGCAAATCAGACAGCACGATGCCGAGGTTGTTCAGGCTGCCAGCAATGTCTGGATGGTTTGCAGGCAGGGACTGAAGCCTAATCGTGAAGGCTTCTTCGTGACGCTCCATGGCCTCATCGAAGCGGTGCAAATCAGACAGCACGTTGCCGAGGTTGTTCAGGCTGCCAGCAGTGTACTGATGGTTTGCGGGCAGGGCCTGACGCCTAATCGTGAAGGCTTCTTCGTGGCTTTCCAAAGCCTCATCGAAGCGGTGCAAATTAGACAGCACGTTGCCGAGGTTGTTCAGGCTATCTGCGATGTCCGGATGGTTTGCGGGCAGAGCCTGACGCTTAATCTTGAGGGCTTCTTCGTGGCTTTCCAGAGCCTCATCGAAACGGTGCAAATCAGATAGCACGTTGCCGAGGTTATCCAGAATAATAGCGAAATCGGCCGTCCGGCGCAGGTGTACGCCTTGACGCGCGATCGCCTTAGAAGTGATGGTCAAAAGGACACTAGGGGGGCGCAGATCATGCTCAGCACGCAGTAGTGCCTCCAGAATTCTCTCCTGCGCTTTATAATCACGTGCCGCAGCTTTAAGATTTAAGATATGCCAACGGCAAAAGGCAGTCAGTTGCGCCTCATTGGCGTCCATGCGTGCAATGCGTTGTAATTCCTTGTCAATCCTATTCATGCCAATCCTTTGTCAATCAGCAAGCGCGAATCTCAGTTCAGAAGGTGAGTACTGCTTACTGCCGTTCTGCCGTGCAGCACAGTGACCTGAGCAATGTCCTCCAGCGTCAGAGCCTTTATCATCTGCAGGTTTATGGAGGTGAGGTCCACTACACGCAACTGACGACCCAGCACCTCCAAGGAGTGGTGGAGCAAATCACCGCTGACACTGCCGTCGCTGGTTGTCAAACGCACTACTGCCCCTGGAGTGAAGTATGGGAGGTCGGCGTCCACGTTCAGTTGCCAGGTGTTGCCCTGCAAGGTGACGGCGGTGAGATTCAAGACTTGAACCTCACCGCTGCTCAGGTCGGTCACATTCAGCACCTGTGAGAGGAATTGGCCATCCCAATCCGCCTCGGACTCCAGAACGGAATCCGCATCGTTGCTGCTCAGCAGGTATGCCTGGTCTGCGTCAAGCACCTGATACGCGCTGTCTTGCGCCTTCAATTCTTGATGCAGTTCCACCCAGGTGGTGAGCTGATCACGCAGCGGGCTATCGCCAGGGATGCCCCAGATGTTCAGTGGACTCATCTCACCGAATACACCCACAGGCAAAGCTGTGGTTGGAGTGAGGGACGCACGGCTGCGGGTACCGTGAGTGACCGGGTAATCTCCCTGGGCATAGCCGGGAAGGTAGATCTCCAGCACCTCTGCCACGAGTTCGGTGGGTGCGGCCAGGGTCTGCAACAGCGCATCAAGTTCACTGGCCAGTTGCATCTTGTCTGCATTGACCTCCTCTCTGGCTGAGCGGCGCACGTTGACCAGCGATGTGCCTGCCTGGGCGTTCTTCAGGTGCTTGTGTACCTGAGCACATACCGCGTCGATGCGCCTCTCGACGTCATCAGCCGCTGGGGACGTGTGAGCCGGCTGTGCTGTGTGCAGCCCAACCTTAAAGCGCTCTATGTGCTGAAGTTCTTGTTGGAATGGTGTTAACATTCAGGTCTCCTTTTATGGCGAGGGGCCATTCCCTCCAATAGAGTGCATGGGGAGCAACCGTAACCAAAAGTGGGAAATCTTAGAACCTCAGATGCTGCGTCAAACGCCTAGAGGCCCGTACTGAGTAAGGAGGTGGCGGGGAGCGCGGCCGGTTGGCCACGTGTGGATCACGTAAAAGATGACGTTCAAATCCTCTGCCATGGGCAGTTGGTTGCGCAGTAGGGTTTCTTGAACCCGTTCGATGGTCTTGCAGAAGTCCGTGTAATGCATGTGGTTGCTCAAGCGCTTATATATCCGCAGATTTCTGTGCGCAATTTTTACGGGCTCTCGATATTCTTTCAACCAGGAAGAGACGATATCGGCGACTTTACTTGTCGCAATCTGCACGCTTCCAGAAGCAATCGAATTTTTGCGTGAAACGACTCCTGTAAGTGAGACTGACGTCCATTGTCCACTAGCAGTGTCTTGCATCTCAAGGTCTTGAGCATATTCAAGACCGTACGCCAGAGTGCCGTTGTTTCGGCGGTACAGACTCACCGTGGCGAACCCACGTACCTCGAGTGTAGGTTGGATCCTGGCAGCTTGGATGACTGCCAGTGGGAGGGCCACCCAGAGATGCATGTCTGGTGAACGCTGTTCATAGAATTTGCGCCCATTGATTTCAATTTTCTCCAAACAGAGAGCCCATTCAGAACCCAGTCGGCGGGTGCTGAGCTGGTTATCGAAGTCACAGGCTGCTTGCCCAGAGAAATAGATGCGGGTGCCAGCGAGGGGCTGAAGGTCAATCCGGTCGGTCAGCATAGGCTCCTATCATGTGTAGCGCGGGCGGTAAATTCTGGGCTCGCTGAATGGAGGGCTGTCGCTGATGTCAGAATGCCCCGGCTCAAAGTTTGCCCTTGCAGAGTGGAAATTCCCGTCTTCTCATTTGGCTTTCATCTAGGATATGGCATCCTAGATGACCTTTAAACTCTCTGCAACATCCTACATGAAACTTACATTTCCCACTCTTAGGTCAATGACGCAGATATGCTGAATACTGATATTAATCGCCGTTTCTTCAAGCCCAGCCTACAGGTCGCCTGTCGCCCAGCGTTGACGAGTGTTCAGCGTATTTGAGTTTTGTTTTGACACTGTAGGTGGATAGTACTCATGAGCATTGACCTCAGGCGCATTAAGAACAGTCAGACCGCCGCACGAGCCGTGTTGAATATCATGGCGCATTACCACGTGACCCTAACGAATTACAAACCAGTGACATGTGCACAGTTCCTGTTGCTGGGTCTTGAGACGTTCACGGAGGATCTGGATTACCGTCCGGACCCGGAGCGCCGAGTGCTTGATGTGATTGAGGTGCTGCGCAGGTTGCCTTCGCAGCAGAAGGTGGCGGAGATGTTCGCACAGTCACTTAGCCGTGCAGACCTGCGTTCTGTTGGGTTCACAGCTGAGACAGTGACCATGGGAGACCTCGGGGAACTGAGCGCACGAGCGGAACGCAAATCGTATCGGTATACGAAGATTGTCGGCAGTCAGAACTTCAAGGCGCAGCTCGACAGAGGAATGCTTGCAGAACTGCACAGCATTCTCGAGATCGTAGGTATTGGACCATGCGGATTCTCGGTGATGCTGTACCACTTGGTGAAACACGATCTGTACACCCACTTTTATACGAACTACCAAGTGAATATGGAAGATTCCCCGGAGCTTGATCAGTACACACACGCGCCGCTGTATTTCGCAGTGAAGAGCTTCTTGCTCGCTCGGGAGGACGTGTTTGATGAGGAATTGCGCCTTCTAGAGGATGGTGCAGTAGGAGGCGTCCAGCGCTTCCTACAGAGGCAGGGAGTGTATCGAATTAGCGATTGGTTTGCACTGTCCTCGCAGTTCGTGGCGAAAACTCTCCAGATATACATTGAGTCGCACGGGGGTGTAATGAACTCGCCGGTAGGAACGCTAGTCTTGCTGGAGCCGAGAGAGGCATATCGTCAGCACCGCCGGTGGCATCAGGTGTACCGCGAGGAGGCAGTGGACTTATAGTTCATTACCTGAGCTCGACTTTGGCCATTGACAGGGGAAGCAGCGTGCTGGGCTTGCCCCGATTTTGCGGTTCTTCCGCTAATTCCGTGCAGTAGGCCATTCCAGGGTCAATTCGCTGAACTCCGGTAGTGCAACATTGTCTTCAACGTCATGTTTTTGGGTTTTGAAACTGAGACAGAGACTCAGATCTCGCCGTTGCACGGAAATGCCGGAAGAACCGCAAAACTGGGTCACCCTCAAGCAGGCCCTTGACCTCGGCTAGAACAGGAAGTAAGTGAGCTGTGCTGACCTGGGCGCTGGTATGCTCGAGGACACGGGAGACGAGCGGCGTAGCGTCGCCAGCGGCGCTGTTCACGCCAAGAAGCGGCACCGCTCGTCCCCGAAAGAGGACGGAGACGCGGATCAAGCAGAATTTCTCGAACAGGACGCTGGTATCCAGCGCCAAGATCAGGGTGTGTTCGCCCCAGTACCGCAAAGCACGAGTGATCAGGGGACCGTAAATGCTGGTAGGGTCAATGGCTGGATTCTTGAGCCATCGACGGACTCGGCGCTCGGTGCTTTGAGCCAAAGTCGCTCCAGCGTTGATGTGAGACAGCCAGTTGGGAAGCGTGCTGCGCTGGGACAGCAGCAATCCACTCACCATCCAGGACAAGGTTCGCGCGTTGCGGATGTCGTTCCACAACCCGCTCTGGAGATGGGTAAGTACTGCTGGGTAGAGTCGGGAAGCGTCCCCAGTGGCATTTTCGGTCTTCACAAACAGAAAGTGTGACCTACCGGGGACGCTTTCTCATAAAATCTGTCAGGCCATCAGAGTGCTTTATTCAGAACAGCACTTCATAAATCATGTGATTGGGCCAGGCTTTTAGCACTTTAGTCTGAGATTTCTGAAGTCAACACTGGCCTGAACGTTATTTCTGTCATTTAAGTGAAACTGTGAAATGTCAGGGTTTGAATTCCGTCGCAGAGCCTTCAGCTGAGTTCCAATGCTCGTTATTACACCTGAGGTACTGGTGAGCTCGCATACGCAGGGTGCTCTTCAAGGGCGCGGTAGGACTCCTCAAAACTCAGCAGTACATTGGAGAGCAGGGTGTCAAAGGTTTCTTGGGGCCACTTTGCCAGGACTGGGTAAAAGCCATAGTATTGTAGCGAGAATTCTCCTCTGGGACTGAGAGTGCGGGAGAATTCAAATCCGACGTTGAGATGATTAAGCAAATCGAGAACTTCAGTCTGGCGCGACAGGTAACGCTTCTGGGTGGTACATGTGATTGCGAGAAAGTTGCTATTTTTGACTTTTTCGCTTATTTCAATACGCACAACGGCATTGCCCATCTCTAGATGCCAATTCATTTGACGGATGAGTGAAGAGCTACTAAATTCATCGAAATCGAGCTGAAATTCGCTCATTTCGATGTACTTGGCCATATTTTCCAGAGTCATGAGTGGAATCTCAACCATACCAATTTCTCCTTTCTAATTTCGACGCATGAGTCTCGATTGATTGGCCTGCCACTAAATTCTTAGGGATGGAAATAGAGAGCTTGATTCGCAGATTCTATATGTATCGTGCGATTATCCTGCCCGACCCATCGGGTTTGGGTATACACGTCAACGACGAATGTTCTATCGGTGGGGCGGTAGAGGGTGGGGTCGTGAGCGACGCCGTGGATCCCGCTGAAACTCGGGTGTGCGCTTTCGTCTGAGGTTTTAAGGGTCAAAAGGACAAAAGGACTACACCCTCATACTGTATTGGTGCACCGCCGCTTGCGTTTGAGGGTTTACGTCTGCGTGTCGTCAGTGTCGTTCATGACTTCTCCTCAGTGAATGATGGGCTGTGAAAGTCGTGGTGGTCATGGTCACTGAGTTGGGTTGGGTTGGTTTGGTTTAAAAGCGGCTTGCTGTCAGACACGTGTTGAGGCTCAAACAGATCCTGCATGAGCTGATCGAATTTCTGAATTGATTGCTGGAGATTGCTTGAAGCAACCTGGTAGTGCTCTCTGGCTTTTAGAAGGCCCGACCGTGTCATTCGTGGGTTGGTGTCGGACTGGAGGTACCGGGCTGGACTCAGGTTGGCGTCCACAGCAATTTCGGCTCTCGGGACAACCTGCCAGCGTGGGTGGTTTGGTAGAG
This sequence comes from Deinococcus psychrotolerans, assembly GCF_003860465.1. NCBI lineage: Bacteria > Thermotogati > Deinococcota > Deinococci > Deinococcales > Deinococcaceae > Deinococcus > Deinococcus psychrotolerans. The sequence continues at coordinate 146,002 of NZ_CP034187.1, forward strand.
GCCCAGCAGCAGCGGACAGCGCTGTCCACCGTTCATCTGAGAATTCATTGGGGGCCTCAATCACGCGGTTCACCATGTCCGACTGTAACCAGTCGTTGGGTTCGACTTCGCTCAGATCAACGAACACAACCGCCTGGTTTGCTCGGCTTCTGTCGAGCACCAACAGACTCGGTGAACCGCCGGAATCTTTGGTAGTGCCCGGAAGCTGAACCACAGCCCGGAGCCAGTCTTCAGCGATTAGGCGGCGTCTGATGACCGGCTCCGGACGGCTGCGGTGGAGGTAACCGCCGCTGACGATGATTACGGCACGTCCGCCCGGCTTGAGAGTTCCCATCACCTGTCCAATGACCAGCTCTTCAATGTATTGTCTGGCCTGGCCCACTGGAGCTTCTACCGGTGGGTGGGCGACTACTCGGTCGTAGAACTCTTCTTTGAATCCGAGCAACGGGGCGTCGGCGCTCAGTGGTATGTATCTCAGGTGAGCAGTCTCTACTTTGCTAATAAGCAGCAGCAGGGCACACACGCTCAGCGCTTGCATGTCGCTTCCACTGCCCATTAGAACGGCCTGATCACCGTAAAAATCTTTATTCAACGCCAGCAGTACCTGCCCCCAGCGGCACTGCACATTCAACACTTCCTGGCCTGGTCTTACTTGGAGCAGTTGGGCTGCGAGTTGTGCGGCAGCTGGTGGGGTCGGCGTGAACGCTCTGACAAACCCTGGGCGGCTCAGAAGTACTGTTGAGAACACGTGTCCGTAATCGGTTGTTATTTTGGGTTTTGAAGACCATAAGTCAGTCATCACTGAACACAGCTCTTCGATCATCTCTGACCAGTTGGTGGTTGGTGGCAGCCCGCGCAGAGGTCGCCGGAACGAAAATTCGTTCAGTCCGATGTCAGCCAACGAAGGCGAATTCGCGGTATCTGCGGCCTCCTCAACTTTGAATTTTGTCAGCAGTGATTCGAGGTAATGATCGACTGTTTGATGACGTTCCCGCTGAGGAATACGTCTCATTTCGTCTGGGCAGCGCTGACTCAGGAGCAACAACGCTCCCAACAGCTGGGCAACACCGAACTCGTCCTTGGTTTTGAGAAGGTGGTAGGCGCTCAGTAAAACCGTTTGAGGGTTGATCTGAGGGCCAATCACGCCTCTACCGCCAGGCGAATTGCGGCGTCTGCATAGTAGGCACGCTGCTCAACAACTGCGTCTGTATTGCGGCGCACCTCATCGAGTTGCCGAAACATCTGCGCCAACTGCTGCTGCATGTTCCATTTTGGCAGTGGCACTTGGAGCTGGGAGAGAGCTTTCAGGTTGATGGTGGTCGTGTTGGTGGAGGTCTGTATGTAAGGTTGCACCAGGGCTTGGCCATATACAGATCGCAGCAGGCCTGCCAGGTAGTAAGGGTCAACTGTCGCGGGGTCGTGTAAGCGTAGCGAGGCCAAGATGCCTGAGGCCACCACCAGATCCTCTGGCTCAATCGCTTCAATCACACTGACACGGAAAGGCCGGTTGCGGACGTTAAAAAGGAGATCGCTTCGCCTGAGCAAATAACGGGCATTGAACCCCGCTATGGCTTCTACAGGTCCATGGGGTACAGCACCAATGTAGGTCAGATCCTGGGTGGTCATGACCTGTCCCATGTTCATTGTGCGCTCACGGCGCGTTGGGTCTTGCCGACCCTTGCCAGGCCACCCATGCTGCAATTTGCCTAATTCACTGAGTGGAAGATGAAGCACTGATGAATCCATTTTCTCCCTTTTCGCGCCGTAGTCTTCGGACGCGGCGTTACGTTTACCTTGTAACACTGTATCATGACTTTAGAGCGAATGACAACGTCCATGACTAAAGAGGTGTGTTGTGAAAATTCTCCCCCAACTTGAAATCACTATCCCTATTATTTGTTCGAGTGAAGCGCGGCCCCCGACCAAAGTGAACATGCTCATAAGATTGGTTCTGGGAGATAGGCTACCGGCGGGGTTGCGTGCTAGACAGCAGGAAACGCCAGTGGGTCCGAAATGAAACGGCCCCCGGTTGCATCGGGGGCGCGTATGGCCGGTTTACAGAGCGGCCTGCTCCTTAGACCATCGTTCGACTTCTGCTTGGCTAAGGCCTCAGCTATCCAGCCAGACGAGAGTGTGAGGCTACTCGCCGCACTGCGTCTGAAAGGTGAACCCATCTGCCTGCAAACTTTTGCAGATGGGCCAGCTGATCTCTACAGCGCCAAAACCGGTACTGGTAAAACAGGGAAAGCCTGGAAATCGAAGGAATTCTGTCTGATAGGCGTCCCCCAATCGAGCGGCAAAATGACGCAGATGATTGGACGCACTGAGCAGATCAGCAGTTGTAGCCTAGAAGATATCAGTCAGGGGCCGTTTAAGTATCCTAATCTGGCCCGCTGCAGTGTGTCCTTCACAGTGAATGTCCTCAAACCCAACGCACAGCAGCGTAATGCTGACAATGTGCAGCGTGTGGCCGCCGTATTCATCGATCTGGACGGCTCGCCCTTGCCTGACGACTTCCCGCTGAAGCCGACGGCCGTTGTCGAGAGCAGCCCAGGCCGCTTCCACGTTTACTGGGCGGTCCATGACCTGGAGCTGAGCGGCTTCACCGCCGTTCAAAAGTATCTCGCCAGTCTGTACGGTGGTGACGCGGCTGTGTGCGACCTGGCGCGGGTGATGCGGCTTCCTGGGTACTGGCACGGCAAAAGGGAAGACGGTTTTCTCTCTCAGCTGCTGGAACTGAACTCAGATGCCCAGTACAAACGCGCGGATCTGCTGGGCTGCTTCGACGGCTTGGCTGATGCTCTCGAAGCAGCTGAGGTGGCCGAGGCAGCTCGGCTTCAGAAAGCAGCTGACCAACTGGCGCGGGCTGCGGTGCTCAAAGCGGAAATGGCCAGCAGCCCTGCGATGAATCGGGCGGCAGCCCAGCAAAAATACGGTCAGACGATCCTACTCGGTGAGCTCAGCATCTTGGGCAGTACGGCCCAGGGTGGCCGAAATCACCAGCTCTATAAAGCGGCGGCCGCACTGGGTGAATGCGTGGCCGCTGGGATTCTCGAGAAAAGCAGCGTCGAGGCCGAGCTGACGTCGGTGGCTCTGGCAGTGGGCCTGGATGACGACGAAACGGCCAGCACGATACACAGCGGCCTGACGGCTGGTATGAAAAAGCCTCGTGATCTGTCGAATATCGGTACGAGGGCGGATGTACGAAAAAAGAAGTCGCTCAGTCAGGTCAGCGCAGTCACGGCCTACATGAAGGTCAGTGGCCCCGCTCTACAAGTTGCCGATCAGATCCCTGCCCCAGAAGTGCACACCGACAATGGGAAGCTGGACTATTCAGACGCCCAGGTGCTTTCACTGCTGGGTCTGAATTCGTGGGGCGTGGTCAGTCCACACAGCGAGCAGGCCCACGCGATTCGGCTCAAGGCCATTGCTAGGGACGACCTGATGTACGTGCCTGGAAAAGATGGCCGTGAGTGGCACGTCTGGACCTCGCGTCATTGGCGTGACGGAACCGGGGCGCTGGCGCTTGCGAAGCGTTATGTGAACAAGCTGAGTGCATCTCTGGCACCGGAAACGGCCCGTCTGGAAGTTCTTGCAGAAGTGCTGTCGGCAGCAGACCGGCAAGAAGACGCGGCGGCCATGAACCGAGCAGCGAGGCGGCACATGCGGGCCGCCAAAGCTACCGAGGAGAACAAGCGCCAGCGGGCCGTATTTGACCTGTCCACAGTTCACTTTCTGGCCCCGCACGACGCGCACGAACTGTTCGCCCTGCGCCCGTGGGTGCTGGGATTCCAGAACGGCACCCTGGACGGCAATGAGTTCAGGGAACATCGCCGTGATGATTACATGCTGTCGCTCCTGCGCGTGCCCTATGCCGAGGACTGGCAGGGAGGCGAATGGGAGGAGGTGCTGAATCGCATGACTGGCGGGGATGTTGAGCTGGCTCAGAGCTTGCAGGATGTGGCCGGGTACATCCTGAGCGGCTCAAGCTCGCAGCGGGTGGTGTTCATAGCCTATGGCCCAGCCAGGAGTGGCAAAAGCACGTTTAGTGCCCTGCTGGAGACGATGCTGGGTGATCAGGCCAACACGATTGAACCCAAACATCTGAGTGGTGATGGGGTCCGCGGATTGCTGGGGTCGCGCCTCTGGAATCGACGCCTGGGCGTCTGCCATGAAGCGGGAAAAGTTCCTATCGACTCCGAGTTGCTAAAAACCATGAGCGGCGGGGACAACTACACGGTCAAACATTTGTATAAAGACGAGTTCACGGCGCAGCCCACACACGCTCTGGTGCTGGTCGCCAACGATCCGCCTCGCCTCGATGGGCTGGACCCTGCTTTACGTGAGCGCGTGGTCGCCCTGCCGTTCGAGTACGACCTGGATCCGCAAGGGCATCGCGAGCTTTTCAGTGGGAGAAAGCTGGAAGAAGTGCGGCGCGAGCCTCACAGTGCTCTGGTGAGGGAGTTCTCCGTCTGGGCCGCCCAGGGAATGCGGAGTGTGTTCCGGTCACGGTCAATTTTTCTCGCACCTGCTGTCGCGCTCGCCACCGCAAAACTGTGGGATGAGATGGGCAATGAGATGGGCGGATTCTGGGAAACGTTGAAAACTTCGGAGATCAGTCTGGGCATCGGAGTGCGCGAGCTGCGCGGTCGGTACGTCGATTGGTGCGGCCTAAACGAGATAAAAGCCCTCCCATCACGGAAGTGGGATAAGGCGTGTGAGGCCATTGGGCTTGACAAGAAGAGTACGGGGGCCGAGTGGATCTGGAAATGGAGCCGCGCTGGAGTGGCCTGGCCGTTTGACAATTTGACAAGTTTGACAACTTCACAGAAAGTTACCACAGGAAAATCTGAGACAGCGCCAGGAGGGGCTCAGAATAAAGGAGATATATCCCATGGGGAATTTGCTGAAAAAACTGTCAAACTTGTCAATTTTGCAGGCGAAGCCCCGGAAGTGGGTCCGCTCAAAGTAGTGTTCTAGTGCAGTTCAGTGATCTTCAGGCTGCGCTGGCACGGCGTTCTGCCGTGTTACGCTTTGCTCCGGATGGTGAACATCTGGAGTGTGAGGCATTGGAGCCTTTGACCTTCGAAATTGTCAAAGCTTTACAGGAACACCGGGCAGCCCTGCTGCATCAGGTTGAGACAAGGCTGCAAAACGACACAGAACGACGGATCGCCGCGCCGCTCGACCAAGATCAACCAATTTCTGAGGCACTGGAAATCAGCAAACAGCTTGGCCAACGGGTTTCCCAGTCTCGCTGGCCTGAGCCCGCACAAGTTGCGCTTTCACAGCAGACCGGCCACTGCGGCTCCTGTTCCCGTTGGGCGGTTTATCCTGATCCGGCAGATCACATGGGCATGTGTGCAGCTGACCGCCGCGCTCATGGCTGGTGGGACGGTGCGCCGTCTGAATCTGTCGAGACACAGGCCACCCTCTGCTGTAGGGTAGAGAAGGGTCGAGGCTGGCGTCCACGGAAGACGGTTACCTGAATGGATACCCAACGCCACGAGACAGGTTAACGAGGCCATCATCATCTCACTGCCCATTTGATGATAGCTCATACGGTGTTCCGGGGAGCTGGATGGAGCGGCAGGGTGAGCAAGGGACCGAGAAGTGATTGGCCACGGTGACGAATGTTATGCATAGTCTGAAAGAAGCCGAGATAGAGCGGCAACCACTTCTAAGAGAGGCCTCGGTGGGGACGTAGCCAAGACCGGAGCAAACTCCAGACACCTTCAATGGTGTTGACGTGGACTTCGTTTACACCGTCTCCATCTGCATCTCTGGTAAATTCGCCGTCACTGTGGTTCACGGTGACATGGACATAGCCCCATTCTGGCAAACGACTGTAGACACTGTACTCATCGGTGTTGATGACACTGCCGAGCTGAATATCAGCAGCGATAAAGGGCTTGATGGTGGCTTGCTGAACGTCGTCACACAGATGCAAGATCAACTGACCTCCACGCGCGATGGTGCCCAGGACCGGCGGCTTGTCTGAAACGGCAGTGCCACGCCCACGCTTGCCTTTCAGACGTCGTCTTCGTCCAATGCGCCCCTTTTTCAACCTCCTGCGGCTGACCTTTGTGACCAGCAACGATGTAGATCTCATCAATCTCGACAGTGCCCGCAAGTGTGGGTGTGGTGGACACGTCCACCACACCTCGCTGAAGCGTGCGAGTCATATCCTGCACGTCATCGACGTTCAATCCGAGTTCCTGGGCGATTTGACGGTTGCTCACATTGAGCCCCATCAGGTAGAGACAGGCGACCCAGAGCTGTAACGGTTGATGATGGCCTGCAAACACCGTGCTGGTCAGGTCATCGAACTTTTTGGTGCAGTTTAAACAGCGGTATCGCTGTCTGGCCCGCTGGGTGTCGTCCGGTAATGCTTTAGGAAATCCTTCCAAAAAGGTGCGCCCACTTGCGAGGGTGGGGCACACTGGAGGGAAATCATGGGAAAACAACGAAAGAAGTGGCCGACCGACACCAAAGAGTAGATCGTGCTCGCTGTCTTCGGCGGTCAGCTCAATGTGGCTGAGGCAGCTCGGCAGCACGGCGTCAACGAAAGCCTGATTTACACCTGGAAAGCTCAATTTCTGGAAGCGGGTCGTGCCCGTGTCTTGGGCAGAACAGCACCGGTATCGGGCCTGCCCGCCTTGCAGGAGATCGAACAGACGACCGGCACGGCGAGTTGGAGCGGGAAAACGAACGCCTCAAGGCATTGGTCGGTGAGAAGGAACTGGCGCTTCATATCGCAAAAAAAGCTCGGGGTCTCTGAGTCCGGCCCAGCTTCTCGTACTCTACGAGGCGTTGCTCAGAGACCAGCCACAGTTGAGTCTGGCCCGCTTCGCGCGCGAAGCGGGTGTCCCCGCCTGGACGCTACGAGATGCCCGCAAGCAGGCCCTCCGTCAGCAAGAGCGCGACGTCGAGCAGCAGATCGTCCTCGAACAGGTACGCACGGTGGCGCTCGCTCACCCGACCTATGGTTATTGGCGGCTTCATCGGGTGCTGCGTTCGGCCGCCAGTGGGCCTTCAACGTTCGGTCTGCTCGGTCAGCACACGGTGCGCCTGGCGCTGGGTACCCTGGGGATCAACCCACCACAACCCCGAAAGAGCCGCAAAAAAGCGCTGCCTGCCGCACTCGAAACCCTGTGGCCAGCAGGTCGCCGGATCCAGATAGACGCCACCCACTTCACGCTCGCGGATGGGGTGTGCTGGGCCTACCTGGTGCTCGACGTCGACACCCGCGCCATTCTGCACATTCACGTCATTCGGAGTCTGTCTGCTCTGAGCGCGGTCACCGCGCTCAGAGCAGGTGTGGCCACACTACGTGCTCAAGGCGTCCACGACGAGGTCCTGATCATGACGGACGGTGGTTCTGATTTTACCTCCGGCGTTTTTCAGGACGCTTGTCAATCGCTCGGTGGCTGGATCCGGGCCAAAGTCTCCCAGCGGGGCGGGATGGGAATCCTGGAGCGCACCAACCGCACGCTGAAAGATGAGTTTGTCTTCCGTGAGGACTTCTGTTCGATTCGAGAATTAAGGGATGGAGCCGACAGATTTTTGGGTTGGTACAACCACATTCGGCTGCACTCCGCCTTGGGCTAGGCCTGCCCCTGGGCTAAGCTGCTTGAGACGGCAAAGGCTCGCAACGCCGCCTGAAGGATTTCTTGGAGCATTACCTCCTTGCCTTGTTTGATAACATGCTGGGCATTGCAGTGCGGACAGCGAACCCCCTGCGGCCAGCGTTCCCCACGAATGACCTCATAGCACTTTTCGTCGTCCAGCGACTGTACTAAGCTCAGCATCCGTCGATTCTAGTCTTGTGGCTCTTCAGCTCCCTGGAACACCGCATGAGCCAATCATAATTGGGTGCTGATCACACCAGAATACGCAGCGGGCGCTGAGCTATCTCAATATCGCTCTTCGAGCGGTTCATCATGCGCTGAGCCGTGGTCAGGCAGTGTTCTCGCGCCTGATGTTCCAGGGGGAACCTGACCCTGAACCATCAGGTCAGCGAAAACGCCTTTATACCCCCTCTCCAAACTACCCTTGAAGTTGGCTGGCAGCTCGTTTTTCGTCCGCTCTCATAAAATCTGTCAGACCGCCAGGGCTATCAACTCACGCTCAATCCTCAGAATCACCACGTTTCGCCGTGACAGGAAGTCCTGGTCGATCAATTGCTGAGCAAACGCCTCTCGCATCAGGGTATTTGCTAGGTGACGGGCATCAGCTGTTCCTGGTTTCGTCGCCACCTTCAGTACCTTGTCAAGATCATCCCAAGACACTTAAGACTTGGTGTTTTCGAGCTCCGCAGTGACTGCTCGCTCGAAAAGTATTTGGCGTCGTACCTGATATTCCTGCATGGCTTGCTTCTGGGCAGCGATCAAACGCCGCTGCAATGAGTTGACATGCTGCTGGAACAACGCTTCAATCTTCCGCCGCACCGAAGGTGTAGCGCGGCACAGCAGATGATGGCCTTCTAGCCAAGTGACTGAAGCTGGTACCAGAGCTTCAATCAGACCACTGTAGAGTAAAGCTTCCTCTCGACTCTTCAGCAAAACTTCAAAGTCGCAGACGAGATCAGCTCGCTCCTTGAGTACGTTCTCAGCAAATGGAACGTTGAAGCTGGCATCCAAGTCAGCCAAGGTCAGCCTGGTGGTCTCGAGGCGCTGAAGCAGCAGAGCAACAGCTTTTGCACGTTCACCCTCGTAAGGACTGTGGAGGGCCAGTTGCAGCACTCGCCTGAGCTGTTCTCGTTGGTCTTCCATATTACCTCAGGACAACCCGGCCAAAGTCTTCTCAATCAGATCGAGCGTCTTCTGATGCCGGGCCAGTTCGAATTGCAACTCGCTGATCTTATCGGCGATCGGTAGTTCTGCATTTTTCCACCGGGGCAAGTCATTCTTTAGTTGAACTACAGCAGCTTCGATCACTTTGAGCTTCGCGGCGCGCTTGCGGTCCATGCTGATCTGCACTTTCCCAGTTGCTTGTGGTGAGAGCGGAGCGGAAGTAGACCTAAATTTTCTCTCAAGATCGGCCCGCCACGCTCGAAGATCCTGTTGACGCTTCGGACCGACCCCCTTGATACGGTCGATCTGTGGTGTGATGTGCTTGGCGTTAGATACTCCATGCTGATTCAGTGTGGCAATGAGACCTGGGCCGACCCCAGAGATCATGTCCGTACCAATAATTTGTTGAGCGAGGTATTGGCTGAGTAAATCCTGCTGTTGATTGATGTGCTGGCTGCGTAACTCTTGCTGTTCTTCCTGATTAATTACCTGCACCTCACGGCGAAGGCCTTCAAGTTCTTTTATCGCTGTTTTGTATCGTGCCTGAGCACTTTGGTTCTGCTGGTGGGAAAAGGACTGAGCAATTTTCTCTCCGAGAGATTCAATTTTGTATTGGTGCTGCCCCTTTGCTTCTATAAGCTGCTCCCGATACCGCCTTTTCCGTTGTTCTTCGAGCGACCCAGAGGAAAATATGTTCCATATTCTGTCGAGTAAAGAATCTGACAGAGGCGGCCAATCTGAAATTTGGAAGGGTTCAGGAATCTCCTTTCGAATGATCTCCTGAGGCGGAAGGGGCATTGGGACAGCCTGCACGGCCAGCCAGATCCGCTTGATTTCCACTTCAACGTTAATCCGCTGAGCACTTGGTGGAACGCCCGCCTGAGTCGGTACGCCCTGGTTTTTAAGGCACTCGGGACAAGGCATACGCCGGTCATGCCAGTGAGACGGTTTGTTACGGCATGGTGTCAGGTGCTTGCTAAGATCAGCCAACACCGTCTCCCATTCGCTTGCAGCGGGCCTATTGCGGTGTACCGGTGAAAAGGCCCGCTCAAAGAAATCCTGAAGCGTGAGGTGTAATGAACTGAGCCGCAACGTAGCAGGTGGAGGCTTGACACCCGTTCTCCGCTTGAGAGAGTAAGCGAATTGATCTGCCGCGATGGCCTCTGCCAGGCTGGGTGCAGCCTTGTTGTCGTGAACTCCAGCGTAGGGATGCCGTCCATCGAACAGCAGGTGAAAGATCAGCGAAGCCAAGCCGAACAGATCGTGGTCGGCGGTGCGCAGGAGCTTACCCAGCGCTTTACCCTGAAGTTCGGGTGGCGTGAACTCCGGCGTGCCTACCGGACAGGGATACGTCTCGCTTCCCAATTTGATTTGAAAGGAATCGGTGTCTATAAAACGGACGGTACCCCCCCGCGATACCATGACATTTCTGGAGCTCACGTCACCCATCAGATGACCATGCATGTGCAGCACCGCGAAGCCCCGAGCGACATTACGGGCAACGTGAACCAAAAAACGTCCATCGACATTGGGAAACGATTGTCGGCGAGCGGCGATCCGGTAGAGCATATGGAGTTCTTGGAAGTCTGATGCATCTACAAGCGGCATAACGAAGCCCTGAACTTTCCCAGTGTGGTCTTTGAGTACACTTTGCGGCCAAGCACTGACACTGAGTAGCTGTGTATCGCTGGTCTTGGCTAAGGCGTCCAACTTCCGAGCTGTCTGTTGATCAGGAGGATTGAGATAGATCTTCGCCACAGTGTCCCGGCGACCAAGCACTGCGTACACCGTTCCCTGTCCTCCTCTTCCGAGCGTGCGTGCCAGAACCACCGCCTGGCCTTTGCCATCAACGTAGTTGGTCATGCGACCGGCGTTTCTGTTTTTCTATTCGGCAGAGTCCGCCGACTGCACAGAACGAGCGTCTTGTCATCGTTGGTACGGGCATTGACATTTGGAGAGTTCAGAAAGCGTATTAGCCCCGTCTGAAGGGCAAGATGTGCATCAGTTTCCATCCCCTCTAAGACATCAAGCGCCTGAAACATCGGCTCAAAAAATGGAGCGTGCGCAGACCTTTGTTGCAGTGCCAGAGCTAACGTCTGCAAACCGTCAGTCATCAGAGCCACCCGCTCCAGTTGAGTTTCGACGACACGAACATGAATATGATCGTCTGGAACGTCTGTTACAAAGTAAGTCTGGTTAGCATATTCACCGTTATCTGGCCAGAAGATCAATTCCAATGCGGTATCTCGGGACTGGACAACTGCTGCACCGTCTCCCACTTGTAGGAACCAAGCTCGGTCAGGTAACACAGCCGCAACATTCAAAGTACACGCCAGATCGCGCAACATATAATTGCGTTCTTCAGCCTCGGCGTAGTTCTGTAATAAGGTCTTCAGGTTATGGATCAATACGAGACCATCTTCTGATGTGAGGAATTCATTTCCATCAATCAGCCGAACCTCCAGCCACCGCAGCACTTCCTCACAGACCTGGACACTGCCTTCATCGGAGTGCATCCCAGTACCAGCACCATCGGAGGTGACGACCAAGAGCAGAGATTCATCCCGGCCGGTGGTCACAACCTTCACGGCATGACTGTCTTGACAGGGCTGTCCGGTGCTTGTGTGAGACGTTCCAATAACCGACGCATGGATATGACGCCAGCACGACAACGTTAAACCTCACCCCACCCAGCAGGGCTTTTCAGCGGCACTATGTCTCCAGGTGTGCTTTGTGAAACACTCTTGAGGCTAGCGGACAGCCACAAAAAGAGCTCGCGGAATTTTAAACCGCTGAGCGAAATCGGATCCCGAACGGAGAGTTGGCGCAGCATTTCCATATCTGCACCTTTGACACCCACACTGAAAAAAGCGAAGGCTTTGCTCTCCTCACCCTGTCGAACCAGTTGTGCTGCGTGCTTCCACCCGTCCGTCGGTCCACCGTCTGTAATCAGGAAGACCCACGGGCGGTAGAGACCGATTCCATTTTGCCGGATGACTTCTTTTCGACGCTTAAGCATGGCGAGTCCATGAATCACGGCAGCGCCCAGTGGCGTATCGGACTCGGCCTTCAGGGAAGGCGGAACAAAGTGCTGGGCAGACGTAAAATCCATCACTTCACGTACAGGACCGAACGACACGATCGCCACCTCACAGCGGGCGGCGGCGAGTGGATCATTCGCTAGGTCATCTCTAAACTCAACCAGACCTGCATTGAGTTGCGAAATCTTCTCGCCCCGCATACTGCCGCTGTTGTCCAGCAGCAGTAGAACGGGACAACGTGGCTCCGGATTTTCTGCAAACTCTGCAAGGTCGAATGGGAGTTGATCAAAATCGCTATCTGGCATAAAGGGATTGTAAATGAGAGTCACTTACAGATACTGACATTCCCCTACCAGCAAGGACGGGGCGTAGGCCTTGACTGAGGGTGACTCAGTTTTGCGGTTCTTCCGTTGATTCCGTGCAGCCTGTCAGCTCGCGAACAACACACGGGTGCGGAGCGTTTCAAATGATCCCCGCCCATACATCTGGCGCTTGCTCAGCTTGATTTTATTGACGATCCCTTCCATCGGGCCATTGCTCCAGGGCAGGGTCATTGCGGCCAGAAGCGCCTCGCGTTCTCTTGCTAGGCTGATCGCCAGCGTCTGAATGTCCGGCAAGCCGCATGAAGCGGCTTGCTCCAGCCACCCGTCTAACGTCTGGGCGTCACCCTGGGCGAACAGCCAACGGAACTCCAGGGCCAGAGGACGCATCTGGCTGACTGACACGCACTTTTCCATCAGTAATTTCAGTAATGTTCGCTCATTCGCCCCAAGTTGGTCGTCGTTCTCCAGGATGATCCAGACCACCTGACCCACCAGAAAATCCGCACGTCGCCATTCCGTTTTTCTCTGAGCGGGCACCAACTCGCGCGGAACCTCTGGGTGCTGGGCATCTTCGATCCGGCGCGACAGGGTTTCCTGGTGAACTATCTTGTACCCACCAGGAAACCCCTCCTGCTGGACCTTCCGGAGTAATGTCATGGCATTGCGCTCCCCTGCCTGCCAGGGTTCCCAGAGTCGCTCATCATAGGGATCAAGCTTGCTCTTCCATGGTGGGTGACGGGTAGGCGGTACCTGTTCCACTCGCAAGCTAAAACGAACGAAGTGGTGGTTCCGGTGAAGATCTCGGGCAATCTGCAGCGCAGATTGCCCCTGAGCTGCCAAAGATTTGATCTGTGCCACCTCGCCACATTGACGCTCGTAACGTGCCTGACGCTCCGCCCCTTCCCGACTCGCCCGCTCGTACTCGGTGGACCGGTCCCGGCTGATGATCTCAATTTTTGGATGTTGCAAGAGCCACTGAGTCACGGTCTCAGCCTTGCGATCTGGCAGGAGATCTATCGCCTGTCTGGTTTCCAGATTGACAATGACGTTTTCGTAGCGCAAACCCTTTTTGAAGGCGAGGTCGTCGATCCCGACGACCCGTGGGACCGGACCAGGGAGTGGGCAGATACGCTGCTGCTCAGTCAGGAGGCGTTCTCCACTTACCCGCAGTAAGAGGGAGGCAGGAAGCCTCCTGCCTCCCTCTCCGCCCACAGTCAAGACAAACTGTCAAAAAAGCCGACAGACGAGAGCGCTGTAGCGTGAGTATGATGCGACCAGCTCGGGAAATTGCTCAGCAAACGTACGTACTGGACGGCAGTTACGACAACGAAACCGGCGAACTTGAAGCTGGATGCAAACCTATAAACGGCCCTAGGGGAGATGTTGAAACCGTCGTGCATAGTGACTGTGAATGCTGCGGGAGAGAACATTGCATCTGGGGCAGGGCTGCTCTGTGGCGCAACTCACCAAGTGGAGGCAGACCATGTCTGCCTCCACTTCACATCGTGCTACCACGACTTGGAGTTTTGGGGGAAACAGCTTGCTCAGCACATTGTCGAGTGTTTGCATACCTCTCAGGTAGCACACCCAACAGGCTGCACGGAATAAACGGAAGAACCGTGAAAACGGGGCAGGCTCACAGGTATATCCATTTTCGTCTTTCATGAGCTGAGGGGCGCGAACTCGTTTGACATGTTCTGGTCTGGCATCAACGAACTTCAGGTCTCAAAGTCGACTGCTAACTTTCAGATTCTATGGAAGAGATTTGAGACAAATGGAGTGGTAAAATTAGAGTTAGCGTTGCTCTTATCTTTAATGTAGATATACTTATGACTCATCTTCCTGTAAATCCAAAAATTTCTGGTTGTTCATTTTTCGCTCAGCGTCTCGCCGTTGTTGTAGGGGAGGAGACCATGCGGCTTCCGGGATGGGCCAGTAGTCTAGTTGCTCTTGGCCAGTACCTCGCTACCTTGGATGACGCTCACCCTCCTTTAACGGCTGTGCTTGAATTACCCACCCGACGTTATGCTGCACTCCTCGTTGCTCTAGGTGCAGTGTATGGACGTCAAACACGTCCTGTCTTCACAACCAATGACTTCGACGTTCTGGCAAGTCTCTCCACACCGATCAAAGTTCGCTACCGCTATCAATCGGTGGCTTTTGATGGCGTGCTTGAGGGCTGCGTTGACAGAGACGGTGAAGCTCACTTGGTGATAGGTCGTCCTGGGGGGGCGTTCCATTATCTCCCCCGATCGATGAATTCACAGCTTATCGCTATTGGCGAGGATGTCCACTTAGGTGGGCATCACCGCAATCTACAGTTTAGTGGTGAATACCTTCGGCGACAGTGGGCTTTCGCAGCTGGCGTCTTTTGTAAAGTCGATCCGTCGGATTATCTCCTGGCCGACCGTCAGGACGTTATTCTATTTGGTCCGGCGGGTCCCCTGAATTACGAAGCTCGTCTTCCAATGGCTATTTACGATTCTGAAGGAGTGCCACAATTCGGCGAACTCCGCGAAGCAGTGCGCGTTCAGGATTGGCGTGATGAAGGCAGCGTCAATACAGAACTCTTGCCTTTGTCTAGTGAAGGCGAGCTTCATTTACCAGAGGAAGCTCGCCTCTTTCCGCCAATCGCTGTATTTGATGGCGGCTTTGGGTACGCGAATTGGCGTTATCTGATTCAAGGTCATCACGTAGCGCTTCTCACGCCCGGCCGAATAGGATTTCAGCAGGGTGACGCTGCCGTGAGTGAGTCGTTCTACGCCCGTGCGGATGAAGTTGAGCTTCCCTGGGAAGTGACCCAGGGATTTCCGGCTGGTCAGCTGTTGGCCTTTACAAGGCACGCATGACCCACAAGACTGATTTTGCGGCGGCCACGATGTTGCACCTGGTGTCCAGCTCTGAATTTCAAGTGTTGGTACCGCAGCACCCTGGACTTGAGTGCCTTTCCCGCGCTCTTCGTCGTTTGTATTACATCCTCAAAGACACTGAGAATGACCCAGAAGCGGAACGCCTACGCGCCACGCTCTACCGTGCCCGGCTAAATGCTGTTTCTGGTACGTTGCCGCTGAGTCATCCGCTGATCTGGAACAGCGATACAGAGGGGGAAGTGAGAGACCTTACTGAGTCTCTTGCGATAGCTTTACCAGCGGTATCGGAGCATGTAACTGAGGCGCTCCGGGTATTAAAACTTCTGCAGCTATTTGATGTCAATCCCATGGCTAAAGCGCTTCAGGAGGACATCGATCGGCGGCGGGTACAGCCTAAGCCGCCCGTCTGGCCCGGGTTCTTAAATGTCCCTGAGCGTTGGGCCTTGGTTGTTAGACCTGCTTTGGTCGACGCTATGCGCAGCCAATGGCGTGAGGAAGAAGAGGTTGCGGTCATCACACCCAAAGAGATGACAGGCGACCAGATCTTTGAACACGTATATCTTTTTGGTGCCGCTCGGCGCTACCCGGCGGCCCTGCTCTCCTGTCCTCATTCTCCGAGTGTGACCTTATACCGTTACGCCTTCACATTTGACGAGGACATTCGTCTTCCTCTGGTGGAGGTGCTTCGCGCTCAGTCACCCACTTCTGTCAAGACCCAGCAGTTGCCATTCCTACTGGACATTGAGAAGGTGCGGTGGCAAGAAGGCCCTGTAAAGCCTCACCAATCGGACACCCTCTCAGAATCTGTTGCTGCTCTCGACGAGCCACAAGAGGATCAATACGTCGTATGGCAGGACGAAGGAGTGCCTGAGACACAAACGAGCGCAAATTCTTCGGTCAGTAGTGTGAAGCAACAGCTGGTGCGGGAGGTCAGTATTCAAACTCAAAATGGGCCGCGGACCATTCGGCTAGATGAGTTAGAGGCGACGCCATGCCTCAACGTGAGTTATCCCCCTTCAGTGGAAGCCGTGACTGGCGCTACCGTTAAGGTAAACGATGTGCTGCTGCTTCGTACAGAAGGCACGCAACTGGCTTACAGTCGTGATCTTGCCCGTGCTCAGTTCGGTCCCGAGTACCTGCAGGCAAGCCAGTTACTTCAGGACTTCAAAATGCAGTTGAGGCAGTCGGTAAACGCCGCTGGCGGACGTAAACGGGCGGTCAAATTGATGGTGCGCGCTGGTGCCGATAGAAGCTGCACAGTAGCCAACCTGAGTTCTTGGTATACGATGACCATCTTCAGGCCGGACTCGGAAACCACCTACGCAGCCTTACTGAGCTTCACTGGCTGGACCGACCGACGCAATAGTCTGGACCGGGCCATTCAACTACTACGCTCCTTACACATTCACGCGGGGCAACAAGCAGGTGAACAGCGTCTACAGCTCCTGCTGAAGCTGGATTTCTTGGCGCTTGAGGAGCATGGTTACCTCGAAGCCAAGTTAGGAGGCGGTAGCATCCATGCTCACCGGGTTCTGCATGTAGCCGTGTCACCTTGGCCAACACCATTCGGCAACGAATTGGGAAATATACCTCAGTGAAGCTAGTGCCAGCATCACTGCCTCCGGATCTTCCCAGCTTGGGTGAGCGAGAGTTGTTACTCCGGTTGCACGCTGATCGTCAACACCCGGATTGGTGGGTCCTGCACTCTCTAGACTTGGCGGAGCACCGGTACTTCCAGCATAGTGAGGCGGATCTCGTGTTTCTCGTTCCTGAATTCGGCATTGTGGTTGTAGAAGTCAAAGGGCATGCCCGAGTCAATCGAGATCCGTTCTCTGGTCAGTGGCATTTGGGCGAGGACTCTCCACGAGTCCGCTCACCCTTCCGGCAGGCCAGTGACGCTATGTTTTCGCTCCGTGACTACCTAACCCGGCATAATCCTACGTACCGGCATATTCAGTACGAGAGCCTGGTGGTTTTTCCATTCGCGGAATTCTACACAGACGGGGGAAGCATCGAATGGCACCCCTGGCAGGTTGTCGACCGTCATGATCTGAGCGTCCGGTCGCTTCCGGAGTGCGTTCTAACCGCACTTGATAATGCCCGCAGGGACGCGGTGGAGCGTCGGGGGCAAGATTCTCCAATGCCGTTGAGTGAAGCGATGTGCCGAGATATTTTGCAGTTGCTTTGTCCAACGGTTGGTTCTTATCTTCCTGAAGTCTGGACGCCACCCTCGTTCCTGATGCAAGGACGACGAGCATTGTCTCGGCACTTGGATGAACTTGATTTGCTGCTGGATGCAGTGTGGCTCAACGATCGTCTACTGATACGCGGCGGGCCAGGAACTGGCAAGACCGGGCTGCTGATCAAAGCAGCCCAGCGTGTGGTGACTGAGGGTCACGGTCCTCCTTTGCTGGTGTGTTTCAATCGGCTGCTTGCGCAGGATCTGAGTCGCCAACTTCGGAATGTAGCCAAGGTAACGACCTATCATGAATTGCTCAGCACTTTACAGACGCACCATGGATCGCAGCAGCTGGCGGTAGCCCATACAGCGAGAATATTTCGTCCAGTAAGAACCTTGCTGATTGACGAGGCTGAGGATTTTTTACTTCAGGCGGAGGCAAGAGCCGCCTTGGACCTGTGCGTCGAAGGCGGTCTGGCAGAAGGACGGGTCATTGCCACCCTCGATGACCGGTACCAGCAGTTGCGGATAGGGGAAGCAACGTTTACTGCTCAAGACATTTTCGCGGGCTACTTGTCGTTGGACCTACAGGACAACCGCCGTACTTTGCCCCGTGTGAGTTCTCTCGCTGAGCTTTACAGTGGACACTCACCGTGGCGACGAACGGTACGAGAAGACGACTTGGTTCAACCGCTGACCTCATACGGTTCACCGGAGCAAGTCGTTGGAATGCTTGCCGATGTGCAGCAGCAATTTCAACACGAGGGATTTACCTCAGCAGAGATGGTGGTGCTCTCCGGCTGCCGTCCAGACCAGTCATTGGCCGCTCGCGCGCAGCAACAGGGATTTCCTTTTGCCCCATACGGTCAGCAAAGTGCCCATGAAGTTCCTTACACCAGCGTACAAGCTTTCAAAGGAAGGGAGTGCCCCGTCGTAATACTGACGAATCTGCCTTACGGACCTGACCCTAATACCCTGATGCTGATCGGTCTCACCCGCAGCATAGCCAGGGTTGCTGTTCTGGTCGAGAAGCAGTCCGCTTTCATCGAACAGTACTTAAGGAGAATCGC
>NZ_CP034188.1 GCF_003860465.1 Deinococcus psychrotolerans
ATGACGTTTAATTTTGCTGCTGCCATTGCCCAGCGCCCCTCGGATACCGAACTCCCGTTCGCCCTGGGGCGCTTTTCATACCGTGACAACCCCGAGCAGCGCGGGGCCGTGATTCCCGACCCGGCCTGGGCCAGCACGCACCTGGTCGAGGTCGACCTGACGCAGTTTGCTGGGTTCCCGCCGACCGGGGGCAAGCCGGCGAAGCATCTGTGGATGCACAAGCAAGTCGCGCCGGTCTTCATCGCCACCATGCAAGAAGCGGTGCGGCGCGGCCTGCTGAGTAAGTTGCGCGAGTACAACGGCTGCTACGTGCCCAGGCACATGGGCTGGACACCGGGCCGCCCGCTCTCAGTGCATTCGTGGGGCGCGGCGATTGATTTCGACGCCAACACCAATGGATATGGTGTGCCGCTGGCCCGGATGCAGATTGACCAGGGCCTCGTGCGCTGCATGGAGGAGTGCGGCTGGACGTGGGGCGGACGCTGGACTGGGCCATACGCCGACGGGATGCACTTCCAGTGGTCTGACCCGCTGCCCGGTACCGCCGTTCAGCCCTGGCAAGACGCGATGGCCCGCACCGCCGTGCCCCTCAAGCCAGTGCCGGTGCAGCCGCTGCGCCGTCAGGTGAAGCTGAGCGGCAAGGTCGTGACTGGGCGGTTCGTGGTGCAGAGCAAAACATTCGCCACGACCATCGCGGTGCAGGCAGATGGGAGTGTCTGGATGCGTCCGGCCACCCTCGCCGAGCAGCAAGGCACTGTCGCGCCCGGTTCGCCCGTGACCGGCAACAGCGGACGGGTGACGCTACAAGATCAGGCCGGAGACTGGACGCCCTTCGCCGGACGCGCCGTTTACCGGGGGCTGCTGCTGAATCTCGACGCCCAGACCGCTGATCTGAGCATCACGCCGGCATGACGTCCAAGCAGCGCCTGAGCCTCAGAGACGCCGCCGTGCCGGGTACGACGGGCGGCGTCTACACCCTGATTCCAGCGGCGATCGGCTTCCTGAGCGTGATTGGGGTGTTCATTTACTCCGCCGTTGCTCAGCGGGCCATGCCCAGCGGTACCGACGCGATTCTGACCGCCTGCGTGACCATGCTCGGCGTCCATACCGTGCGCGGCACGCTGGCTGACAAAGCCAACGCCGACAACGGGCTGCCCGTGCCACTTGCTGAGCCGCCGCCCGTCGATCCGCTGCCCGATCAGATCCCCCCGCCCGAACCCTGAGCGGGGGTTTCGTTTGCTCGAAGACACCTCGCCTTCCCGTATCTCAGGAGACTCCATGAATAACACTGCACTGCTCACCGCTTCACTCGGCATGTTCGGCTCTCAGTTCGACCTCAAGGCGCTGGAGGCCAAACTCCGGCTCTACGCGCTGCAAGGCGTCGCCTACGCCCGCCTGCAAGCCATTCAGGTGGCGCAGAGCAACCTCGGCAAGCTGATTGGCCCGGATCAGGAGAAGATCGCCGTCGCCAAGGGCATGGACCTTTACCGGACGTTTGAGGCCAACATTCCCATGCTCAACGCCACGCTACTGGACGACATGATCGTCGAGCAACTCATGACCAAAGCGGTGCATGAAGCGTTCGCGCTGGTGCAAGGCACGCTGGACAACTGGACTCAGCAGGCCACCACGCCGCCCATGCCTGCCCCTGAGCCGGTGCCCAGCGTCCCTGACACCAACTTCCCAGCGCCTGTGGTGGATGACAGCACCCTGCCCGCAGGCGGCTTGCAATGAGGCGCTTGCTACTCGCGTTGGGCTGCGCGTTGGGGCTGGCCAGCTGCGCTCCGACGATCACCCCGACCGCACCTCCCGCTCCGGTGATCGACTCCGGCGGCGCGGATCTGCGGCTTGACATGCAAAGCGGCGCTCAGGTGATCAGCTTCAAGGCGGGCGCTCAGGCCGCGCTGGCCACCACGCTGACGCTGACCGGCAACGGCCTGGCCGTCAACGACAAGAGCTGTACGGCGCAGGGGCAGCAGATCGTCTGCACGCTCCCGACCATCTCAGCCACTAAAACCTACGTGCTGCCCAGCCGAGGTGTCAGCAAGGTCACGGCGAGTTACAGCCGCGCCGACGGCAAGACGTACACGCTCACCGCACCGTAAGCACCCTTCACCTGTCGGCCCGCCCGTGACATTCGGCGGGCCGATGTCGTTTCAAGGAGCACCATGAAAAAGAACTTGCTGCTGCTGAGCTTGATTGGGCTGGTCTCCCTCGCCTCCTGTTCGACCATGCCCGCCCCTTCGCCTTTTAGTAATCCCGCACCGCCACGGCCGGGTGACTCCTGGGTGACGCCCGCAACCCCATCGAGGCCTCCGCCAGTGGTGATCGGTGGCATCGTGGGCACTCCGCCGCCCTCTGCCACTGTTGATGGCCCGGAGCAGAGCTGGCTCGAAGTCACGGCTTTGACTGCGCCTCGTCCGGAGACGGGTGGGCCCTGCACGGCGGCGGCCACCGAGCGGCCCGATCACCGAATCGCCATCGATCCGGTTGCCTGTTCGGGCACGAGCATGGCGGTAATCACCGTCACCGAAGCGTCTGGGCGGGTCTCGCACCAGTTCGTCGGACCGCAGCGTCTTGTGATTACCCAGAGGGGGCAGGGCCAGCCGGTAGCGGAGCCGACGTTCACCCTCTCGGTGGAGGGTCAGCAGATCTGGCCGAAGTAACCACCAAAAGCGCCCCCGCTCGGCTCAGGCCGGTGCGGGGGCGCTTTTTTGTTGCTGAGATCTCCACTGCCCAGCCGCTCTACACTCCTCTTCATGCAACCCCACGAGTTTGCCCAACGCTGGCGTGAGCGTGCCCCCACCGTTTCTGAACGCGCAGGCTACCAGGACCACTGGCGAGACCTCTGCCAACTCGCCCAACACCCCACCCCAAGCGAGGCCGGACTCGGTCAGGACTACACCTTCGAGCGACACGTCAAGAAAGTCGGCACCAAAGACAGTGGTTTCGCCGACGTCTTCAAAGCTGGGTTCTTCATCGCCGAATACAAGGGGCTGGGTGCGAATCTCGGCAAGGCCTTGCAGCAGGCGACCCTCTACGCCCGCGAGCTGGGCAACCCGCCGCTGATCATCACCTCGGACATGAGCGTCATTGAGGTCAACACCAACTTCACTGGCACCAGCCCCAAGACCTACCGCGTCACCCTGGACGACATCGAGCGCGACGCCAAAGTCAGCGGCTCCGATCTGACAGCCATGCAGGTGCTGCGGGCGGCCCTACACGACCCGGCGGCGCTCGATCCTCGCCTGGCCCGCGAGCGCATCACCCAGGACGCCACTCGCCGCATCGGCCAGGTTGCTCAGTCGCTGCTGAGCCGGGACCACGAGCGCACTCAGGTGGCCCACTTCCTGATGCGGGTGGTGTTCGCCATGTTCGC
The DNA here is from genome assembly GCF_003860465.1 of Deinococcus psychrotolerans. NCBI lineage: Bacteria > Thermotogati > Deinococcota > Deinococci > Deinococcales > Deinococcaceae > Deinococcus > Deinococcus psychrotolerans. The sequence goes on from NZ_CP034188.1 coordinate 3,380, forward strand.
TGAGGATGTCGGCCTCTTGGAGCGCGGGCTGCTCACCAAGGTGTTACTGAGAGCTAAGCAATATCCCGAGCGCTCGCAAGGCTACTTTCAAGAACTGTTCACAGCCATGCAGCACGGTGGCGAGTTCTGGGGCAGCGACGTGCGGCACTTCAACGGCGGCCTGTTCGACGACGGCTTCGCTCTCCCCGTGACTGCGCCGGACGCCGACGCGCTGGTGGCCGCCGCCAAACTGGACTGGGCGGAAGTAGAACCGGCCATTTTCGGCACGCTCTTTGAGGACAGCCTGGACGCCAAGACGCGCAGCCAGCGCGGGGCGCACTACACCTCGGTGCCGGACATTGAGCGGGTCGTCGATCCGGTATTGATGCTTGACCTCAACCGGGAGTGGGAAGGCGTTAAGGCGGAGACTGCCAAATTGGCGGCAATGCGGAGTGGGCAACGCCATGCTGTCACTCAACTCCAGGCTTTCCAGGGGCGGTTGGGCGCGGTGCATGTGCTTGATCCGGCTTGTGGGTCAGGGAATTTCCTGTATGTGGCGCTCAAGAAGCTGCTGGACCTGGAGCACGAGGTGCGGCTGACGGCCTTCGAATACGGAGCGGGGGATTTTGATCTGCCGCCGCTGGTGCATCCGAGGCAGACGCTGGGCATCGAGGTCGAACCGTTCGCGCATGAACTGGCGAGTATCACGCTGTGGATCGGCTACTTCCAGTGGAAGCGGGCGCACGGAGGGGACTGGCCAACCCCAGTGCTGGAGCGGCTGACGAACATTCAACACCACGATGCGCTGCTCAACGAAGACGGCAGCGAGTTTGCGTGGCCAGCAGCGGAATACATCGTTGGGAACCCGCCGTTCTTGGGTGACAAGATGATGAATCAACGCCTAGGCAGCGAGTACACCGCCACACTGCGCCAGACTTATGGTGACCGCCTACCTGGGCAGAGCGACTTGGTTTGCTACTGGCCCGAGAAGGCGCGAGCCGCCATCGAGGCCGGAACGACGAGGCGGGCAGGCTTCGTCGCCACCAACAGCATCCGAGGCGGCAAGAATCGCACAGTGCTGGAGCGCATCAAGACGACGGGCGACATCTTCATGGCCTGGCCAGACGAACCTTGGCTGCAAGACGGCGCGGCGGTGCGGGTGAGCTTGTTCGGATTTGATCGAGGTCAGGAGCAAGAACACCTGCTCAATGGACAACGGGTGCCAAGCATCAACGCTGATCTCAGTGCCCGGGCTGACGTCAATCAGGCCAAGCCCCTGGCAGAGAACGCGAACATCAGTTTTATCGGTACTCAGAAAGGCGGAGCTTTTGACATCCCTGGGGAGCTGGCAAAGCAGTGGTTGAATCTTCCGAATCCGGATGGAGTCAGGAATGCGGATGTCCTCAAACCTTGGGTTAACGGTATGGATTTGATTCGCAGGCCCAGCGGCAAATGGGTTATTGATTTCGCGCAGATGGATCAGATTGAAGCGGCTCAGTATTTATTACCGTTCGAGTACGTTGAGAAGCACATCAAAGCCGGACGTCTAAATCTACGCCGATCAAATCATGTGACCTACTGGTGGCGACATCAAGAGTCGCGGCCAGGCATGCGCCAAAAGCTTGCTGGTTTACCACGATTCATTGGTATCCCGAGAGTAGCCAAACATCTGCTTCCAGTCTGGATTACAGCAGGGACACTTCCGGACAGCCAAGTCGTGGTCATTGCACGTGAAGACGAGTTCGCATTCGGGGTACTCAATTCAAGTCTCCACAAAGTCTGGGGACGTGCACAGGGGACTTATATGGGTGTTGGTAATGATCTTCGCTACACCCCATCAACCTGCTTCGAGACGTTCCCCTTCCCTCAGCCTTCCGATGCTCAACGGGCTGAGATCGAGAAGTGGGCGAAGTATGTAGTGCAGGTACGCGAGCATCTCTTAGCGCAAGACCCGAAGGCGACGCTGACTGGGCTTTACAACGCCGTCGCGGACCTACGCCAGCAGCCCGATGCTACTCATGCAGCTTCCGCTCTGGTCAACGCCCACGAACGGCTCGACCAGGCGGTGGCCGCTGCTTACGGCTGGGACTGGCCGCTCTCCGAAGACGAAGTGCTCTCGCGGTTGCTGGCACTAAATCTTGAGCGGGCCGCCGGGCAAACACCCTGAAGTAAATCAAGACCAAAGCCCCCGCCCTGGCTGATGCTGGGAGCGTGGCCTTTTTTGTGGCGAAGTGGTGAGCGCTCATTTTTCAGCAGTCTACAAAACTCCAGAGATGTTAGATACTTTTGTATGTTACCTAACTTTCAACAAACTCTTTCTCAATCGGTCTTCTCGTACGTACATTCAGCAGGATATCTTCTGCTTGCCGTCGCGCTTATCGTATTAGGTTGCATCATGCTCTACAAAGCAGGATCGGATCAAGAACCTAAACGATTTCCCCCAATTGTCTGGGGGATATGGGCACTTCTTCCTTTTATTCTGTCAGTCATCGTTTTTGTTCAGAATGGAGTCGAGTTCTGGAAGGGAGTTACAGGCTTAGGAGTGATGACGCTGATTGTACTGAGGGTCATTCAGGGTGTGTTATCGCCTTCTTTGCCTCGTCGCAGAGCCTAAATCACACAAGCTCCCCTGCACCCGCTTCGGCGGTCGTGCAGGGGCTTTTTTCGTTTGTCCACTCAGCGACTAAAGTTCCCTCTTATTGATATGCAGCTTTTGCCCTTGCCTAGCACCCGCCAAAATGTACGCCTTCACCTCGTCGTGAATGGAAAGCAATTCTTCGAGCGCCTTGATCTCTCGCTCACCTTCGGAGGAGAGGAGAGCTATTTCCGTGCCAGCTACCAATCGCAGCACTTGGCTCCGCGAAAGATTGAGCCACTCATCGCTCAAAGTCCAACAGTCAAACCACCGCGTCTGACTCATTCGGCACTCGCTGTTTGGGATACGTCCGCCTCGACGTGGTACGCCTCTTCCTCACCCTCGGCAATCCACAGGTCGTCCGGGCTGCGTTCCCAGACCAGCATCTGTCTGGCATGCATGGCGCACCCGGTGCGGGCCTGGCTGGCGGTGTCGAACCAGCCGAGATCGTCCAAGATCTCGCTGGTGATGGTGTCGATGAGTTGGGCGCGGGGCATGAATCAAAGATAGAGGTTGGGCGTGGTAAATTTCAGTTCATGCCGACCGACGAAGTGCCTACCGCTTGGGCTGTTCAGCCGCCGCCGCGTGAGACGTTGAGCGTCCGCGTGCAGCCTGTGTTCCGTTCGGAGCTGGAAGCGTTCGTTGCTGAGTTGCAGAGCCAAGGCTGGCGCGGGCTGCAAAAGCATCACGTGATCGAACACCTGCTGCGGGGACTGATGACCGAGGAAGGTAAGGCCCAGCTCGTCGCGGAACTCAGAGAAGCCAGACCGGAATGAAAAGATCTCCTCCTCTTTGAAATTAAAAAGAGGAGGAGATTCGTTGAGCGGCTCGCTGAAGCGAAGAGCGTGGGCCATTCTCGACTTGCGAGGGGCACCTGGCAGGTCATGCCGGTGATCCCACGCTTGAGGGACTGAGAGCAGGTTACCCAGCAGCCCAGCGCGGCGCATCCAGCGAGTGGCTTAGGCCATCAGCGCGGGCCGCCCTACGCTACAGAAATCTAAACTGCGTGCAAAAAATACGCCGTTGTATCAATCTTTGGTTTATCCTGACCTATGCCCCGACCGACCTTGGACATTAGCAACTCCGGATTTGACCGTGATTGAAGCCATGCTGAGTTCAACGGTCTTAAACATGGGGGAGGAAAGAGCCGCCATGGATCAGCTCCTGAGGGAATTCGGCATTTTTAGTGTTGTCGGCGCAGCACCTGCCTTCGCCGGAGTAGGGTCAGCCAGTTCTATTGCTGGTACCCGGGAAATAGCCAAGCGAGCAGGCCTGTACATTTTGCTGCTAGGTGATCGGTATGGATTTGTTGCTCCTGGTACACAATTATCGGCCACTGAGCGCGAGTTCGACGCGGCAGTAGAAACCGATCCAACCAAAGTGCTGGTTTATCTCAAAACGGGTATCGACCCTGATCCAGAGCAAGTCCAATTCATCGCTCGAGTTCGCGATTACCAAAAGGGCTATTGGACAGTGGATTATCAGAATTCCACCGAACTTGCTCGGCACGCGCGTGATGACATAAATAGGTGGTTGGAGCAGCGCATCCTCTTAAAAGATAATCATGATATATATGATCAATTTTTGTTCTACGCACTTAGCATAAAGCCCACATCTGATACGGAAATGGATTACAAAAAGACTAAAGAATCTGTTTTACTCAACTATAGGATTTTTGATACAGAGTACATCTTAGATTTTAAACGTAGGCAGATAGCGACAGATTTCTGGGGCTGCGTCAGTCAACTGATCGCTTCATTCGAGGCTTGGAAACGGAGTGGGTATGTCTCTTCATAAATTGGAAGGCACTTATTACGAGGCATACAAGAATCAAGTGCGCGATGCTCAAGCTCCCACTAGCAGCTTACCTCCAGTCTTAGCCCAGTTGGGCCGCCAGGTAGCTGCTGCCATTATGGCAGATGCCCTTACTACTGCCACAAATGTTTCTCTTACAACACCCCAGGGGAAAACGGTCACAGGACCAATACCCAAGCTTCCCCAGACACTTGTCATCACTACTAAAGAGGAGCGCTCTCACTTGGGCGTGCCCATCCAGCAGGAGCTTGGTGCTCTTTACACTGGTTACCTATCCTTCGGAAATATCCGTGGGAATGCAGTACTCACTGCCAAGCCTGTCGAAGCGGCTTGGCCTGTAATAGAGGAACAGCTCAAATTGCTTGTCATCGCCAAATCTGTGTTGGCATCGGGCTGTACTGCCCTGGCACTCGCTCAGAATGCGATCGCCCGCTTTCAGCCTGCGCAGGTGATAATCGCGTCAATCTTTTACTCTGATGAAGGCATCTCCCAGATGCAGTCGGCTCTTCCAAACGTGAGAATCTATGTTTTAGGTGAGGCAGATTATCTGACCAAGGACGGCATGCTGGAACCCGGTGTTGGGCTACTGGAAGAACGCCTTCCTGGCGATGTCGCACCCCTGTTTGACGAGGTACCTGCACTTGTGGCTGCGCACTCTGCCCCAGACAAACTTATGCAGGAAGCCTTACGACACATCGACGAGCTGGAAAAGCAAGGGCTCAGTAAACCGACATCTCTTGAGGCATACGGACTAGCTGTGCACTATGTCAACCAGTTCGTTGCCGCTCAATCTACCGGCCTAGGTTCACCGTTTGACCTGGTATCCAGCCTGAGTTTGGGAGAAGCCGAAGCCACTCTACAGGCCATCCGTCATCCTTCTGGTCGAAGGAATTCCCCTTGATAGAGCAACTCAAACTTGATTTCTCTTCTAGAGAAGTCAGCAGCAGGGTGAATCCGCTTGCACTGTTCGCGAAGCTAAATGGGGCAACGTCACCAGAAAGAGCCATGAAGGACCTGTGCCGTCGGGCCCGTCTGTACTGCCACATGCACGAGCCGCCCTTTGGCCTGATGAACGTCACCAGGATGCTTAAAGTAGAGGTTGAGCGCAGTAAGCATCTTCCAGCCAAGATTCGTGGCCGTCTAGAACGGCGCGCAACCGGATACGTGATCGTCGTCAATGAGTATTTATCATGGCGGCGATTGAGGAGCACGGTAGCTCATGAGCTGGGGCATGTTCTTCTGTACCGCTCTTTAAGTCGCCATCCTGAAGCAATCAGCGCCTTGCGGGAACCGGAACAATGGGCACATGTGGAAGCCTTATGCGATTTGGCCGCCGCTGAGCTACTGATGCCTCTGGACGATCTTTGGGGATTTGCTTTCCCCGACATATTGAGTGTCTACAACTCGGAACTTCATATGAGTCTCTACGATCGGTATTTGGTTTCGTACACAGCTCTTTTCAAGCGGCATCTGGACTTGGGGGTAGACTTAGTTTTACTCTGGCGCGCCATTCCCAGCACCATGCTGACTTGGCGAATCTCGTCTGCCTACCACAAGGGGAACTATTTCATCCCCCCAGGAATGAGTGCCACGAAACACCTGTTTCCCAATATCTTGGACGGCATAAATCTCGATGAGAGTGGGTGGCGGATCACTGCACCTGAGATGCAATTCACCTTCCAAGGACGCGTTTTGGAAGGTGAATGTGCAATCGTGGACTCTACGCCACGACGGGCTCAGCCTCTTTTTGAGGGTTTCCGGGTAGCTGATGAACCCAATCTTTCCCTCGGAGCCGTCATGCTGATGAGGTTTAAATCATAATTTTTCTTTTATGGAGAATGCCTCAGCACCCTCTGGGCAGATGTGTTCAAACGCAAAGGTGCGAGTAGCCTGACGTTCCAAATCAAGTGCTTCAAATAGCCACTGGTGCTCTTGGTGGTAGGGAAGCTTAGTGCCAAAAAATACACGCTCTACTACGACGTGCCGAACCTCAAGCTCTCCCTTATGGTTCAGGTAGACGAATCTCATTTCGGTGCCAATCAAGCGGTTGAGCATCTTGAGGCAGGTAGCGGCATCTAGCGAAATATCGAGCATGGCGCAACTCCTTGTGGGCAAGTCTCGCATCTATAGCCTCTCCACAGACAAGCCATTTCAACCTAAAATATGGTAACTGTACTCTGTGTCCGTGATACACAGACTGTCCATCACGCGATGCTATGAGTGGTAGCCAATAGCGAAACCATGAGAGTGTTCTAGCGTCTAAACTTCACGACTTGAGCCGCTCGCGCAGATCCGCCATGCGCCGCGCCAGCTCGTCGGGCGGCAGCAGATCCGCTTCCGGCTCGCGCGGCGCTTGCAGTTCGACTTCTGCGAACTGGCGGGCCTGCTTACCGAGCTGGCCATCCGCAGCAACGCTCCGCACCAGGTAGCTGTGCCCGAAGCCGCCTTCGTGCGAGATCGCTTCGATGCGGCCACGTCGCTCGCGGGCGCTGCGGCCCTCGATCCAAGTCACCAGCTCGCCCAGCTTGAACTTCGCCTTCCGGTTCTGAGCAGGCTGGGGGGTGGGCGTGGGCACGCTCGCCACCGGGTAGCGCTCCCCAGCAGACTTCAAGCGGCGCTCGGCGAGCGGTCTGGCTGGGCCCGGCTCTCCGTTGTCATTGACCGAGGCCACCATGTACCAGTGGACTTCCTCGCCCGTCGCCTCCCGCATCTCCCGCGATTCCCTCACCACGCCCCGGCACTCGCGGCCAGTGAAGGCCTCACGCCATGTGACGAGGTCACCGGGCTGGAAGAGTGGAACGGTCACAGCAAGCCCCGCACATGAAAATCCAGAGCGATCACGGCAACCGTCAGTGAGGCAATGCAGACGGCGGGCCAGGGGTGGCGATCAATCGGCACAGTGCTCAGGATCAAGGCCAAGACGATCAGCGTGAACCAGATCACGTCTGCCGCCCTGACCGCTCCCGGTACCGCTCGGCGTGGGTGTTTGTTGTCCCTTCGCAGCGCTCCAGCCAGCGCGGCGGCGTGCCGGGCCGGAAGATTGCGCCGCAGCTCGCGCAGACGAACAGAGAGACGCTGACGCGGTCCCACTCGTCACGGTGCTGCTGGCCACGCCAATCATGGGTACGGGTTGCTGAATCAATCATCGTCATCCTCGCCATCGATGCAGGCTGGGCAGTCGGGGTTGGCGCAGACGTAGTGCGCGTGCGGATCGTCGAGCGGCGGGTAGGTGTCGTAAAGCGGGTACTCGTGGTGCTCGATGACCATTCGCTCGCCGCACAGCAGGCAAAACTCTGAAAAGGTGGTCATGACTCGGCCTCCAGCGCCTCAAACAGAACAGTCAAGGCACAATCTGGCTCGTGAATCCCTGGACCGCCGGGTATCGTCTCTCCCGAGCACAAGCGGCACATCCACTCATCAGGCCGGGCAGGATCGGGCACCATGAACTGATCGGCAACCTGGGTGAAAGCCTGAGCCACTTCTTGAGTCATGAGAGAACCTGCCTTCTGGCTTCCCCTCGGTCCCGCGTCCGTTTGAGTTCATGCTTTCTGGACGACAGAGCTTCAAGCGCCTGCTTGCCGGATTCCGTGACGGCGGGCTGCTGCTGCTGAGTGGACCAGGCGACATGGCCGAGTTCAATGAGACGCTGCATGGTTTTCTCGTCTCTCATTACGCCCGGAACCGTTCCTTGCCGGGCAAGAGAGGCCAGCAATCGGGCGGGTTTCCCGGAGGCCACAAGCCCAAATCCGCCAGTGGTACGACTCATAATCTGGCCTCGACCAGTGCGGCCAAAGATTTAACCTGCTCACTCTCTCCGCGCAGCGCCACGTCAAGCTGATCGGCACAGTTCAGGAGGGTGATGGTTGCGTCTATCTCCCGTGTCGCCCGCCCGGCAGACCGCCACTCTTCGGGAAGAGGCTGCACACGCGCCAGCTGCTCAAGCAAGAACGCGATGTCCTTTTTGGCGTTCAGCAGGAAGGTAAATGCCGCTTCATCATCCACCGAGGCATAGTGGCTGTCGCAATACAGATCAGCGACGTCTCCACCCGCCGCCACGTGGGCCGCATGGTCAGGATGGCGGTTGTCGTCTGTGCAGCGCCAGATCTCACTGAGCGTGCTGTCCCCGACGCCCAGCTTGTAACCGTAAAACTTCTGACCCGTGGTGTTGTCACTGATCTCGATGTGATCAACAGCCTTGAGGCGGGTTTTGATTTCCTCAACAGTCCGTTCGGTCATGCCAGTTGCTCCCGGCCCAGCAGCGCCACACGCTCGCCAAGGGCCTGCTTCCAGCGTTCCCGTTCTCCCATCCGGTCGGAGGTCTCGACCCACAGCCGCCCTTCGACTACCTCACCAGCGGCCCACTGCGCCAGAGCTTTGGCCTGACCGTCCGAGAGACCGTGGAACTGATGCACGACATTGAACGGCTGCATCCACTTCCAAGTCGAAGCGTCGTGGGCCGCTGGATTGAACTGCGGATCGAGTGCCCCGATCATCAGCTCATGGGTCGCCTCTGGGTAGAGGAGGATCGCAGGCCTCATCCCCAGCTCTTCGCGCAGATGCACCACGCTGATCATGTAGCGGGGCCAGAACGGATGCGCGAGCGGCAGGTCCAGGAACCAAGAGGTCAGGCAGGTCGAAGGGGCGAACTCTGGCACGCCAGTTTCTGTGGCCGAGCCGATAGGGCCGGTGAGTTTCAAATGATGGGGCATGTTGGTCACCAGAGTCCCGGCTGAACCCAGTCGGCAGGCACGTGAGGGCGGAAAGGGACGGTCGGCACTTCGGGCGCGGCTACTTCGGCTTCAATCCGCTCGAACGCATCGACGTCGAGGCAGCTCTCCAGTCCTGGGGAACGGACGTGCAGGGCCACTGGATCATCACCGACAGCTTCGCGTGGATCAACCTCGAACACGTCGGTCTGGTAATGCCGGGTGCAGGGATGGTTGTGTTCGTGCATGGCGATGGCCTCACCGTCATGGTTGATTGCCACGTCCGGGCTGCGGCCTAGAGCCAGTTCGATGCCGAGACTGACCCCGCCGCCACCGGCGAACAAATCGACGATCTTCTTCCCGGCGATGTCAGCGCTGCCCAGGAGATAGGAGAACAAGGGCGGGCGGGGAGCGGGACGTTTGGGACTGCTCATACGTCCCTTCTGAGGGGGCGCGGCAGGGACTGCTGCTCAATGGGCACGGGGGCCAGTTTTAGCAGCATAGTCCACAACTCCAGCAAGTCCTTAGGCTGAATTGAACTGTATATTAGAGTACAATAAATGCGAGCACCGAAAGTATGCATGCTGCCTACACGGCGCTCTCGGGGGGAGTATGAGAGAAGCTATTACTACATGGTGGCGAGCGCTTGGAGGCCGCAAAGTGCTGACTGGGGTTGCTGAGGTTTCCGCACCGGCGACTCCAATCGTTCCCCTTGAAGACCCGGTGGTCAGCGATGAGCGTACACGTATTGAGGACCTGCGAACTGTGGCGAAATGGCAGCTTGCGGCTCTCGGAGCGGTGGCCACTCTGGCATTCACCGGAGTGGCGCTCAATAAGCTTCCCAACGCAGGCATGGCCACAGAGGGCGGATTCTGGATGCTGGTGATCGCGGCAGTGGGTGCTCTGGTGACACTGATCTCGATCACTTCGATGATCACGTACGTGGGCTGGGTGCTGGCTCCGCAATATCAGTCGCTTGACGACCAATTGAGGCTGGACGAGTTGTCCAAAAAGACGAGGCCTTCGATCGCCGAACAATGGGAACTGAAAGAGCGACTCAGAGAAGCTAATAATCGGCAAAGCAAACTTAAAATCTCGAGCAGATGGTACAACCAGGCTGTCTGGTACCTGCCAGATGTCAGTATCAGGGACTTGAGCGACTTCGAGGAGAGTAAAAACAAACTGTACGATGAATACGCGCGGCTGAAGAAAAGCCAGGAGTCGCCAGAAAACTCTAAAAAAATAGAAGCGATTGAGGACCGGTTTGCAGCGTATTACGAGCCGGTCTCGCTGCGACTGCACTGGCGTAATAAACGTGAGAACGTGGCGACACGGGCGCGCAGGGCGCTCTCCATGCTCGGTAAGTTGAGCGGGGGCACTGCTGCTGGGGTGGTGCTCTATCTCGGGGCAACCGCATACCACCTGCCCGACTTGCCGTCCGCGCTGCGCACCTTCAACCTGCCAGCCTACGGGGTCTGGCGGCCGCTCAGCATGGTGAAGCCCGAGGTAACCCTGGCGACACTCAAGGCAGATCTGGGCGACAGTTGTCCAGGGACAATGGATACAACCAAGGACAAAGGGATGCAGGTGATGGTGCTCGAAGAGATACCCGCCGAGCAGACCTACCAGGTGCTGGTGACCAACCTGGGCTGTCGTCCGTTTCGGTACACCGTGGCGAAGGACAGCGTGGCCGCCCGCGACGAGTTCGCGCTGCTCCCGCATCAATCCCCTCGTCCGTGAATTAGGTAAATGGGCTTGCCGTGTGGGGCGCGCTGAGTGCCTTAATCCGGTCGAGGATATGTGCAAGTGGTACGGCGTCGGCAGGTTCGTTTCGGCGCGGCAGTGCTCGTAGTTCGGCATTTGGCAGATGGCGTCCACCACAATGTGCTCACCGGTCATGACCTCAACTCCCGCGCCGCCCGCTCCAGCACCGTGGCCACTCTGGGCAAGCTCGGCACGACGAAGGCCCGCTGCGCTCCCCAGCGGAACAGCGCCACCGCGATCAGCAGCAGCGCCAGCCCAAGGAGGCTTCCGTTTGCCAGTCCGTTCATGCCGATGAAGGCCAGCAGTGCGCCGAGGCCCATGCGCCAGCTGCCGCGTTTGGATTCGTTCATAGAGTCTCCTGAATGCCGCTTGCGCGGTCGGTGGTGCGGTAATGGCGGGCGAAGGGTGGGTAGGCAATGTCGTGAACCAGAACGCGCCAGGCCGCTTTGGCTTCCCTGAGCTGCTGCTGCGGCGCACGCTCCCGCACCAGGGCGAGGTAATGGGCAGCGGCCTTGTCGGCAGCGAGACTGGCCGGGCTGATGGCGTGACGGTCGGGGAGAATCACGCGGCGCTCTTTTTGGCGGGCCACTTGCCACCAGCGACCACGCCATCGAGGAGGCCGATGAGGTACTGGGCGCGGCCACTTTTCTCGGCGAGGCGCGGGTCAACGCTGGCGGGGTAGCCCAGCTCGCGGTTGATTTCAAACAACTCCGCGAGCGCGGCGGTCTGGGTGGTGGGAATGGTGCTGTCCATCAGCCGCCCACCCGCTCCAACCGGCGCTGGAGCTGACGCACGCGACGGCAGAGCTTCAGGTGGTGACGGGTGCCCAGACGGGCGGTGGCACGGCGGGCAAGGACACGCCGGAGTTCGTGAGTGAGGGGCTCACGGGCGGAGATAAGGGTCACGGGCTACTCCAGGTGGAAAGGGAGGCGTCAGTTTGCTTGTCTATCCTGAAGAAGTGAAACTTTTCGTGAGGATCCTGGCGCTGGTGAGGGGCTTCAACGCGCACCATCCACTCCCGGGGGCCATAACCGAGTCGTTGGAGCGGTTGCACCTCGCACAAGTTCGTTTGAAGTGCGATGCTGCGGTCGATGAGTTCAGCGCTCTGTATCTCCGGTACGCCACCGGGGAACTGACGCCAACGCAGTACTGGCAAACGAAGAAAGCGCTGCTCGATCAAGAGCGTGCGGCTACCCGCCAGACCGTGCACGGCTGACTTGAAATCGGGAAAACAGTCGCTGACGCCGCTCATGCTTTACACCCGCAAACCTGCCCACCTTCGACCCAGCTTTGGCAGTCAGCGCACCAACCGCCTTCCGGTGCGTAGCCCAGCACGCGCTTCTCGCCACTTTCCCGGTTGTACTTTTCGATGAGGGTCTTGATTTCGTCGAGCAGCAGCACGCCGCGCAGGCCCGTTTTCAGGCCGCTGAGCCGCGTGGGCAGCACCAGCACGCCGGGGCCAGGGCGGAAGCGGGGAGCGGAGCCGGTCACGATGCCGCCTCATGCACTGCCGGAACATCGGCGCACAGCAGGCACAACAGCGCGTTCACTGGGCTGTCCGCTACCCGAATGGTGAGGTTGTCTGGGTCGCCTGCGCCTTCCAGGTGCGCCACCCATTGCCCATCGTCAGGGTCGCGGAACAAGCACACCACGGCGGTAGGGTCAGCGGTCAAGACGTCGCGGACGGTGGGTAAGCCGCTCATCAGGCTTCACGTTGCAAGAACTCTTCGATGGTCATCGTCACGCATTCATCGGGCCGGGCGGCGGCTACGGCTTGGGTCAGGTGCAGGATGAGGTTCTGCGCGTCAACCAGCGAGAGGTGCGATACCGGGCCAGCGGTGATCATGGTGATGTGGGGGTTGATGCTGGCCCCGACTGGCCCTTCAATGGTGGCGAAGGGCCTGCTGGCATCGAACTCGGCGCACAGCGTGGCCGCGTAGCTCTCGGCGTCAATGTTCCCTTCCCCCACGTGTGCCGCCGCCAAAGCCTGCGCCTCAGCGATCCGGCCTTGCCGCACCAAGTAACTGTGCTGCCCCTGGAAGTGGCTCACACTCCACTTGCTCACGTCGCTGGCGCACTCGGCACCCACCCGCACCGGCACCAGCACGGTAGGGAAGCAGGGGTTGGTGAAGGGGAGGGCAGTCACTTCTCCACCTTCTCCAGCACCATGCGGGGCTGAGGCGGCGTGACGGTACGGGCATCTAGCGCGGCTTCGCTGAGCTTGCCAGCGTCGGCAAGGGCGTTCAAAACTTTGCTGTCAGCTCTGGGCGTATAGCTGATCGCCAACGCCTTGATGCCTTCAGGGAGATGCTTGTCCAAATGCGCGGCGTCCCAGCTGGTGCTGGTGCGGCCTTTGTTGAGGCGCACACGGTAGCCGTAGCGCTCCTCAGTCTCCTGACCGGTCAGGGTGGCGTCGGCGATCAGAACGGCTTCGTGCTGCTGGCGCTCCTGGGCGTACTCGGAGATTTGCTTTTGCAGCTCCTCGATCCGGCTGTTTGCCACCGCGATCTTGAGAAGGCACTCACTCTGCTCTTGGTAGGTCAGTGGGGTGGGCGTTTCGATGTCGCTCACAGCGCCCACCCGCCCATCTGCGCCAGCACCGGCAGTCTCAGATTCGCGGGCCCTGCTTTGGCGGCGCGTTCGGTGGTTAGCTCGATCACAGCAGCTTCCAGGCTGCTCCAGCCCGCACGACCGCGAGCGCCCAGCATGTTCGTGTGGCCGGTGGAGGTGACGATCAGGGTGCAGCTCCACGTGCCGACGCTCAAACCGTAGGTCATCGTGCGGGAGAGGCCGGAAAGGGGGGTCAGTTGAGCGGTCAGGGGGACGTGTATCATGCTGGTGTTCTCCTTGAGCGCCTTCCACTTGCCTTTCGCGGGGTTTGAGTGGCGGGCGTTCTGCCTTTGGGAGTTTCACTCCCTTTTGCTTGTTAAATATTAGTGTGATGACAAAAAATTATCAAGTCCAGACAAAGCAAAACCCTCGGCTGATCGTCGAGGGTTAAGAGAGAAGAGTTATTACATCGAGCGGAGCGGTGGTTTGCGGTTATGCGCTCTGCGTCCGAGTGCCATCTGGCCGACATATACGCCCTGGATCGTGCCTGGGTTTTCTTCGGACAGGATGATTGGCAAGTGCCGCTTATTGTATGAAGTAAGCATTAAATAGCCGTCAATCGGCGCAAACACCTTGAGGACGCCCACGCCCTCATTTTCAATCCAGCAGGCGACAATATCGCCGGGTAAAGGCTCAATAGCTGTGTTGAGAATGATCGTGCTTCCCGGCCATATTGTTTCTTGCACATCCTCAGAAACCATACTATCGCCCGTTACTTTCAAGATTAACAAATCGTCGTTATCGTAACGCTCAACTTCTGGAAAGTCCGGTATGGATTCATATTGAGAAGATTCAGCGGCGTACGCAAGAGGATTAACCCCAGCTCCAATAATTCCGCCGTAGCGAATAGAGCGCATCTTTGGAACCTGTGGGTCGTAATCTGCCGGTCTGTTGTTGCCATTCTCAAACTGCCGCTTCAAATATGGTAGGTAGGATTCGTAAACAGGCAGCAGAACACTAATAAATTCTGTCCAAGTAAGGCCAAAAGCTTTATTTAAGCGCGACATATTACCTACGCTGATTGAGGTAAGGCTGTGCGAGCCGCGCTCAATGCTTCCCAGCATAGGAACGCTGATTCCGGCGGCATCGGCACCAGCCTGGGTGGAGATGGACGCAGCTTTTCGTGCGGCCCGCAACGCTAAGCCCACACGCTCACGCTCCTGAAGGGGCGGGGCAGTTTCAGCGGCCACGTACGCCCCTGCCCAGAGGACTGAAGGTCGCCCAGTAATCGCGGAAGAGCTTAACGATGTCATGCATAGAATCATAGTGACAAAATATTGTCATGTCTAGTGGTAATCAATAATTTTCTACAATTGCCTTGGGCGTACAAATATGCTAATTTTTTGTCATGGCAATTGGAACAGAGCTTAGGAGGGTACGCACAGCGCAAAACCGCTCCGTTCTCTCTGTCGCTGAGTCGCTGGGTGTACACCCACAGACGATTAGGTACGCAGAGCGAGAACAGCGAGAGGTAAACAGCGGAATACTTTTGCGCTGGGCTGGGGAACTCGGCTACGCGCTAACCCTCAAGCCAATTGAGGGTGGTCCAGAAATCCGAGTCGAACCCCTTTCAGCACAATTTCAGGCAACCCCATGACCACTAGCCTCCCCATCCCCTCCGCTGGCGTGTATGCCATTGAGAACACTGTTAATGGGCGCATTTATGTCGGCAGCAGCGTCAATGTCGAAATGCGGATGCACCACCGCCTTTCGTTTCGGCGCGGCAGCGGCTCCAGCACCAGCCGCTTGATCCTCGCTGATCTCAAGGTATTCGGCGTTGCCGCCTTCCGCCTCACCATCCTCCAGCGCACCTACGAAGTCAGCGAATTGAAGTCGCTTGAACAGCGCTGGGCTGACCAATTAGGTGCTTTTGAGTACGGCTACAACGTTCGCCGGATGGAAAGCCTTCAACTCGCTCAGGCTCCAGCGTGACCCCTTCCTTACTGCCGCACTTCGACCCGGTTCCCCTCTATCACAACGGTCAGCGGCACTTCGTCGGGCCGGTAAACGCCGCCGGGCGCGTCTACGGTACTCACGGCGGCGTCTGCGGGTTTGACCATGCAGATAGCGTCCAGCGTGTCCAGAAACAACCCCGCGTCGCCGCTGGGGTCATTCAGGGCAGGCTCGAAGCTGCTCCACAGATTATCGGCGGGGCCAAACAGTGTCTCAAAGCTGGTGCGGCTGAGCTGGCCCGCACCCTGATTCGAGTACCAGTGGCAGGCGACCCGTGCGCCGTCCCCGTCCAGGCTGAGCAGCCGCTCGGTGCCGAAGTAGCCCTCGACGCCGTTATTCGTGGCGCTGAGTACCCAGCCGTTCGGAAGGCCGCCGACCACAGTGAAATGCGTTTGGCCTGGCTCATCGTGCGAGGCGTACCCCTTAACGTCGCTGGTGTCCAGGGGCGCTCCGGCAACCAAGCCGCTGCGAGCGGGCGGCGGGTCGGGCAGCGCCTTCGCTGCCTCCACTGCCGCGTCGTCCTCTGCGGTGAGCTCCTCGGCAGTTTTGGTGTTGTCCAGACGCACGGGCGAACTGGTGCTCCCGTTGCCGAACAGCAGCCCCAGCCCCAGCACCGCCGCCACGAAGCCCCAGCCCAGCAGCATGGACGATTTCTCTCCGCGTCCACGTCCTCGCCAAGCCCAGCCCAGCAGCGCCACGCCCACCACGATCAGAAAGAATCCCATTCCGGCAGTTTAGCGGCCAGTCACTTAGAAAGCACTCACGCGCAGGCCCCCGCATGAGCACCTCGATGCGTCTCAATCTTTCGGAGCAGCCACCCTAGCGGGTCAGGGAGCCACCCCACCCGATACGGGGGCAACAATCAGATTGTGAACCGACAGCCGCTCGGAGGGAACGCTCTCAGTCAGGCGAGGAAGTAACGAAACGGGGCCGACTGCGGGCCAGCGCAAGAACACCAGCATGTCTCGGACGCAAGAAACATCCGGCGCTCAGTGGAGCGAAATCTGCACTTCAAAAAAGTAGGACTATAGACTTACCCACTTTAAAAACTGACACTATTTTCATGTATAGTGTGAGACGTGAAACTGACCCAAGATTCCGGCGGCACGCCCCTGAGCTACGTCACAGAATTTTACAAGGAAGGGCTCCTGGTCGCTCTTTATCAGGCCATCTCAGTAGGAGCAGAGAGAGACATTCTGGCCCGATCGCAATTTGATCATGAGATCATCCGGCACCGCGCCCGTGGGGCGAATCGCTGGAACCATGTGGACGATCAGTTCCTACACACCTTGGACCGTTTCAAGTTGACGCTCGAACAGACCAGAGTTGGTGCTCACGGCTATCCGGAGATGCTGTCGGGCCGCAGAGACATACACCGCATTTCACTTCACAGCACCGACAGCGAACTCCAAACTCCCCGCGATGCCGACCACCGCTCAGAGGCCATCGCTATGTCCGCGAACAACCGCTTGTTTATGCCGGATGGCAGTATCGCCACCGACGTGGAAGTGTTACCTCCTGGGATTTTGAACTGGTACGGCACCTACGGATACGGTCCTAAAAACAGAGAGCGTGGGCTCCCGGACTACATGCGCTTCGGCCTACCGGACGCCTCGGGGACACATTTCTACTGGAGTGTCGATCTACTGAGAATGTTCGAAGAAGAGGCCAACCGCCGCGCTCCTATTGAACTGAACAGGGACGCCCCGACATTCATCAGCCAATTTGTGGAAGAGGAGAACGAAGAAGGAAATGAGGACTGAATGACCCCACACCGCCCCAATTTTTCTGGGGCCAGGCTGACGCAAGCGCGTGAAGTTCTTGGGTGGACCAAGTCTGAACTGTCAAGAGCCGTGGGGTTGACGCCTGCTGCCGTCGGTGGGTATGAAGACGGGAAGATAACCCCAAGCTCAACAGCTATGGAAGCCCTCGCCAGCGCCTTACAGCAACCCCTGGCCTTTTTCACACTGCCCCCGCCTTCGCCAAGAACAGGGACAGTCTTCTACCGCTCTTATAGCGGAGCATCAAAAAAAGCCCGGTTAATCGTCCAGGCACAAGTTACGCTCTTGTGGGACCAGGTCGATTATTTGTGCGATTTTGTCACCCTCCCTAAAGTCGATATGCCCAGGATTGGTGCCCTACCCAAAGACCCCACCGAGATCACTGAAGACATGATCATCAGTATCGCTCAGCGAGCCCGTGAGCATTGGAATCTGAGAGATAACCCAGCACCCAACATTGTTTGGCTTTTGGAAGGGAGCGGGGCTATTGTTGTCCGCCTTGACCTTAAATCCGACCAGATGGAAGCAATGTCGGAATGGCGTGGCAGCGATCAAAGGCCGTACATCGTCTTAAATACCGTCAAGCGCAACGCTTTTAGGTCACGCGCAGATATTGCGCATGAACTAGGTCATTTGCTGTTACACAGGAATGTAGAGCAGCAAATGCTTGAGGATAAAGCAGCATTTAAATTGATAGAGAAGCAAGCTTGGCTCTTTGCGCAGGAGTTTCTGCTTCCAGAGCAGGCATTTCTCAAGGATGTTTACTCGCTCAGTCTTGACGCTCTCAAGATGCTAAAGCCCAAATGGAAAGTCAGTATCGCGTTTATGCTACACAGGATTCATAGCTTGGATATACTTTCAGAAGAAAAGTATAGTAACTACCGAAAGTATCTTGCCCAGCGTGGGTGGTTGAAGACAGAACCATTTGACGCCGAAACGGAGCCAGAGCGTCCGCTTATGCTCAGTCAGGCATTCGAGTTCATCACGGGCCAAAAGGTTCAAACTGCCGATCAAATTGCCGATAAGCTTTCGCAAAATCGGGAAATGCTTGAGGCCATTACTCAAGTCAAGGAAGGATTTTTTGTTGTCGAGCGTCGAAAAAACCCTTTTATCCTATCTTTCAAATCGACGGGATAAATAACACCTTCTCCGCAAAGCGCCCAGGTATCCGCCGGGCGCTTTTTCTATTCCCTCAAGGAGCCTGCCATGCCCAAGCTCATGACCACGCAGCCCGTCAAACCCAAGCCCGTCAAGCTCCAGATCAAGCCCATCAAGTTGCCAAGACAAAGAGGCCGCTGATGGACACCACTCGAAAATACGAGTTGATCCGCAACGAAGCCAAAACGCTGCGCCTGTCTCTCGGGGCCGTGACCGTCAAAGTGGCCGTGCAGGATGGTCGTCTGTGCATGTGGATGCGCGAGCCTCCCGACGAGCTGGCCCCCAAGCCCCGCATTTTCGTCGCCCTGCCCAGCTGGGAATCCTTCTCCCGCGGCTACGCGCACGTTGGAACCTGCAAAGACGCTGGGCACTTCTGGCACGTTCTGGAGGTCTTGTGATCTGGGTGTGGCGCGAGGGTGGCCAGATTCCGCACGGCCCGTTCAAGCTCGAAGAAGAAGCCAGACTCTACGCGGAGGCGCTGGCCCGCTCATACCCAGGCGAGGCGATCTGGCTGCACCCGGCCACCGCGAACGTCATGATGGCCGCCGCCGAGCCGATCTGGGACGAAGGTGTCCCGCTCAGTAAAGTGCGGCCACTCGCGCTGGGATACGCCGAGCTGCTGGCGGAAACGCACCTGCCCGTGTACGCACCCCCGAAGCACAGGAAGCCCGAGGTCGGAGTCAAACTCGTCAGCAGCTCGGCAGCGCTGGGCTTCTTCGCGCGGCTCTTCCGAAAGAAGGAAAGATCGTGAATCGGCGAATTCTTCCTGTCTGCCCAGTCAGTAACGTTGTTGATAACAACGGTTATCAAACATGCATTCATCCTCAGCCCTCCGCCGGTCACCGCAACACCCTCAGCCTGGCTCTGCTCGAAGCGGCGGACGAACCCCGCACCGCGACCGAACTCGCCGAGCGAGTCACCCAGTCCGGCAGTCCTGTGACCCACCTGAGGGCCAACACCCTGGTCTGGCGGTGCGTCCGGCTCGGCCATCTGGTTCAAGGTCCCCGGCGCACCTCGGGCCGGTCACGCAAAACGTTCGTGCTGACTGACGCCGGACGCCAGGTTCTTTTGGCGGGCCGCACTCAGCTCACCCCGCTGGAAGCCCGGCTGCTCACGCTGATGACGCCGGACTGGCAGACCACCAACGATCTGGCCACCGCCCTGGCCCACTGCATCGGCGGTGAAGTCAAGATGCGCCGCACCAGCTGCTGCCTGACCCTCGCCGACCTGGCCAAGGCAGGCCTCGCCGATCGCCGCTACGGAGCTTCTCGACTCACTGCAGCCGGGAAGGCCCGGTTGCCGGACGCCCGGCTGCGCCTGGAGGGAACACCATGAATGCAGCTCGCCAGCAGATCTCCACCATGTGCGCCAGCCTTGGGCTGAGTATCTACAGCATGGAGCACTCCAGTGCGCCGCTCAGCTCAGCGGAACAGGTATTCGTGACTGGCTACCGCCAACTCCACCGGCAGCTGTCCAAGGCCCTCAACCGGGACGAAGCCGATCGGGTGGCCCTAAACCCAGTCCAACTCCCCTTGCTGCGCGCCAGCCTGATCGGCACATTCGCTTACGTGCAGGAGTACCCAGCGGATCTGCCGAACGTGCCGGAAATCCGCGAGCCGCTGAAACCTGAGCGCCTCGCGTGGGCGCTGAGTCAGGTCAACGACTGGATTGCCCACCCGCCGGTGTCCGCATGAGCTTCTCCCTGCCCAAAGTCGATCAGCGGATTCCGGGCCTGTTCTGCCCCGGCGAGCTGGTGGCCAAGGTGCCTGCTATGGATGATCTGCGTGGTCATCACATGTACGCCTTCCGGATCGGTGACGAGTGGATTACGGCCATTTTCGAGCCGAAGAACAAGGCGTTCACTTGGCGTGCCATGCGGGCAGGCATCGTCGGCAGCGGTGGCAAGAGCGGCCTCGTGGCGTACCTGGCCGGGCTGCGCGAAAAGGTGGCCGCATGAACGTAACGACTGACCCACTTGCCTGCTATGCTGGGAGGAACCCGGAGGTCACCGAGCAATCGACCAACGGGAACACCCCCCGCGTGGCTGCCAGGCCATTAGTCGCAGAGGGTGTCCGTGAAAGTAAATTCGAAAACGTTGTCGGACTCCGCAGTCCGGTGGCTTTCGCCTATGCACAGGATACGCGCCCTGTGCATGTGGGTCAACCAGACCAGAGGCAGCGCGTACCTGGAGTCACACCATGAGCATTCGCCGGAAAGCAAAAACCCGCTTTTTCGTCCAGATCGACAGAACTGCCCTGCGGAACGCCTCACTGAGCCTGAAGGCCAAAGGCCTCCTCGCCGTCATGATGAGCACGCCGGAAGACTGGCAGTTCCACATGATCTGGCTCGAAAAGCAGAGCCGTGATGGCCGCGAATCACACCAATCCGCCATGAAAGAGCTGGAGCACAACGGTTACGTTGTCCGAACCCGCGCCCAAAACGAGAAGGGCAAGTTCGTCGGCTGGGATTACGTGGTTGATGACGAAGTGGACGAAGCGGTTGCCATTTCCCGTAAGTCACCGACAGACGGCTTTCCCGTCAATCGGAGAAACCGTCAGTCGGGAAAACCGTCAGACGGGAAACCCGCAACTAGAGAGAGAGAGATCACAGAGAGTGATCTTAAGAAGAGAGAGGAGGAGAAAGAGGGCCCTTCAAGCGCAGGCGAAAGCGAGGCTGCCAAGGCTCCCCCACTCCCCGGCCCGTTCAGCACCGCATTGGAAGAGATCTCCTCCTCCTCCCTTTCGCCTGCGGCTCTGGAAGCACCTGACCAGGCTCAATCAGAAGCGGGGAACGACGCGGCACCTGCTCAGCAGGCCAGCACCAAGCGGGAAGGGCAGTCGCCTAACGGCGAGGCTGCGCCCCTGGACGCTTTCACGGAAGAAGACCTCGATGACCTCCTGCCTCTGGAGACCGGGAACGACCAAGCCCCTCAAGAAGTTCCGGGCGGCGCGGCGGCGGAAGTGGCTGCGTCCGGCGGTGAATCACGGCCTCTCCCGGCCCGCGTGTTGGAATTCGCCCCTGTGCCCGCTCCGGAGCTTGAGAGCCGCCTTCCTGCCCTTCCTGCGAGCGAGCCGCATCAGCTCTTGGTGAATCTGCTCGGCGAGAAGGATCTGCTGATGATGCTGGGCGAGAAGACCCGCTCCGGAGGCCTCCCCCGCGAGCGCTGGACGCTGTTGCACCTGGCCGAGATTCAGGCCGTCGAGACGGTGGCCACAGCCGAGCACACCACGACCGGCACATCGCTTCGCACGCTGATCGCACGTGGTCTCGACCGCCTGATTGGCAGCCCCTGGACTGGCCAGAAGAAGCCCGCCGCCACATCGGCTCCGGCCATTGGTGGTCACTCGCTGGAACCCGCTAAGAAGCCTGAACTGGAAGTGGAAGTGGTGCAGGAAGGCAAGTTGTTGCCCGGCGCACAGTACCGGCGTAAAGCCGACGGCGTACCGGTCGAACTGGTCAAGACCGAGCGGGTCAAGAACAAGTTTGGCGACGGCGAAAAGTGGCTCCTCAGCGACGGCAGCTTGGTGGGAGCGATGGACCTGGTGCTGAAGTTCGAGTTCGTCGGGCGCTCGGCTTAAACCAGAGACTGAGGTCTAGAATGGGCCGCCAATTGTTCGGATGCCCAGCAATTCAACACTGTGGGTCGTGGCGTGTTTCGTCGCCTTTGCCCAACCGAGATCCACTAAGTGAGCCAGGTGGGACTGCTCATCCAGTCCATAGTCCCCAGTTTGATAGGTAGTTTTCCCCTCTGCGTCCTGAGCACTTCTGGCTACCAACCAGAGGTAAAAGTGCAGCGCGTCGCTTGCAGCTGCAAGCGCATGAATCGCCCCAAGCGAAAGCTCGAGGGTTGCGTCTTGTCCTTGCGAGGGATAGAGAACTTCTCGATGGATCTTCAAGATGTGATTTCCTTTATGTTTTCTACTTTCCTCAATCACATCAAATATTTGGTAGCCACTGTATTGGCTGAGCCATTGGACGCCACGCATGTATGCTGCCGATGGATGAGGATTCGCTTCTTGGCTCACCATCTCGCCGAGTTCAAGAGCATTGACCTGAACAATCCCCTGAGCATCGGCTCGACGTTCGAGATGCTCAATGATCTGTAGTTCTGGAGGGCTTAGGCGATTGCGATTGGCCAGATGGGCATTGAGTGAAACAGTGATCGCTGGCGCAGGTAGAGGCTCGATTTTCAGGTGTTGTTCGAGCTCGTGCCAATCGCGATACCCAGAAGCCCGCGCTGTAATTTCGAGGGACTGCATGTGTGCGATCGGTACGCCGACAATGTCGTTGATGGCAGCGCGCAAACGCCGAGCAAAATCTTTCGAATTCATTTTTCCCCTTCGACAGGAACGAGGTGCCCGCTGAACCAGTCCACTGTCTCAAAGAGGAAGCGTCACTGTGAGTATCACTAAATTACGCTTTGCCAATGCGGGCGGCTGGCGCGTAACAACCAGCTTTAAGGATAGCAGGGCATACGACACGTGGGAGACTTAGAGGAGTCTAAGAACAGGTTGGCGGGAAGCTGCACCTACATCGCTTTACTTTTAGAGTTTGAAACTGCTAAAATAGAGTTACTGGTGAAGACCAGTCGGCACGGTTCCTGAGCCGTACTGCCAGCGTCGCCGGTCGCCAATGCCAGGGGCAATGGGAGAAGAAGTTCTCGCGGAACTTTTTCTCATGACTGCAAGCCACCAAACCGATCAGGAGGTAAGGTCATCGGGATTTCATCCAGGGGGTGGGGTTCCGGTTCACGTCCGCGCAAGTGTAATAGTCCAGGCGGTCTTTACACCTATGGGCAAAACAGTGAAGCCAGGGGCTGAACCGTTATGTTCGCGCAGGAAGGAAAAAAGACATGACACAAACGTTTATCCCAACTCGCACTGTCCCTGCTATACCCGGTGCCTCACTTCTTGGACTGAAGGCCACGACCCTGCTGGAGCTTGGAACCGCTGTCGATCAGGGATTCAAGTCTGACGCGTTGGAGCGATTCGCTAAGCATCTCGGGTTGACGCTGACGAAAACACTGGACTTGATTCAGCTCAGTGAAAGCACTTATCACAACCACCGCCGCAAAGGGCGCACGCTCGGTGCGGAAAGCAGCGCCAACCTGTACCATCTGGCAAAAGTGACCGAAGCCGCTGAGCAGTACTTTGAGAGCGTTGTGGACGCACACCGCTGGCTGATGACTCCTCGTGCGACATTCGGAAACAAAAACCCTCTTCAGTTCGCCCTGCTACCTGGTGGGGCCGAGTACGTGAGCACCGTGCTTAGCAGGCTAGAGCACGGAGTCTATACGTGAGCCTGACACTCTATCGCATCAGTAAATTGCAGTACGCCCAGCATCCTGATCTTCCAGAGCACGGTTTCGGTGCCGCTCGTTTTGGTGGACGCTGGAACAGCCCAGACTTAACCTCGCAGCACGATCGGCGTTTGATCTATACCAGCGATACGCTGGCGCAGGCGATGCTTGAAATCGTTGTCCATGTGGACAGTCGTGTGCTCCAGACCGTTCCACATGCTTATGTCCGCTTCCAAGTCGAAGAAGAATATATTGCTGACCTCAAAGCTGCTCAACTTCCAGCGACTTGGAACGCTCATCCCGAAACACCGGCGACGCAGGTTATTGGTGATCAGTGGTTTGATGAGCAAAGCTCTCCTGTATTGCGGGTTCCTTCAGTCATTTTACCACTCACTGTGTATGGTCCAGGGCAGAGCAATTACTTGATCAATGCTAACCACCCTGATATCGGTGAGGCGGTGAAGTTGCTGGACTTCCAGACATTGCCACTCGATCCAAGACTCTGACCTTTCTAAACGAAGCTGGACGCATCCGAGGGATTGCGTCCAGCTTCGTTTGAGGTGTGCCAATTCGGCTTTCCGTCTCCTCTCGTCCTTCTCGTTCACATCACGTTTACATAACGTAAACTTGAAATGTGCCCCTTCTCAGTCTCGTCTGCGCTTCAACAACGATCCGCGACCCGGATCTGTCTTCCGCTGAATTGGCGGCGGTATTTCGTTCTGTCCGCGAGGCCGCCACGCGGGATTTGCCGGTGAACGTGAATCAGTCCAGTGGCGTGACCGAAGTGGGCTGCACCTTCCTGATCGTATCCAAAGCGCAGGCTGCTGCCCTCCAGACGTACCTCACGCGCTTGAGCGAGCTGCCCCGCGAGTTCCTTGAGGACTACGACCGCGAGCTGCTCGACGCCTGGATGGAAACATGACTGGCCGCGCCCGCAGACAGACCAAGCAGCTCCTCCGCGAGCACCACGCCCGAACAGAAACCCGCATGGTGGACATTCCGGCCATTCACGAGCACCCGGCCTGCCCGCCGCTCGACATCGATGCGCTGACCGAGCCGATTGTTCTCAGTCCCAACTTTGCCGCTCCAGCAGTGCCGACTCCCCCGCCCCGCGAGCCGCTTCCGCGCCGCACGGTTCCGTCTGCTCAGCAGGCCGCCGTCACCGAGGTGGCCACCCGGCTGATGGCCGCCCTCATCAGCCGGTATGGTCGCCACGCGCTCAACCCGGCGGACGTCCGTGAAGCCGTCAACGCTGCCGCCGCTCTGGTGCGCGAGGCCAGTCGGTGATTCTCCGCGAACGCGACGTCGAGGAGCAGGCTGCCGAGTTGCTGACCCGGCACGGCTGGTACTCGCTCAAGACAGACGCGGGCAACGTGCGCCGGGGCCAGGGCAAAGCGGGCGACCTGCCGAGCGGCTGGCCAGACATGGTGTTCTTTCTCAGCCTCGGCGACGACTTGCTGTGCCTGGCGGCCATCATCGAAATGAAGACCGTGAAGGGCAAGGTGCGCCCGGATCAGACCGCCCTGCACGGCGAGCTGCGAATGCTGTACCGACTGCCGGTACAAATCGTGCGCGATCCGGAAGAAGTGCACGCCGTGATCGAGCGTGGCCGCCAGCTGCGCCGCCTGCTCGGTGGTGGCCGGTGGTGACCGGCGCTGCTGTGCTCAGTCTCTCCCCTGCCCCGCCGCGAGCAGATAGGCCTCAAGTGCCTCGGCCACCACGTCTTGATGTTTCAGGTCGTTTTGCAGCGCATGCATCTTCAGCCGCAGGATTAGCCCCTTGTCCAGTGTGGTTGTGTACTTCTCCATGCGCGGCCCTGCATCCGGACTTCCGGACTTCTCCACTTCCAGGCTTACGGGTTTCCTTACTTCCGGGGTTCCGGGGTCTGGACGTCTGGCAGCCTCTTTGGCCTGCTGCAACTGCTGGAGCGCGCCGCCGAATTTCTTGGTCATCGCAGGATTTCCTTGACCACCAGCTCGTAATCACGGTGTGCCAGTTTGGCACGAGAGTCGCCCTTCACCGACCGCACCTCGACACCCTGCAAAGCTGCTTTGGAAAACGCGCTGGCCCGGCGAACCGACTGCGCGAAGACCGGCACGTCCAGATCCATCAACGCCTCGCGGGCGTCATGGCCCTCGACGCTTGGCGCAGCGGGCACGTCGGTGATCAATACCCGGTAATTGGTAATGCCTTCCCGGATCAGCGGGGCCAGCGTCTTGGGCAGCGCCCGCATGCTCACGCCGTCCGGCTTGGTGGGAACGATCAGCAAATCCACAGCTTGCGCCAGGCTCAGCAACTCCGCGCTGTCCTCGCCCGCCTTGGTATCCAGCACGACGTAAGCGAAGGTGCTCAGATCCATCTGGCCCATCTGCTCGATGCTGATCACCTCGCACGGCAGGCCTGGACCGGCGGCGGCCCACTCCACAGCGCTGGCAGTCTTCTCGTCGGCGTCTACCAGCAGTGTCCGGCCCCTGCTCGCCAGCAGGCTGGCAATGGCGATGGCGCTGGTCGTCTTCCCGACCCCGCCCTTGTCGTTGGCGATTGCAATCTGGTACATGCTCCGACTGTAGCGCGTCGCCCCACTTATCCGGAAACCCGCTTCCACACTTTCCAAGAAACCCACTTCCTTACTTCCGGGGTTCCGGGGTTTCCAGAATCTCGACAGGAGTTCACCTTGCCGCATCACCAGTCCCTGCCTGACACCTACCGCCTGCTGGCCGCGTTCTCAGGCGAGCCTACCAATCAGATCGAGGCCTTCAAGGCGGCCGGTTTGTGGCAGCAACCCGACGCCTCGCCGCAGCGGGAGCGGGTCAATCTCACCGATTACCAGCGCGCCCTGCTGCGAACCCTCAGCGCTAACGGCTGGGTGCGCTGGGTGTCGTGGGGTCAGGGGTACGTGCTCACGGGCCTGGGCGAGGTGCGCCTCGACGGGTATTACGAGCGCTACGGTCCGGCCGCCACGCTGCGTGCGCCGCGCCCTCCCGGAAATCAATGACGCCTCCTCTCGCCCAACGCGAGCGCCACGAGATCAACCTGATCGCCCAGGCCATCCACCGCCGGTACTTCGTCAAGGACGCCTCCCCCTGGTTGGTGGTAGAGGGCACTGGTCAGATTCACGCCATGATCCGCGACGCGGCCCGGTCGGTCGGTGGTGACCACGGAATACCCGCGCCTGCGCAAGCCCGCAGCAGTCTCAGCGCCGCCCAGCTTGAAGAGCACGGGCGGGCGAGCTACGCCGACGCACTCGAAGCCTGCCGCCTGCTCTCGGCCGGACGCACCGAGGCCGCGCAGCTGCTCGCCCGCCGCGCGCTCGCCCACCGCCAAGCCTGGAAGCACGCCACCGCCGGTTACGCCCAAGAAGCCCAGCGCCACACCGGCCGCTATTTCGAGTGGGAAGTGCTCAGCGTGCGCGACTACGCCGAGGACGGCGAAGACTACACCCAGTGGTATTTCCGCCTGATGCTGATCTGGCACGAGGACGGTCAGCAGCTGGTGGTGGCCAATGCGCCCGAGCTGGAAGCCAGCACCGGCATGGAAGTAGGGGAGGGGAGCTGGCGTGCGCTGTGCCGCTGGATCGAAGAGCACAGCAGCCCTGAAGGCCGCGCCAACCGAGGTCGCCCGGTCGAAGACGACGCGCACCTGATCTTCTTAGACAACAACGGCCACCTGCGGCCGCGCCGGTTCGTGCAGGACCGTTATTCGGGCTTGCTCGACGCCTTCAGCTGTCTGCGCCGGGCCATGATCTGGAAGGTAGACGAACTTCCGGAGTTGCAGGAGCGAGAAGCACGAGCCTTCGAGATCGACTGGGACGATGACACGCCCGGCGAAGAATGAAGGCCACTTGCGTTTTCGTAATAATTCGCTATGATTTTTTTAGTCTGCATAATCGTATTGATCTAGGTGCTGGCGGAATCAGCGGCGCTTTTTTCGTTCCCGGCCGGGAAAGCGGCCAGATCTGGTAAACCCGTGCCCGGGTGCGCGGAGAGCATAGGGCATGGCAAACGAAGCTGCCCGCCTGAAACTCCTCCTCCTCTCCCGCCCGCTGCAGATCGGGGCGGTGGTGTACCTGGGTCGCCACTACACCGTGGTGCGCGTGGAGCGCTCCGGCCCTGACTGGATCCACCACCTGAAAAAGAGCTGACCCAGCCGTCCCCCGGCGTGGCCGAGAGCCGCGCTCGAGGAGATCTTTCCGCCTTTCCTCCCAAAGGGAGAGGAGGAGATCCCTACCCCCAGCCCCAGCGTCCGCAACAGCGAGCCTGGGGCTTTGACGTGCACCAAGGAGGTGAAACGAAGATGGCCACACCCAAAAAGCCCACCAAGAAGCCTGCGAAACAACCCCGCCCAAGCGAGCCGCCCAAGCTGGAGGCCAAGCGAGTGGCCGTCAAGAAGACACCACCGAAAGCCGCGTCCAAAGCAGCGAAACCGAAGGCTGTACCCGGAAACCCCATGAGCGTGGAAAAACCCAGGAAACCCCGCGCGTCACGCAAGCACGTCCCGAGGCAGCCGGAAGGCAAGACTTTGGTGAAGGTTCTGCCGGACGGGACGGACCCGACCAACGGGGGAAGGCACTGCGGGGCGAAGGTCAGCCGAGGCGAAGGCCGCTGCCGCCTGCCTGCCGGTCACGGAACCGACCACGTCGGGGAAGGCCGCTGCCGCCTGCACGGTGGGTCCACGCCCATCAAGCACGGACGCTACAGCTCGCTGATCACCCGCCCGAGGTTGCAGGAGCTGATGGCGGTCCTCGAAAAAGACCCCGATCCGATGAACCTGCTGCCCGAGTTGATCTTTAATGCGGGCGGTGGTGATCGACTTCGTGGAGCGCTACGACGAGATGCACTACGGGTTGATGCTCTGGCAGTACTCCTTCGAGAAAGACTTCGCCTCCGACTGGGCCGAGTGGCTACGAGACATCGACTGGCACATTCACTCTGGGGGCAAGCCCACCGACAAGAATGCCCCGGAGATGCCCAGCCCGATGGACTACGTTCCGCGCAGGCCCGCGCAGATCGTGGACATCAGCACCGCCAGCAGCATCGCCACGCAGATCGGCCAGATGGTCGACCGCATGAACAAGATGACCGAAGACAAGACCTTTTCCATGACGACCGTGGCCCGCCTGGTCGAAGTCATGAGCGCTGACCTGACCCAAGCTGCACTGGAGGTGATCACCAATGACGAGTCCCTCAGAGACACGCTTCTCGATGCCGTGGCTGGTCGCTGGAAGCTCATCCAGCTCAGCGAACTTGCTGGGAAGCGCCCTGCATCAGGCCAGAGAGAAGGCTAGGAAAACCGACTTCCGCCCTTATCAGCGCGAGATGATTCGCTTCTTCCGCGAGGTGCTCGGCATCGAGCCGTGGTCAGGCGAGAACAGCAAGCCTGGCCAGCTCGAAATCCTTGAGGACATGCAGCAGAGCATTCGCCAGCAACTCGACGGTGAGGAGAACGTCCCGTTCATCTTCCTCGGCGAGGCGGCGCACGGTCTGGGTAAAACGTTTGTGCTGGAAGCGGGCACCCTGCTGTATTTCCACGAGTGCTTCCCGCCCGCGCCGGGTGAAACCAACATGGTGCTCAGCACCGCACCGACCAGCGTGCAGGTCAGCGATCTGCTGTGGAAGGACGTCCGCAAGCTGATCGAGATGGCCAAGGAAAAGGGCTTCAAGGTGGGGCGCGGCATCCTCCCGAGCGAGCCGCGCATCAACAAGACTGGCACCCACTTCGCGGTGGGGCGCACCACCAGCGACAGCGGCGGCAAAGGCTCCGAGCGTGCCCAGGGTCAGCACAACACCTTCCAAGCCGCTCTGTTCGACGAGGCTGAGGGTATTCCCGACTTCTTCTACAACGGCATGAAGCGCCAGTTCACCGGCAACCGCGTGAAGCTCTGGGTGATGATGGCCAACCCCAAGACCCGCACCAGCCGCTTCCAGCGCATGAAGACCCAGGCGGGCGTCAAGGCGTACCGGCTGAGCCTGCTGGACTTCCCGAACGTGGTGCATGGCCGCGAGATCGTACCGGGCGGAACCAGCCGCGAGACGTTCAACGCCTGGCTGTTCGACTTCGAGGACTTCGGCGCTCACCCGATCGACGAGGACGACCCGAAGCGCTACACCTTCCAGACGGCCTGGGAAGTCACCGCCCCCGATGGCCGCGTCTTCCCACCGGGTCAATGGTGGCTGCCTCAGCGGGGATTTCTCTACGGGGCGCTGGGTATTCCACCCGAGGGCGGCGACGGCGATACCTTCGTGACCTCCGCTCAGTTCGAGATGGCCGTCAAGCGTGCGCCCCGGCCCAAGACCACTGACCTGGCCAGAATCGGGGTGGACGGTGCCCGCTTCGGCAAGGATGCTGGGAAGGTTTACCTCGACCTGGACGGGAACCTGCAACTGGTCTCGACCATTCAGGCTGGGGACACGCCTCGCTACCTGCGCGAGATCAAGAAAGCCGCCGCGCTCGCCAAGACTGCCGGGTATACCGAGCTGAGCGTCCGGGTGGACGCCGGATACGGTGGCGGGATCGTCGATGCAGTCCAGGGAGATGCGGATCTGAAGGCCGACTTCAAGCGGATCGCGGTGCATGAGATTCACTT
Organism: Deinococcus psychrotolerans; assembly: GCF_003860465.1. Classification (NCBI taxonomy): domain Bacteria; kingdom Thermotogati; phylum Deinococcota; class Deinococci; order Deinococcales; family Deinococcaceae; genus Deinococcus; species Deinococcus psychrotolerans. The sequence continues at coordinate 33,663 of NZ_CP034188.1, forward strand.
CGGCGGCACCCCCCACGACCCGCTCAAATACGCCGACCGCGTGACCGAGCTGTACGCCAGCATCGGCGAGATGATTGGTGCGCTCAGCATCCGGGGCACCGGGCCGCGTGCTGAGGACGACCTGGCTGACAGCAAGTTCCGCTACGTCACCAAGAACGTCGAAGATATTCGCCGCGAGGTCAAGCAGCTCGAACCCAAGGACGCCTTCAAGAAACGTCACGAAGGCCGCAGCCGTGATGACGGGGACGGAATCGCGCTGGCCAGTGCGCCGGAGTACATCTTCAGAAATGTGGAATCTGCTCCCACCGCCACTGGTGCCCGCATGGCCATGCAGGCCGCTGTCAACGCCCTCAAAAGGAGGTGATCAATGTCGGTTCTCAGTAAAGTGCTCGCCGAGAAGTACCCCGCCCGCCCGCAGGCCCGTGCTTCCCCCGCTCGCGCCTCGCCGATCAGCCCGATGCCGCCGATGGTGCCGGTGATTCTCGCCAACGCCCAGCGCAAGCAGGCCCCACTCCCCAAAGGACGCCTCTCTCGCTCGCCCAGCGACTTGGCCGCCGGGTGGTGGTGGCCGAGTGAGCTGCTGGCGGGCCGGACTCGGCAGGAAGTCATTCAGTTCTGCCGGGATGCCTGTCAGGCTGACAGCGACGCCGCCGGAGCGAAGAGAGACATCATCGCCCTGGCCAACCCCGGCTACACCCTGCAATTCACTGGCTCTGACCGGGCCAAAACACAAGCCAAGCGCGAACTCGACCAGCTTGAGAAGCGTCTCGGTGACTTCGGGGGCTGGGACGAGCTGATTAACCATCAACTCGGCGAGGCGTTCGAGGCCGGAGCGGGCAGCCTGGAAGCCTACCCGACACCGAGCCGCAGCGGCGTGGCTGGAGTGGAGGTCGTGCCCGCTGAGGAGATCAGCATCCTGCGGGAAGGCAACGCCCGGCTCTACCGGCAGCTCACCTACGGCGTGAACCTCGACACGCGCACGTACATCTACAGTCCCTACGGCCAGCACGCCCGAGACCCGCACGGCACACCCGTGATGGTCTCGGCGCTGATCGAACTGGAGAGGAAGCTGACGCTCGTGAACGGTACCGACAAGATCATCAAGATGATCTCTGACGGGCCGTTCCTCGAAATCGGCGTGCCCAAGCCCACGCTGGCGGAGCTCGGTGTCGACTCCGAACTGGACCCCGATTACAGCGGGCGCATGCAGAGCTGGTACACCAGCTACATCGATCTGGCGACCTCCGCTCGGGACAGTGGCGTCATCGCGGTCGAGGACGGCGTGAGCAGCAAGGCCGTTCCGCTGACCAGCAGCGTGGGCGGTATCGCCGATCTGCACGCCATGAACAACATGCGTCTGTGGTCCGGCCTGATGACCTTGCCCTTCCTTCGCGGGAAGACCGAGGGCACCACCCAGGCACTCGCAGAGGTCATGTATCCGATTCTCCTGTCCCATGCGGAGAATCTTCAGATCGTGGCTCGCGGCGTCGTCGAGTTCGTGATGAACCTGCACCTGCGGCTGGCTGGAATCCCGGCGAGCGTGGAGCTGGGCTTCGTCGCACCGCCCAACCCGTTCAAACTCGACCACGCCCGTGCCCAACTCGTCGCGGCCCAGGCGGACGCCATTTACATGGAGCAGCTCGGCCCCGAGTACACCCAGATGGTTGCTGCCCGCCTCGATCTCGACCCGCAGAAGGTACTGGCCTGGCGCGAAAAGAACAAACCCGCACCGCCGCCCATGAGTTTGAAGCAGGACGTACAACCCAATCCACAAGGAGGTGATCCAAATCAGCAAGCTTGAAGCCATTAGCAGCGCCCTGTACGGCACGCCGTGGGCCATCACTGAAGCCGGACTGAACCTGATGACCGGCATCATCGAAGCGCACATCGCGGGCGTGCGGCTCTCGGATGAAGAAAAGCAGATCCGCGCCGCCAGCCAGGGCTACGGTTCCGGTGCAGAAGCTCCCCAGCCGCAAGTCGCGCTGATGAACCTGCACGGCGTCATTCTGAGCCGGGCCAGCGCCGACATGACCATGAGCGGCTACACCGACCCGCAGCGCTTCGCTGCCAACATGCGCCGCGCCGCTGACGATCCGAACGTTTCGCGCATCGTACTGAGCATCGACAGCCCCGGCGGTTCGGTCTCCGGTACTCGCGCAGCTGGTGACGCCGTGGCCTACGCCGCGAGCAAGAAGGAAGTCATCGCCGTCGCGGATGACATGGCCGCCAGTGCCGCTTACTGGATCGGCGCTCAGGCCACCCGCTTCATCGCCGACCCCGGCGCGACGGTCGGCAGCATCGGCGTGATCATGGCGCTCAGGGACACCAGCGAGAAGAACGCCAAGGACGGCGTTCAGACCCACGTGCTCCGGAGCGGACCCGAGAAAGCCCTCGGGCAGCCCGGCGAGGCGATCACCGACGCCACCAAAGCCCACTACGCCGAGCAGCTCGCCACCTTCCACGACCAGTTCGTGCAGGCCGTGGCTGCCGGACGTGGGATGCCTCTCTCGCAGGCGCAGACCCTCGCCACGGGCCGGACCTGGATTGGTCAGGCTGCTGTGGAGGTGGGTCTGGCCGATGAGGTGGGCACGGTGCAGCAAGCCCTCGCCGGGGCGTTCAGTGCCCAGCCGGATACTCAGCGGCTCGCCGCCCAATCGCCTACCCGCCTGAGCGCAGCGGTAGAGAAATCAGGAGGTGCCCCCGTGCCCCCAGAAGTCCTTGCCATGCTCGGCCTGAGCGCCGACGCGACCACCGAACAGATTCAGGCCGCCATCGACATCCAGCGCAAAACCGCTGCCTCTACCGAGCGCACCAACATGCTCGCCGCGCTGGGCCTCAGCGAAGAACCCGGCAAGCCCGCCAACCTCAGCGCCCTGGCTGCCCAGGCCAAAGACGGCGCTCTCTACCGCGAGGCGCAGCTTGACCGCTTGCACGCGCTGACCATCACCAACGAAGGCAACGACGAAGCCGGTGTCCAGGCTGCCGACGATGCCCGCGAGGTCTACGCCGGTCAGTCTCTGGAGCGCATCAGCGGCCAGATCACCCGTCTCGAAGCCCGCCGCGACACCCTCCCCGGTGGGCAGCAGAGCAAAGCGCCCGCCAACGCCGCCGCCAAGTCCACTCAGAAGCTCAATCTCAGCGCCTTCGGGCTTGGAGGCAAACGATGAACAGCATTCGTATCGGCAACGTAGTTCACGGCGGTCAGGACCCCAGCAACGGCATCACCTTCATCATCGACAACACTGTGGTGGTGGGCGACGTAGTGACCAGCGATACCACCGTCCCCAACAAAGCCATTCGCGGCGCGGACGGCGCACTCCCCATCGGCCTCGTCACCAACATCGATGCTGACCAGCTGGGCCGGGTGCAGAGCTTCGAGGAAGTCACCGTCATCAAGCTGACCGGCAGCGTGATCCTCGGCCCCGCCGGACTCCAGGGTAAAGGCGACGGCAGCGGCAAGCTGGTGGCCGCTGGCACGGCTGGCAGCCTGCTGGTCAACGTCGTGGGCAGCCAGACGCTCAACGCCGTGGTGTATGTGGCCCTGAATCGCCTCTGATTCCGCCTCCAAGCCCATCCCCGCCGCCTGATCTGGGCGGATTTTTGTTGCACCGGAGACCCAACCATGACCATTAAAAAACTCGCTGAATTCCAGGCGGGCATCTTCGAGGATGCCGCCAAAACCTCCGCCAACCACGGCATGACCTACGTGGACATGAACGCCCACCTGCTCAACATGGCCGAAAGCGGCGACATCGCCGAGGGCCTCATCCGTGAAGAGTGGGTCGCGGCGGGCATCAGCCCCGTGCGCCAGCTCCTGTACGCCGAGGGCATCACCCTAGGCGGCCTGAACGCCACCAAATGCGACGTCTTCTTCCGTGGCAACGCCAACTCCATCAAAGGCGCGGACGTGGTCTTCCCGATCCTGCTGCAAGAAATGTTCGAGGGGAACCTCGGCATCAACGCCGGAGCAGGCGACCTGACCATGACCAGCCGCCCCGGTCAGGCCGGAGACACCCTCTTCCCGCTGGACATGCGCCCGCCTGTCGATCAGCGCCTGCCGTACCCCGAGAACGTCGTCACCATCGACGACCTGGTCTCGCTGACGGTCGGCATTGACGGCGACGGCTACAAAGCCGCCCAGATCAACCGCGTGGACGGGGCCACCACCATGGGCCGCGTGGCGGAAGGCACCGACCTGCCGCTCTACGAGATCAGCCTGGGCGACAACGTCGTGCGGATCTACAAGTACGGTGCCCGCGTGAAGTTCACCTACGAAGCGTTGCGCCGCCAGCGGATCAATCAGCTCGCGGTGCTGATGCAGAACATGGCCTACGACGAGGACGTGCGCCGGGTTCTGGCCGCCCTGGCAGTGGCCCGCAACGGGGACGGGAACGGCAACGCCGCCATCACCACCAACGCCACTGGCCCCTGGACGATTCAGAGCATTGACGAGTTCGGCATGAGCGTCGCCTACAACTCCCGCGTAGGACTGGACCGCTACGTGGGCGATCTGGCCGAGGTGCAGGGCACCCGTGCGCTACGCTACGCCTCGACCGGCGCGGTGACGCTGAATCCTGAGCAGCTCGCCATGTACACCGGCATGGGCTACCAGATGCCCGACGGCAGCCCGCTCAAGCTCGCGCCGAAAGGCAGCCTGATGGACGGCAGCAAGACCCTGCTCGGCTGGAACGCGGCCCGCGCCCTGGAGCAGGTCATCGAGAACGGCTCGCAGATTCAGGAGCAGGCCCGCCAGATCAGCAACCAGACGCAGGAATTCACCATGAGTATCAACATCGGCTACGCCAAGCCCTGGGCGAATTCGTTCCAGGCCTTCGTGCGGCCCTGAGCGCGGACATGGCGAAGATCTCCGTTGGACGGGCGGTGCATTTCGTGCCGCCCAAAGTGTTGCCTGGTGAGCCGAAAGACGCCCACCGCGCCGCCACCGTATCCGAGGTGACGCCCGAGGGCTTGACGCTGTTCGTCATGCACCCGAGCGTGCCCGGTTCGTTCGTCTATGCCGTTCAGGAAGATCAGAGTGGCAAGGCCAAAGAAAGCTGGCACTGGCCAGAAAGAGAGGAATGAACCGTGGCGAAATCTGACACCGTGATGGCAATTAAGGACAAGTTCGGCGCGGATGTGGACGAGGCGCTGAGCCAGAAGAAACTCGATGCACTCCTGGCGACCGCTGACAAACCGGCCTTTGATGCGCTGCTGGCGAACCTCACCAACGGTGACCCCAGCAACGACCCGTCCGAGACCCAGGATGACGGCGAGGTTCCCGAGGGCAAGCGGCGCGTCAAGCTCGGGAAGAAGGCCCAGCCCGGCGTGACGTTCCTGCACCCCGGCGACAAGATCACCATCGGTGAGACGCCAGTGCTGGTCACGGATGACGACTGGACGGCGCAGAAGATCCGGCAGGAAGAACTGGCGTTGGTTTAAGCCATGCCGCCGGACATCACGCCCGATGACGTAGCGACCTACGCCCCGGCCAGCCCCGGTGTATCGGCGGATCACTGCGAGCTGGCGCAGGACTGGGCAGCCTGGATGGTCAAGCGCAGCAAAGTCGACCCGGCCACCCTTGACAGCCGCGAACTGCGTGAGGTCAAGCGTGCCGAGTGCGCGTATGCCCTGCACGTTGCGGCGGCGGGCCTGGGAGCCGGTGGCCGGACGAGTGCCGGTGCTGGGGCGCTGAAGTCGGTGGAGGTGGTGGGCGAGATCAAGATCGAGCGGGCCATCATGACCACTGAGCAGTCCGCCGCGAGTGCTGGAGCTGCCGCCGATACTTGGCTCCAGCGGGCACGCGCTCACCTGCGGGCAGCGGGCGTTAGCGTCTGGCAAAGCGTTGTGGGGGCGTCGAGATGAGCCTTCTCAGCGAGGTGCTGGGCGCGGTGCAGTCAATCCAGCAGGATCCTGAGCTGAACGCCCTGCGCTTCCGCCACTCCGCGACGTGGAGCGACGGTACTACCTGCCGGTTCAGCGTGCAGGATCCGGCGAAGGATGGACGTTCGGGGCCGCAGAAGCTGAGCACCCATCCGCTGGAGGCGAGTCTGCGGCGGCTGAAGGTTCATCCTGACGACGTGCAGCCCGCCCCCGGCGCAAGCACGCCGTATCAGGGCGGCAAGCTGGTGCGCGGGTTTCAGACCGACACCAGCGACTTCACCGGGCAGCAGACGGGCGTGTGCCGCTTGGTGGACGCCCGCGCTTACCCGGTTTTGGCCGTCAGCAAAGCAGGGCAGCGGCTCAGGCTGCTGATCATCGCTGGCCGCGCCGACCCGCTCAGCGCAGGCAGCGGCGCTCAGGATGTCCGGGCCGAGCTGAATGCCTCGCACACCGGGCACACGCCTCCAGGGGTGGTGTTTCAGGTGGGTGAGCAGTTCGTCACCAGTGACGGCGACCGCTACACCATCACGCCGCCCGTTCAGCGGGACGTGCTGGGCGACACGCTGGGCCTGAGTTATCAGGGCAGTGAACTCGCGCCCACCATTCCCGACGAAGGGCAGCCGCCTGCGCCGCCCGCACCAGACCCGGCGGACAGTGAAGATCCGTGGTGGACTGAGAACCCGTGATCGACGTCCGGTTCGACCCTGCTGCGTTTGAGCAGCTGATCGCCTCGATGCCGCGCCCTGAGACACTCTCGCGGCAAATCAACCGTGATCTGGCCCGCGACGGCGAGCTGAGGCTCAAGGAGAAATACTCCGGCGGCCCCATGTCCCGCTACCTCACGGCCCGCAGCGGCAAAACCCGCGAACAGGTCAGAGGCATCGTGATCGGCGATGCGGCGGTGATCAGCGTCTCAGGTCCGCAGGTGCAGCTGCTGGAAGACGGCGGAACCATCGTGCCCAAAAAAGGCACGCCCGTCCGGAATCGGCAAGGGCAGATTCTCAGGTACATCCCGTTCCTGCGCTTCCGCCTTTACGAACCCCAGGACACCGACACGCCGACAGGCCGCTGGGTGATGGCCCGCCGCGTGACCATCCAAGCGCGGCACCCCGTCAGAGACACTGCGCTTGAAGTTTTGGGCGACGTGGGGCTGTTCCTCGATCAGCATCTGAGAGGTGCACCGTGAATGAAGAAACCGCCAGGCAACTGCTTGAGGCTATCCGCGAGCAGTCACAAGCAGTTCGGGAACTCACCGCACTCCTGCGGGTGCAACGCGAGGAGATGGTATTGCTTCGGGCAGAGGTGGGAGCGCCGCCCAGAGCAAGCAGGGCTACCTTTTGACCCTGCCCCCCATCGCCTCCTTACCCAAGCCGCAAACGGCTGACCCCATGCCGATGCTGCGCCTGCATTACCAGAGCCTCGCCGCCATGCTCGGGCGAACGCTGGTCAAAACAGACGCGGGCTTCCTCGCCTACGAACCGCTACTGGACAGCCAGATCAAAGCGGGCGCAGCAGAGTGGGCCGTCACAGGCTTCGCTGCCGCTGATGGGCCGAACATGGCCGGTCAGCGCATCTACCGCAGCTATCAGGGATACGTCGCCGTGTACTACCCGCTGGGCACCACGCCGGGCCGGGCCGCTACTGACGACATCAAGATCGCAACGGCGCTGGAACTCTTTCCCAGGATCGCGGTGGCCTACGCCGCGTCCGCTCCCGGCATCGAGTGCCGCCAGGTGGACTTCGACGGCAGCGGCAACGCGTTCGTCCTCAAGACGCCCGAGGTACCAGGGCAGCCGGGTGTGCTGGCCCTCAGCGTCAACTGGGCGCTCACCCTCGAACTCACCGTAACTTTCTAAGGAGCCACATGACGTATTACAGAAAATGGCGGGTCATCAACCCCGGCCAGGTCGGCAGCATCATCTCCGGCGGCTTGCTGCTGGTTCTGCTGACCGGCGAAGAGCAAGTGGTGGAAGCCACCGACGAAGCCCACGCCATCAACCTCAGCCGCACCGGGCACTTCGAGCTGGTTGAAGACAGCGGCGTGCAGCAAGCCGCCGAGTCGACTCCCGAGCCTGCGCCCACTGTGGTGCCAGCCGAGCAGGTTCCCCAGCCAGAAGTCGTCCAGATTCCCGCACCTGATTCCGAAGGAGCCGCACAATGACTCAACCCGCTTTTGCTCCCTGGACGTCAATCACCAACGACAACCGGGCCGGATACCTCTTGTGGGGTCAGCAGGACGCGCCCGCGATCTTCAAGCCGCCCACCCGCTTCATGAAAGAAACCGGCGGCGGCAAGGTCGTCCCCGATTATGTCACCACCGAAGACAAGTTCTTCGCGGGCAGCCTCTTCACGCCCCAGAGCACCTACCAAGGTGCGGGCTTCGACGGACGCACCGCCAACGTGGAAATGGACGCCGTGACCCTGGCCCTCTCCATGATTGCCATGTTCGGCCCTGCCGACGGCACCTCCAAGGTCATCACGCCCAACGGCCTGCTGAAGTGGAGCGATGATCTGGTGACGGCAGGGCTGAGTATGGACTGGTACCAGCCCACAGTGGGTCACACCTACGTCACGGACGGGCAGCTGCACGAGTTGGACGTGACCATTCCCCAGCAGCGCGACATCATCACCGGCACGCTGAGCTTCCACGGACGCAAGGCGGTCTATTACGCGGAAGGCGTGACCCAGACCGACTACGTGGTGGCCGCGCCGGTCGTGCCCGGTTATGGCCTCAGCTTTGGCCGCCTGAACAGCTACATCAAGTTCGGCGGCGTGGATCTCAAGCTCGACGGAGCCAGCACCCTCAAGGTCATGCGCCCGATTGACCCGCTCTCCCCGCTCGGCGAGTTCACGGCAGGCTACAAACCCGGCACCGGCAACATCGGCGCGGAAATCACTGCCATCGTCAACGGGGGCCGCCCCGACCTCATCGCGCTAATGAAGAACACCGCCTTGACCCCAGTGATTTTCGGGCTGGTCAACTGGGCGGGCCAGGGCGTGGAATTCACCATGCAGGCAGGCGTGACCGCCGTGGATGCGCCACTGCAAACCGGAGCGGTTCAGACCAACCTGACCCTCAGCGCCAAATCTTCGGCTCCCGGCGTCGTGCCGTTCACCATCAAGCTGCTCGGCACCATCCCCGGCATCTGATCGACCCTTCGCCCGCATCAGTCGCCGCGCTGCCCGCTGAACACCGGGGCGCGGCGACTGTCTTTGGTACAGCCGTGCGGGCCTGTACCACCACCTCACAAGGGAACATCTGATGACTTCAATCGCCGACCGTCTCCGCGAGCGCAACGTCCGCACCATCTACATCCACATCGACACCGCCGAACTCAGGGACGACCCGCCCACCGAGGGCGCGGAGAGCTGGCTGCCCTTTACCATCCAGCGGGTCAATCAGCAGCAGCTCCAGCGCGACGGCATGTGGCTGGTGTACGCCGAACACGAGCTGGAGCAAGAAGGCCGTAAAGACCTCAAGGCCGCCCAGATGGAAGAAGCCGCCCACCTGAAAGACCTCACGCCCGATGAGCGGATGCGCCGCCGCCAACCCGCGCCCACCCCCGACACGGAAGCCTCAGTAGTCCGCACCTACCTCGCCGACCGGGCCAACGTGATGGTCACGCTGCTCGAAGGCATGGTCAGCCCGGCCTACGCCGAGGTCAAGGACGTTATCAAGCCCTACGAACGCACGCTGGTGACGGCCATCGTCAACTTCTCTGGAGCGCCCCACGACCCAAAAGCGCCCAGGGCCAGCTTGCCCAGTTAAGCCTCTACGTCCACATGGCCAAACAGGGCTACGGAACAGTCAGAGAGTTGCTCGGCTGGCCCCCGGACGAAGCGCTGAGCGTCGATCAGCAAGCCACCCTGCGCGGCCTGTACTTCTACCAGGTGGCCCAAGACGTGCGGCGCGGGATTCACGACGATCTGGAAGATAAGCGCATTGAAGTGCTCAACAAACAGAAGTAGGGGACGTGAAAAAGCCCGACGCTGAGGCCGGGACTGGGAGGGGAAACTAGACTTTTAGTCTGCTGCAAAAAGAGTGTGAGATGGTACAGGTACAGCAATTTTCTGCCGATTGATGCGTTGCGTCAGAATGACTTGGACGTCATAGCCAAGAGCATCAGCATGGTCTGCTACAGAGGAGAGAGTAGGGTTATGAGAATCGTTCTCAATCTGAGAAAGTCGGGCTGTACTGAATTTACGCCTCTCGGCCAGCGCTTTACCAGTAATACTCTCTCTCTGGCGAGCAATTTTCCAAGCCTGAGCCAACGAATTAGCAATAATGGCCTGCTGAAAATCTTCTTCGATCCCTTGAGCACTTTCTTGAGCCATCAAGCCTACTGGAAGATGATCCGCAGGGGTCAACGTGCCATCTTCATTCATCAGAGCAGCAAGGCGAGCAGCTCGAAGTTGGGCGCGATCAGTCATGGGGTCAACACTCCTTTTTTGACGGCCTCTGCAATCTCTACAAGTTCATCTAGAAGATCATCGTCCGCATCTGCGCCGTTCTGTTTGTACTCAGCAGAGACTAGAAGAGGACGGCCATCACTCAACCAGATGAAATACACTCTCGCTCCACCCTTCAGGCCACCCCGAATGTTGGGCTTAAGTTCCCACGCACCTGGAAAATATTTGAGAGGCTTGACGAACTGGCTTTGACGGCCATTCGCACGAAGGTCTTTGCACATCCGGATGCATTCAGTGACGCAGTCTTTGTACCCAGCGCTGTTCATGGCGATGAGTGTTTCGATAATCCGCGTATGCCGTTTCTGGAGGCGCTCAGGATGGCGCGTGTATACCAGGTCGGGCACGAGTTAAGTTTAAACTTAACTCGTGAGTTTGTCTAGTGGTACCGGACAAGTGTCTGGCCTTGCTGGGCAAAACTCTTGGCTTTTTCGGCTATAGTCATGCGTTTTCCGATCAATCCTGGGCCAAAAAGTGACAATAGCTTTGAAAGGTCTACGTCAAAAAGAAGCTCCCGAGCAGCAAGCGGGGGCTTTCGCGTTGAGAGGAAAGAATGGAAACGTGGACTTTGAGGCATACTGGGGTGAAGGTGGCAGATAAATCTTGGGCTGATATATGGCTTCTAGGCTCTTGGACAGGGTTTGGTCTCAACTTCATCGGTCTAGTACTCACAGGATATGGCGTGGTCGTTGCAAGAGGTGCCAGAAAAGCTGCTCAAGATACAGCTAAAAAACTCAGGGAATTTGATCGAAGTATAGAAATTAGCAGAATGCTAGATTCTATGGCAGCTCTAAAGCAAAGTTTGAAATCTTCTAACTGGACACACGCAGCTTTAGTTGCTGACAGATTAAGAGGCGAATGCGTTAAGCTACAGGGCGATCTAATTTTTATAAAAAGTATAGGATTTCAAGGTAACTTAGAAAGTTTAGTTATTTATTTCGGTAGTATCGAAAAACATATAGAGGATGGAAGTTTTCAGATGAACGTCGAATCTTTCAACAGGAATAGTGATCTCATAACACTGCTCAGTGAAAAGTCGAAAGAGGTGATAAGAAATGCCGCGCAGAATTGACCTCCTAAAAGGTGTATTCAATGCAACAAGAGATCATAAGGTAAATTGGCAAGAATCTTCTTCGGATGGAGCATACTTTGCCAAAGTGGGCAATAATAGAGTGGAAATTGTGCCACCCGTTACGGACTCTAGATTGATTGTGCTAGAACAGATAAAATCCCAGACCGAGATGAGTTTTATAACGCCGAATAAGTCCCCCAAAAAACGTATGCCAATAGACCAATGGAGAATTATCGTATATGGAGACAATGGAAAGGTAGAAATAGAAATCGGTCAGTCAAATTTAGCAAACTCAACCAAAGAGTCTGAACTAACCCCGGTAAGTATGTTCAAATATATTTACGACTATGCTTCAGGAGTTCTGAAGGAAAAAGAGGAAAATATTATTCAAAACATATTAGATAATTTGGGCGAATAGAATTACTGAACACAGAGCTTTGATTAGAAGTAGTGAAGCCCCCGGCCAACGCTGGGGGCTTCCGCATAGGGAGGAGAAAATGGGGGAAGTAAGAAAATTAGGTTATCTGAATTTTAAGGGTGTTCTGCAATCAGATTCGTTCCATCGAACGAAACCCTGGGCATAAGGGCAAGTAGTGCGCTAACAGCAATCTGTTCCTCGACTGAGTTAATATTAAGCACAACGGGAGTACCGTTTGCAAGCCTGATATCAACTTCACCGTTATTAGCGGTGACGTTCCAACGCAATCTATAGCCGACAACTGGAATCATGACTGCCTCCAAAGAATACAAGAGTGCGCGCTAACGACTGGCCTCAAAAGACACCGTGCAAGCAGTGGTCATAGTCAAGCTCGGCTCTCCAGTGTCGCCCCATAGCTTAATCTGCTCCGGCTAGGGACGCAATGACCTAGGCAGGTTAAAAGACTTAGGCTAGATCTGCCAGTCAGCAGACCTTGTCGGTAGGGGCTTTGGCCTTGAGAGGTAAAACATGAAACGAGACTTATCTCCGCCCAGACGACCAAAACCAAAAATTAGCCCCCAGCGTTGGCTGGGAGCTTCTGCATGGGAGGAGAAGTTATGCCCGAACCACCTCGAGAACATCGGAGAGCTCAACGCGTTCACCAGTCAAAGACTCCAGCCCCTGCATGAGCTTCTCTGGGAAAGCCATTCCGCCGCCAGTTGCGGGTGTGTGATAAACATGAGCTATGAAAAAACTGTCATTCCTGGCACTGGCCGGTTTGCTTGCTCTCGTCTCATGCGGGAGCGGCACGTCTCAGTCAGCTGCAGTGCCTTACTCTGCTGTCGGAACATGGGACATCCGAGTTTTGCCTATTGGTCAGACGCAAGTGCTCAATGACGGATATGCAGTTTGGATCAGTCAAGGAGATAAAGGGGAATTAGATGGCAGTTGGTATGATCTAGACTCAACGTATCTTGGCCGAGCAGTCGGAAATGCCAAAGCTGGGACAGTGAAACTTACTACCGGCAACAGTTTTATAAGCGTGACAGATGGAGCATTCAGCGACAATTCCTTTAAAGGACATTACGAAGCTGGATCGTATGGCTTACCAGATAACGCGAAGGGTCAATTTCAAATGACACGCCGCTAAGTCAAGCGAACCGAGAGCGCCCCGGAGATTATGCCGGGGCGCTCTGTTGTTGGAGGGATTATGCCTGAACCACCTCAAGGACATTGGAGAGGAGAGAAATGCTACTGAACCAAGGCCTCAGCCTGAGAACTTGGTTGTCGCTTGCTTCAGGTGCAACCGCAGTAAACAGGCCCTGATGCCTTGGGAGTTCATGCCCGAGAAGTTCTCGCCGCCAGACATCCAAGCAGCTGATTGACGGTACACCGCCCACGCTCAGGCGGGCGGTGTACTTTGGAGAGATGAGGAAAGTAGCCCTATTAGCTCTTCTGACCATATCTGCCGCAAGCGCAAAAAGCACTTCACTCGCTATCCTCTTAACCGGAGAAAACTACTAACAAGTGAAGATTTCGTATATAAATGAATATAATTTCAATATTATTCAGCCCACTAGTATAGGGGGTAATCTAAAAAGCGAAGTAGCGTTTTTTGGAGATAGAGAGAATTCTTTAGGAGGCTATACGAGCATAAGATTCATAGAAGACAAGCAATATTTTTTCCCAGAAGATTTGGCTGTTGTCAGGAAAAATATAGTGAGCGTTATGGAGTCTTGCTTTAACATCTCGCCCGATCGCAGAGCAGAAGTCTCAGCTTGGTTATCCGGGAAAAACGTGCTCTCAAGTGTTGAAGCTGCAAAGAAATTTGGACCCGCAGAGATCACGTTGGTTCGTAAGCAATTAGGAAGGGTGGGTGGATTTTCCACTTTGTTTCTGATTTCACGCGATGGGGAGCCGGGACGAGGTATTTGGAAAAATTACTGTACTCGTTGAGATACCAACCTGTTTTTCTTGTGCAACGATTTAATTCTAGAAACCAAAGCTTCAGCCGCCTCCGGGCGGCTTTTTCAATGCCCCGGGAAGGAGGCCAGTCATGGAATCACGCACCGTCAGTTACCTGCTGCAAGCCAAGACCTCCGGCAACGAGCAGATCAAGATCATGGGCGACGAACTCAGCCGCGTGAAGCTCCTGCTCGGCGAGTTTGGTGCTCAGAGCGCGGGCATTCGCACTATCACAGAGGAACTCTCTCGCTCGGCAACCAACGCCCGCCTGGTGCGCGGTGAGTTGGAGCAGGTGCGCCAAGCGGGGCAGAGTATGGCCACGCCATTGGTGACGGCCCTGAATGAGCTGAACACCAAGCTCGACGGCTTCATCGGTAAGCAGCGCGTGGTGCTGCAAACCGTCGAAAAGCTCGACAGCGGTGTGACCGTGGCGGCGCGTGGTGTGGGCATCCTGAACTCGCAGATGCAGCGTGGGGCGATTGGCTCCGAGTTGTGGGGCAAGCAGACCGGCGTGCTGATCGGCGTGCTCAAGGGCGCGGCAAACGAGACGGGCGTGTTCAGCAAGGAAGCGCAGCTGCTGGAGCGCTCGCTCAAATCAGCTGCCGCAGTCAACTTCAAGAATCAGATGGGCGCGGCTGGCCAGGCCGTGAAGACCGTCAACGTGGCCCGCCTGGACTGGCAGGGCGGCGTGGGCGACGAGAAGACCCTGGCCACCCTCGCGCAGCTCGAAAAGGGCTACCGCGCCACACAGAAAGCCCTTCAGAGCGAGATGGATACGCTTAAGAGCAAAGCCAGCTTGGACGAGGGCGAGATGGCCCGCGTGCGTCAACTGACGGCCTTACAGGAGAAGTACGGCCAGGCCATCCGCAATATCGGTGCGGTGCAGGCCAGTATCAGCGGCGGAATACAAAAAGGCTCACTCGCAGACAGCATGGTTCGGGCAAATCAAACCCTCGCCGAAGCCAAGCTCCGAACCGACGCGCTGGTGGCTTCCCAGAAGTCAGGAGAACTCACCAGCAAAGAACTGGCGAGCGCCCTTAACTCGCAAGTCATCAGCCTCAAAAACAGCTTGATTGCCATCCGCGCCAAGATCGCTGGAATGGAATCGCTAGGCACGATGGACGTCACCCAGCGCGAGCAGCTCAACGGCCTGATCCTCGCCGAGCGCGAGTATGCCGCCCAAGTGCTCAAGACAGCGGCTGCCCAGAAAGAAGCGGCAGCGGCAGGCAGCGCACGTCGGGCCTTTGCTGGTGGCGCTGGCCTGAGCGGGAATCTGGGTAACGCGGGTATGGCCCTCGGCATGGTCAGTCCCGAAGCGGGTATGGCAGGAATGGCTCTGAGTATGGGGCCTGTTGTAGGCGGCATGATGGCCCTCGGCATGGCGACGGGCAGCGTCATCAAGCTCACCAAAGACGGACAGCAAGAAGCCAAAAAGCTCCAACAAGCTTTCTTGGTCATGTCGGCCAACGGCATCACGAACCTAGATGGAATCAACAAATCGCTCAACGACATCACCAAAAACGGCTCAGACGCTGAAAAGATGTTCAGCAAGTCCGAACTCGCGACAGCGCTGGCCAGCTTGGCACGCGGCGGAGTTAAGGGAGCCGACGCGCTCAAGGTGCTAGGCGTCTCAGCTAAACTCGCCGCTGCCGAGCACATCCCCCTCAGCGAGGCCACCGAGCGGCTCTACGGCAACCTCCAGCATCTGGACATGACCGCTGATCAGGCCAGCGGATTCGGTGACAAACTGGCCCGCGCTTCCCACTTGAGCATGGCCAGCATGGACGGTCTGTCCAAAGGCCTGAACGTGGTAGGGGCGACGGCCCACCTGATGGGATTCTCGACGGAGGAATCTCTCGGCGCTCTCGTAAGATTGGCGCAGAAAGGCATGGATCCAGCGAGTGTCGGCGCAACCGGCCTGCGCAACGCCATGCAAAAGGTGCTGACGCCGAGCGCAACGGCTGCTGGTATCTACAAGGAACTCGGCGTGAACATGCGCGATTCCACCGGCCACATGCGCTCAGGCCGCGACATCGTCATGGATTTGCAAAAGACGTTCAGCAGCACCCGACCGATCTACAACCAACTGACCGGCGACATCATTACGAAAAACGATCTTGCTCAGAAGTCTTTCCAGATTTTTGGGACAAGGAGCGCCACCGCATTCCTCAATATCCTCGGAAATCTAGGGGAGTTGACCGAAGAAATCCGCAATTCCAGCGGCTTCCTCAACACCTACAGCGGTGAGGTGGTCAGTGGGTTGGAAGGCAGCCAGAAGCGCTTGGATGCGGCCACCAAGAACCTCAGCAGCACCTTTGCCAAGGCGTTTACACCTGCACTTGCTGACGTTGTAGTGGGCGCAACGTCAGTGGTGACGTGGATTGACAAGGTGTCCACGTCAATGTCTGACGCCCGCATCAATGCCGACAAGTTCGGAAACATGAAGATCAAGGCCGATGACAACGAAATGGTTGCATTCCTGAAAATCGTCAACAACTGGCTGACGGCGATCGAGAAGAAGACCAACAGCATTGGAGATTGGTTCAGCAAAGTCGGCAAGAGCACCGGCCTGAGCAACATCGGTGATGGACTGGCCTCCGCTATGCCCGCGCTGGGCAGCCCAGAGCAGAACAAGATGCTCGACCAACGCAAGCAGCTCCTTGCTGACCTGGGGGTTTCAACCGCGTCAATTGCGCTGCTGGAGCAGTCTCTAGAAAAGTGGCGAGCCGAGAAAGACGCCAAGAAAATTGCGGCAGGCGAGAAGATGCTTGCTCAGCTTCAGGAGCAGCGCAGCGTCACGAAGGAAATGCTGGCCGACAACGTGCAATTTAACAAGGTTGCGAAGGATCCCAACGCGCCTGTCGCCCCAGCCGCAGCCGCCCAGAACGGCAAAGAGACTGCCCAGCAGTTCATCGCCTCCATGACCAAAAACGTCACGGGCGATCCGAAAATCGCAGCCTGGTGTGCCGACGTCGTGAGCCAGATGCTCTCCGAACTCGGCCAGAAGGTCAAATACAGCAACAACGCCGCCCAGCTCGAAAGGAACATCAAGGCGGCGGGCGGCGTGCCAATCGCGCTCAAGGATGCCAAACAGGGCGATGCAGTCTTCTGGCACGGCATCGATCCGTCCACTGGGCGGCCTTACGGAGCCAAGAGCGGCACTCACACGGAGATGTTCGCGGGCTGGAACAACGGCAAAGCCATGCTGGTGGGTTCCAACACCTCCGCCCGGATGACCGGCAAGAACTTCTACGACCAGAACCAGGCCACCGTCTATCGCCTGCCTGCGCCGGGTGAGCATCCACAGGGGCCGCCCGCGCCAGTTGCCGCCAACAGTAAGCCCGATATCGCCGGGCTACAAAACGAGCTGGACACGCGGGCCAGAACCCTCTACGCCGCCTGGATCCAGACCAAGGCCAGCGGCAACGCTGATCCCAAAATCCTGGCTGAGGTGGCCACCTTCAAGAAGGAGCACAAGCTGCTCTGGAGCAAGATTGTCGAGGATGCCAAGGTGGCGGCCAAGGAACTTAAGGCCGCTGGTGTCTCAGACGCGGATTATGCCAAGTGGATCGCCCCAGCTCAGCGGATGGCTCAGCTCCAGAAGAGCACCCGCGTGGGCGGCGATACCCAGCGCAAGGCCGATAACCAGATCAACGCCTGGGTCAAGGCCAGCGGCGGCGACAGTTCGGCAGCCAAAAAGGTGTTCGATTACGAGGTTGGGGCGCTCAGCAGAGCCAACCAAGGGGCCAAAGAGTACATCGCCAACACTGCTGAGTTGAACCAGTACCGCGCTGAGGCGACAGGGATTGCACAGCGCCAGGCTGACGCCTCGAAAAGCCAGTCTGACACCGCCATCGCGGCTTCTAAGCGCGAAGTGGCGGATTTTATCAAGGACAGCAAAGTCAAGGGTTCGGTACTGGGCATCGTGACCGAGTCACTCAAAAACCAGCAGGCCGCCGAACAGCAAGCCGCCAAGGTCAAGGAAGCCGCTCAGGCAGGCGACGTGACCCTGGCCCAGCAAGAACTCACCCGCCTGACCAGCCAGCGCGATACCAAAGTGGCCCTCGCCAAAGACAGCGCCTCCAAGCGCCTCCAGTACGAAAAGGACTATGCCCAGAGCGTTTACGCCGCCGGTGTGGCCCTCGCGGACGCCCAGTACAAGCAGGCCAAAGCGAACGCCAACAATCCCAACAAAACCGACCCCGCAAACCGCGTGCAGGCCCTTCAGGTCGCGGAAAACGACCATACCCAAGCCCTTCAAAAAGCGCTTGACGAACGCAACGCCCGCACCAGCAGCGCCAGCGCCGAGAACTTGGCCGAGCAGCGCAAATACTCGGATGCCAGCAAGCAGCTCGACATCGACAGCATGACCAGCTCGGCCAGCCGCCTCAAGCAGCTCAACGACGCCAAATTGGAGAGCGTCAAAGACAATTTGACGAAGGTTTCGAGCTTGACGAAGGGCTTTGCCAAGAACGAGTACGACCGGCAAGTGGCCATCGCCGCAGCCACCCGCGACAAGGCGATTACCGCCGCGACGGTGGCGGGCGGGCCCAACCAGCAAAAAACCATCGATGCTGCGAAAACGGCCTACGACGCATCAGAAACCTCCGCCCGCCTGACCCGCGACAAGGCCATTTCAGACGCCAAAAAAGCGGCTTTGGATCAACAGAAAGTCTTTGCCGACGCCTCTAAGCAGCTCGATATCGAGACAATGAACAGCTCGTCGGCGAGACTCAAGGGCCAGAACGCGGCCACCCTTGAAGCGGTCAAAGACAACCTCGTCAAAAAGGCTGCCCTGACCAAGCAATTTGCCGACGATGAGTACACCCGCTCGGTGAAAATCGCCCAGGCCGAGCGCGACCGCGCCGTGAAGGCCCTCAACACCAAAGACCCCAACTACGGGCAGGCAGTTGGCAAACTTGACAATGACCTGGTGACGGCCACCAGCGCCGCCAACATCACTCGCAACCAAGCCAGCGCCGCCGCACAGGATGCTGTAACCAAGAGCGTGCAGGGCACTCGCGATTCCTACAAGACCCTGGCCACCGGCCTGCGCGAGAAGATCAGCCTCGGGCAGGTGGACGCTAAGACCCTGAACGACGCCTGGACCGAGATGGGCAAGCTCCAGGAGGCCACCGACAAGACCGGCACCAGCGCCAACACTTACGTCACCGGGGCCAGAGCCAGCGCCGAGGCCCTCCGGCAACAGGCCATCGACAGCGCCATCGCCAGCGGCGCGTTCAGCGGTCTGGTAGACGCTGGGCAGCACGCGGCAGCGGCCCAGGACGCCCTCGCCGTAAGTACCCAAACGGCACTCGATCAGATCCCCGGCGGCGTAGAGGCCCGCCGGGCCTACATTCAAACGTTGATGGACGAGAGCAAAGCAGGGCGGGTCGGTGCCGATACCATCGACATCGTGATCCGCAAGATCGCCGATCTGAATGCGATTGAGGTCATGAACGCTCGGGCCGCCGATGAGATGGTCAAAAGCACTCTCGACACTGCCGCCGCCTTTAAAAGCGTCGGTGAGACCGACATGGGTATGGACGCGCTTCAGTCCACGCTGGGGATGCTCGAAAACCTCTCTGCTGCTGGTCAGGACGTCGTCGACCAGATCAACCAAGTCATTGACGCCATCAACGGCTTCAAGATCGACCAGGACATCCAGCAAGAGGTCAACGACTTCGCCGGACTGCTCGCCGAGATGGCTCCAAATATGGGTGATTTTCAGGGCAGTGCGGATGATCTGGCCGGTGCTCTGAACGAAACCCTCGGCAAGCAACTCGACGCCATCAATGAGAAAATGAGCGGCCTGACCGACCCGGCCCGGATCGCCGCATTCAAAAAACTCAAAGACAGCCTCCTCGATACCCAGCAAACGCTGGACAACATCTACGCTAATCCACAGGACTATCAGGACGGAGCACGCGGGTTTGGCGGCAAGCCCGCGCCTACTCCGGTTCTGGACGACCCTGCCGAGCCGCTGGACAACTTTGCTCAGCAACTCGAAGGGGTGCGTAAGAACCGCTTGAAGGGGGGTGAACTTCAGCAGTGGCTCGGCACCCTCGACCCCGATCAGCTCCGGCAGGCTAACGCGGCGATGACGGTGGCGCATCAGGAGATGCTCGACGTCCAGACCGCCCAGCTTGTTGCCGCGCTCGATAGGCGCAAGCAGCTCAGCTTGATCGGCGAGAAGGATTACCTCGTTCAGAAAGCCGCGCTCGATGCCAGGGGGATCGAATCGGAATTTGTCAAGGCGACTGCTGGCCTGGAGAAAACGGATCAAGCGTATCTCCAGGCCGTGGCCACCCGTAAACAGAAGCTCGACGCCCTGGGCGGCAGCACCAGCGCCGGTCTCGCTGGGATTGCCAAAACGGATCGACGAGGCGATGAGGATCGGCAGGCTCAGCAGGAACGGAACGCGCTGGAACGCCTCTCGACTGGCAAGCTGATCGGCGAACAGGACTACCTCACCCGCAAGGCCGCGCTCGAAGAAGGCGACGCCCGCCGCACCTTCACCCGCGCACAGGAAGACCACCTCGACTTGATGACGGCGGCGAAGGTCTTCAATGCCGCCAAACTCAAAATTCAGGAAGACTTGGCCACTCAGCTCGCCGGAATCAGTACTGGCGACACGCGGTCCATTGAAGACGCCAACGCCAGCGCGGCGCTGGCCACCCTCAACGCCCAGAGCGGCAGCAAACTCATCTCGCAGCAGGAATTTTACGATCAGAAATACGTGCTGGATAAAGCGGCCGCAGACCGTGAGTTGGCGCGGGCAACAGCGGATCACCAGAATCTGGAGGTCGCCCAAGCCAAGCACGACGCGACCATGACGGCCCTGGATACCCAGTACCGTTCGGACAGCGCCAATCTGAGCACCGCCGAGCGTCGTGCTTTTGCTGATGCCCAGGATCAGGCCGCACGCGATGACCTTGACACCCAGCACCAGCAACTCCTCATCTCCGAAAGCGCCTTCATCGACGCCCGCGCCGCCCAGGATCGCGCGGCGGCTGATCTGGCCCTGCAACGGGTCAAGGAAGACCACGGCAACGTCGAATTGGCCGAGAAAGTCCACCAAACAGCCCTCCGAAATATCGATACCAAGGCGGAGGCGGATAAACAGGCGGCAGCGGGCCTGGCTGCCCTGAAAAACGCCGCCAAATCCGCCTCGGACAGCTATAACGCGGGAAGCAGCGACCTGCTCAGCTCAGTGCAGGCCGCCATTAAACTGGCTCAGCAAGCCGATCTGGCTGCCAAACGCGCGACCGACCCGGCCATCGCGCAGAGCTACCGTGACCAGGCCGCCGCCATCCGCTCGCAACTCGGGCCGCTCGGTGCGGCTGTCGAGACGCTAATGAAGGTCGAGGACTACGCCAAAGCCGCCCAGCAGGCCTTCTCGCTGTTCGGTCAAGATGACTGGGCAAAATCTGCTGCCGACGTGGCGGACGGCATCGGCTCAACCATGCAGGCGGTGGGCGGCATCGGGAAGGTGGCCACTGGCGACCTCTCGGGCATCAAGGACATCATCTTCGGTGCGCTCAACGCCGTGAATTCATTCGGAAACGCCCTCCTCAATCTCGATCCCAAATACAAGCTCTGGAAGAAGAACCTGCTCGAAATTGCCGCCATCGAGCAGAAGAATCTCGGCGAGAAGCAGGTTGGCAACTCCATCAATCCGTACTTCGATCAGCTCCAGACTGACATTGAGAACCGCACCAAGACGGCGAATGCGACGGTGTGGCAAAAGATTGGCTGGTGGGCCTTTGGGGGCGCACCGAAGATCATGTCGGACGAGGCTGCCAAATCGCTCGCCAAGATGTCGGGCCTGTTCAACGATTACGCGGGCAGTCTCGGCGACGTGTTCAGAAGCGCCGTTGGGGATGCGTTTAGCAGCGGTGACTGGGGCAAGGCCAGCGCCAATCTGGAGAAGAGTTTCGACGTCAAAGTCGGAAACATGATGATCGCCAAACTGGCCGACCTGCAACTCAAGGCCTTAAACCTCGATGCGGATATCAAAGCGTGGGCCGAGGCGATGGACGCGGGCGACTACAGCAAGGCCGCCGCGATCAACAACCGCATCAAAGCCAAAATCAGCACCGCTTTCAACTCACCGGCTCTCCAAAACCAGATCAACAGCCTTCCGGGAGCCGGGGCGAACAAGCCCGTCGCCGGATCAGTCGCTGAAAAGGACACTGAAATCAGCGACCTGCAGGACAGGCAGAAAAAAGCCACCAGCAAGGGCGAATACGACGACCTGCAAAGCAAGATCGACAAGCTGACCAAACAGCGAGAGTCCATCACTGGCACCACCGGCGGCAACAGCAGCATCACCGACCCCGCGCAGCAGCGCCAGCGCGACGAACTTTGGAACAACTACAACAAGGAGACCGACCCGACCAAAAAGGCGGCTTACAAAAAGCAGCTCGACCAAGCCACCGGCGGCGGCAGCAGCGGCACGACCACCATCACCCTGCTGCCCAGCAAAGACCAGATCGATCAGGTGGCCTACATCAAGGGCCTGATGGACAGCGCTGGGATGCAGGTGCAGGCCGGAAATATTCAACTGGACGCCGCTAAGCGTCAGCAAGACGCCGCCGGAACGATGGTGCAGGCGGCGGGGATGATCCTGCTGGCCGCGCAGGGGCAGGGAGTCAAGCCCGGCAGCGGGCGAACCCAGTTTTAAGGAGGTGAATGTGGACAGTCCAGACAATACTCAACCCATCACGGCCCAATCGAAAGACTGGGCCGCGCTGCTTGACCTTTTCAGGCAAGCTGGCAAGATTCAACTCGACGTTGCAAACCGCCAGCTCGACGCTGCCCAACGTATGCAGGAAGCAGCGAGAAGGCTCACGCAATGACGATACAGGGCTTTTACGATCCTGACCGCAAACCGTGGGCGGTCAAGCTGGTGCGCGAGGCGAGCTACGCCAACTTCGTGCTCGACTACACCTGGACGCCGGAGAACCCCGGCCCGCTGGTCGGCACCTGGTCGTTCTCGTATCTGGTGAACGGTGAGTGCGAGCACGGCGAGCTGAACTTGTATGCCGATCCGATGTGGCCGCCAGACAGCCGGGTGGTGATGATCTGGGAGCAGCCGGACACCACCTTGCCGCCTGATTTCATCGGCGCGGTGGGGCTGATTCGGGGCGCGACGGACTCAGCGGGCGGCAATTACACCATGCCGGTGATCGGGCTGCTGGACGTCGACATGCTGGGCAGCGCTGGGAGCTATCAGAGCTTTGCGCTACCCGACTTGTACGTCCCTGGCGGCATTCAACCGCTGGGCGTCTCGTACCTGTCGCCTGATCCCGGTGAGACCGTTCAGGGCCATCATGGGCGCATTCTGGAGCCGTTTTCCGACGCCAGCGCGGGGGTGCGCGGTGACGGGGCACGGGTGATCGGAAGGGCGGTGAGTGGGGTGCTGGCCCTTTCTGCGGCGGCAGGCGGCCCGGTGTACGAGCTGTCGCTCAGCGGGTACGAGCGCCAGAAGTACGTGACCGAGACGAGCCAAAGCCCCGGCGAGCGCTACGCCCTCCTCACCCAGACCCGCAGCCGCCCCAGCAGCCTGACGCCCCGCATTTATCAGGGCGCGGGAGGAAAGGCCCCGCTCATCATTCCCGATCAGGGAGGCACGCCGAGCACGAGCTGGACGCTGGCGCAGGAAAGCAGTGCGTCATTCACGCTCGGCAGCGACCTGACCTCTTCCATCTCCGACAGCGGCACCGTAACCACCTCGGACGCGCCCTTCGATGCCCAGACGGCGGCCCTGACCCGCACGTACGGCCTGAGCTTCCCGATCTCGGCTCTCGTGCGCCAGTCTGCCCACAGCGAAACGGCGGTCAACACCAGTTACGACCTCACCAGCCTCAAGGTGAACGTGGAGTATCTCAGGGCGGCCACGACACCAGCGGGCGTCGTCGGTTTTCCCGAATTCAGTTACTACGACCGCCCGCAGATCGCCGAGGAGCGGGTCAGTATCACGGTTGAGCACTGGATCAGCGCCAGCGCCGACGGCTTTGACCAGACTTCAGCGCTCTCGCCGGGAGAACAGGCCATCCGCACGTTGACCTTGGAAGACGGCCTGAATACCTCCATTCAGGTGGAGCCGCCGCCAGACATCTTGCAAAACGTTTACGCCTCACTCAACGGGGGGCAGTATTTCTGGAAAGTGGCTGTGACGGTTCGGTACTTCCTGAATGACTGGCGCTACGTCAAGAAAGACCCACCGCCCAATTTCATCGGAGGCACCGGGCCTTACGATCCAGCCACGCTTCCGAAGTATCGCCGCCTAGTCTTCGGCAATTACAGCGCGTCCATGTCCATCAGCGCCACCCAGACGGCTGACCGCAGCGTGGGCAGCATCCCCGCCGAAAACCTTCCAGACGGCTGGAACAGCGGCACGACCAGCCCGCCCACCGCGCAGGGCAAAGTCGCGGGGCGCTTGCGAGGGCCCGCCAAACTGACCGACATCAAACTGCCCGACGGAAGCACCGTCGAGGGGCCGATCACCCAGTACACCCTCAGCCGGACTTTTGAGAGCTACTCGACTTCGTTCCAGACCGGAGCGCGGCAAACACGGGTGCTGACAGCGGGTGAAGCCGATCTGGAAGCCGTGAGGCAGCGGCGACTCATGACCGAGCTGGGAAGCGGGCCGCTGTGATCATCCGCGTGCGCTACACCGCCGAGGACGGCACTCAAGCCTGGCTCGAAGAGGAGCTGCGCCACTACAGCGGCCCGATTGATCTCGAACCGCCAAGCATCGCCGGCAACCGCGCTGTGGACGGGCTGCTGATTCGGCACAGCGGAGACCGGCTGCCGACCTCTTACGGCTACACCATCACCGGTTCGCAGTCCGGGCAGTCTCCCGAGAAGCTCACAGCAAGCTATTTCAAGCTCAAGCGGGCGCTCAAGACGGCCAATCAGGTGTGGAGGTACGAGCTGTACCTGAACTGCGCCTACGGGCTGCTGGGCGCAGGCACACCAGAACGCGGACAGACCGTGCTCGATTCGCCCATCGCGTTCGCCGTGAGCGATCTCAGATGGAGAAACAACAGGGACGAGGTGGTGAGTTAATGCCAAAACTACTGGAGCTGGACCGGACATTTCAAATCGCCATGCCCGCCAATGCCAACGGCGGCTGGGTTGATCTGAAGTGGGATTCTTCTTGGCGCGTCGCGGCGCTGCTGGCCGGCGGCGCAGATCGGGGCAAGATCGAGATCGTCAGTGGCTTCGGGCGCTTTGCCGCACTGGACAGCGCAGCAGGCGCAGGCTACAAGCCCCTCTTGGCGGCTGGGCCGGTGCTGGCCGACGTGCTGCCCGGCGCAGGCCTGCCTTACCTGACGATCACGGTGACGCCGACGTATGGGGTGGGTGTGCGCGATCCGGGTGTGACCACCATTTACCGGGGTAGGCCGCACGAAACCTCGCCTGGGGTGTGGGATCTGACCGACATCGGATACGACAGTTCGGGGCCAGTGCTGGTGCCGCAGCAGACCCGGCAGAATATTGATGACGCGCTGGGAAGCCTGACCGGGAAGCTGAGCCAGGCCGATGCTGACCACCTCTTGACCGCGCAATCGCTGGCTGATACCGCGCAGGCTGAAACGCTGCGGAATGCCAACGTGGCGACGGCGATTGGGAACGCCAACGCCGCTGCTGCCCTACTCCTCGATCCCGCCGCGTTGATTACGACGCTCAGCGGTATCCCGCTGGTCAGCATCGTCAACGAAACAAGCACTTTCAGCGGATGGGGCGGCCTGAGTTACCTCGTTACCGGCACCGTCACCAGTCTCAAAATCTACGTCCGGCCCTTTGACGCTGCGGCTCTGCCCACTCAGGTTCACCTGACCATCGCACGCGGCACGCGGCTGGGCAGTGTGGACGCTGACTTCACCGTCAATCTGCCCGCCCTTACCGCAGGCGTCACCACCCCCGTGATCATCAACCTGCCTGCCGGAATCACTCTAAGTAACGAGCGCCTGTACGTCATGGCCCGTTACAACGGCAAAGCGGCTCAGCCCAACGCGGGCGTGCTGCACGATCACACACCCGCAGGCACCAAAGCGGCCTATACCATCGGCAGTAGCCTCACCGGAACCATCACCGAGAGCGCCAGCACGCTCGATGTGGCGTTTGACCTCTACAACGACAGCACCGTTCGCAACGCCAGCCCCACCCTGAAAACGGCCATCGCCGGGACAGATGCGGGCGTGGCAGGCACGGCGCTTGCCGGGTTTGCGTTCACGCCGAGCTTTGCTCCGATTGGCCTTTCTGACCGGGCGAACAACCTCAGCACCTTCAGCGGTTGGGCTTCAAATATCGGCATTCGGGCCGCTCACAACGCCGTGCAGATTTACGTCAACCCGTGGGACGTGGCGAATCCAATCAAGAACGTGCGCTATCAGGAACGACAAGCGACTAGCACGGGTACGGTTCTTGTAGACGTGGCTGTGCCGGTGGGCCTGACACCGGGCGGCGGCTATCAGCTCGTCACCATTCCCCTCGGCCTCACCGTCAACGAAGCGGGGACGCTCTGGGCTGGCATCTGGACGGATGGCCGAACCGGGTATGACAGCATCGTGGGCGGCACCGTCGCGGGCCAGTACACCACCGGGGGCAGCCTGACCGGGGCGTGGAGTCCCACCAGCAACCTGAATCTGAACGTCATCACGGGTATGGTGGGCACAGCCAAAGCGGCCATCCCAGCGCCGAGCGCCGAGCGCAACGTCAATGCCCTGCTGGACGCGGGCCTGAACATCCCCTACAAGCTGTGGGCGGTGATGGGCAAAGAACTGAACGTGTACCTCGATGCCATCAAGGTAGTGCCAACTGGCTTAGCCTCGCTCTACAACGTAGACACCATTGGTGTGCCCGGAAGTGGGGCGCTCTACGCAGACCGCTACACCATCACGCCCGCCAGCGCCACCACCTACGGAATCGGCTTCCGGCTGATGCACGGCAAGCGGGAAACCGACTACGCCAATGTGGTCGTGCAGACCGTCGCGGCAAACAGTGGGAACGGCGTCACCAGAAAACTATTGGTGATGAGCGACAGCAACACCGATTACGGCTACTGGCTCGATAGCTTGCTGAGTCTGTGCGATGCCAATCCGAGTAACACCCAGATCACGCTGATGGGCACGCGGCCCGGTTTGTATACCAGCGGCAGCCCAAGAGCGGCCCGCATCAAATCCGAGGGCGTGGCGGGCAGGACGCTGGACTGGCACTATCAAGACCCCGCCGCGCCATTCACCTTCAACGGTACTGACCCGAACGGCACGGTGTTCAGCCTGAGCCAGTACCTCACGTCCAGCAGCCAGACCATGAGCGCAAACGATTACTTCATGGTTCTGCTCGGCACCAATGATGTGTTCGCCGCCAACACCGACGCGGCAGTGCTGGCACAGGCAGCGGCCATGAAGGTGCAGCTCGACGCGGTGATTGCCAACGTCAAGGCAGCGGTGAGCGGGATTCGCGTCATCATCGGTGAGATTCTGCCGCCCGCTGCTTCTCAAGATGCGTTTGGATTCAGCTACGGAAATGGACAGACCCGTGACCGCTACCACCGCAACCGCGCTGTCTTGCTGCTCAAATTGCGCGAATGGTACGGAGCGAACACTGGGAACGTCTATTACGTCCCGTTTGGCAGTGGGGCGGATACAGTCAACAACTGGGGAACCACCAGTGTGCCGAGGAACGCTTACGACTCGACAAGCATTCCCCAGCAGCAAAACGGCGTGCATGTCAGCGCATCGGGGGCTATCATGCCCGCATCGAGCCTGTGGCACTTCATGGCGGCGAACGCCTGAGAACGGCAGGTATCGGGGAGCAGGCACAGCAGTTCAGATGAGCTGACTTTGCGCACACTTAACGAAGATAGACTCTGGCATGACTCAAACCGCCTACTTCCGAGCCGTAATCTTGACAAGCATCAAGAAGCGCTGGAGCTGGCTTCTCGGGCTTCCAGTTCTGCTGTTCATTATGTTGATGATTGCGGAGCAGCAACTCTGGTTCTCTGCCGCCCTCACTGTTGTATCGCTCTTTTTGCTGACGGGTTACGCAGCCTGGGCTTCTTACCAGCGACACAAGTACAGTTACTAGGGACAAGCGCAAGCTGACCCACCCACCATCAAGCTGCCTTCGAGCAGCTTTTCATCTTTTGGAATTTCTTCTGATTCCTTGGGTTATCGGCCTGTCTCTTGTCCACAACCGGCGACTATCAGCCCAGCCGTCCCCCCTTCTCAGAGGTATCAGCCGACCATAGACCCGCTTCCCACGGCTATCAGCCAGCCAACACAGCGCTTTTTTCTATACTTGGAGTCGATGGCTTCTCCCTGTAAATCACACATCGTCCTCAGCGGCTCAATCGATCATGCCCTGCTGGCAAGTGCCTCGGTGGACATCCCAAGAACACGTCAGCGGTTGCTGGCCGTCGCCCTTGAAGATGGTTTGCAACGTTACGATGATCAGACGATTATCACGGCCCTGAGACGGTTGATGGGCAGCGGGTTACTCAAGTCGAGTCGCGGCAAGGCAAAACTCCGCATCTACTGTCTGACACCACAAGGCGAACAGGTGTTGCAAGCCCTAAACCTAACCTGATTGGCATTGCTATCAGCCAGTCCGCACAGCACTTTTCCTATACTGGCCACGGATGATTTCCCACTACAAAACACATATTGTCGTCAGGGATTCCATCGAGCACAGGCTGCTGGCAAGCGCTTCAGTGCGCTTGCCGAGAACACGTCGGCAACTCCTGGTCATCGCCATTGACCACGGCATGAAGCTCTACGATGATCAAACCGTGGTGACAGCCCTGAGACGCCTGAGTGGCACTGGGTTGCTCCAAGCGAATCGTGGCGGCACTGGAGCGCTCCATATTTACTCCTTGACACCGCAAGGCGAACAGGTGCTTCAAGCCCTTGCCCAAACCTGATTGGCGTGTATCAGCCACCCAACACAGCAAAAAGGCCACCCGCGACGGTGGCCTTCCTCTTTTCTACGCCGCTTCCGGCCCCTCCCCGAACCGAGCCAGCGCCCCAGCTTGGTACACAGCCGCCTCCGGGCGGTTCTTTCGTTTCCACAGGAGGCCTATGAAATCATCCTTACTGCTGCTCGGCACCTTGCTGCTGAGTCAGCCTTCGCCCAGCCCGCCTGTCTTCTGCGAAGTTCGCATCCTGCGCGACTACGATGTCAGCCTCACGTACTTCGCCGTGTTCCGGCTCGCTTCAAGCTGCCCGGCCGGCGGCGTCGCCCGTGTCCGCAAGTCCAGCACCATGAACACCAAAGCAGCGGGCGCACGGTACCAACCCATTCGTCCGCTGGTCGGCGCGTGGGAAGTCAGTGCTGACGGCACCACCATTCCCTTCTCCTCTCGCTGGACGCTCAACTCCTGGCAGTGGCAATACTGGGACGGCGACGAGTGGAAGCCGATGAAGTCCGCCCGCCGCCTCCCGAGCGGGGAGCGGCCATGAGCCTCGCGCCGATCACCATCAAAAGCCCGCTGTTCTGGGACGGCGTGGCCTGGACAGCGCGGTGGCTGATCGCCCTCGCCCACCTGCTGTTCCTCTTCCCGGCAGCGCTGCGCCCCGAAATCCTCGAAGATCTTCCGGCATACCGACTGTTCGGGCAGATCATGCCGTTCTCGACCTGGGCGGCGCTGTCGTTTCTGGCGTTCGTGCTGCTGATCAGCGTGCCGACCCGCGTGCCGTTCGGATTGATCAGCACCAGCTTCTCGGCGGCGCTGTGGTTTTTGTCGGGAACAGTCTTCTCGCAGGGCGTGGGGATGATCTTCGGCAGCCTGGTGTGCTACGCCCTCGGGGCGCTGGGCATGAGCCTGTTTACCCGCTCGCTGTGGGCTTACGCGGGCCGCAATGGCTGGTTCAAACGGGTGGTTCTCAGGGGCCACCACGATGCCAGATGAAAGCACCAAAGACCTGCTCGGGCAGGCCGGCGTGTGGCTGGGCGGCGGCGGCATCCTGGCCGGGCTGGGGGTGCTACTGCGCGGACTGATCACCGGCTCGCTCGGACAGGAAAAGGAAGTTCGCGACAGCTTGGCGACCCGTAACGAAAGTTTGCAGAAAGAACGCGACGCCGCAGAAGCCGCCGAGCGCAAGATGACCGGCTACCGCGACGCCTGGCGCTACCAAGCCCAACTGGCCCGTCTAGACGCTGAGGAACTCGCACGCAAGGCGGGTGTGACTCTGCCGCCTTGGCCAGACGCACCGGAGGCCCCATGAGACCTTGCTCACCCCATTTGGAGGAACACC
>NZ_CP034189.1 GCF_003860465.1 Deinococcus psychrotolerans
ATGGATGAACCGTTGTTCTCCGCCGCCGTCCTGAGCCGCCGGGAAGTGCTGGCCCGAATGGGTCTGGGGCTGGCTGCCCTCACCATCAGCACCGTCCTGGGGCCGCTCAGTCCTGCCCAGGCCCGCGTTCAGGGTGTGCCACTGAAGCATTTCACGCCCGCCGAAGCCGCAGCGCTCGAAGCCTGGAATGACACGCTGGTTCCCGGCGCTGCCGAGGCCGGGGTGGTGTACTTCTTGGATGACCAGCTCAGCAAGGATCTTCCCTTACTCCTGCTGCGCTACACCGATTTTCCAGCCCCCGCCCTCAGCTTTTACCAGGGCGGAATTCACGCTCTTGACGCCCTGAGTCAGGCCCAGTACCAGCAGCCTTTTGCGCAACTGGACGCGGCAAAGCGCACCAGCCTGGCTGGACAAGTGGCGCAGGGCAGCGCCAAGCCCTGGGACGGCCCGCCCGCGCCGCTGTTCTATTTCGTGACCCGCAGCGACGCGGTGGACGTGTACTACGGCACCGAGGCGGGATTCGCCCGGCTCAAGCTCCCCTATATGGCGCACATCGCGCCCCCAAAGGCGTGGTGAGGTCATGGACAAGGTGGATGTGCTGATCGTCGGTGCCGGAGCGTCGGGCTGCTTACTGGCTGCCAAACTGGCCCAAGCTGGAAAATCGGTGTTGCTGCTCGAAACTGGCCCGCAGCACGCGCTGGGGAGCAAAGGAGACCTGTACAGTTCGCAGATCTGGGCACGCCGACTCAAATGGGGTGGCCCGAGCAGTGAAACGGGCGGAGCCAATCCTCTCAGTGTGACCTTCAACTCGGGCTGGGGCGTTGGCGGCGCGGCCATCCACCACTACGCGGTGTGGCCGAGGCTGCACGCAGACGACTTCCAGCTTCGCAGCGACTTTGGAGTGGGCCGCGACTGGCCCCTGACTTACGACGATCTGCGCCCATATTACGACCGGG
This sequence comes from Deinococcus psychrotolerans, assembly GCF_003860465.1. Classification (NCBI taxonomy): domain Bacteria; kingdom Thermotogati; phylum Deinococcota; class Deinococci; order Deinococcales; family Deinococcaceae; genus Deinococcus; species Deinococcus psychrotolerans. The sequence goes on from NZ_CP034189.1 coordinate 957, forward strand.
TGCAAAAAGAAGTCGGCGTTTCAGGCGATCATAAAGCGGAAATCTGGCGTCCGGCGGGGGAGCCGTACCCGATGCCTCCAGTGCCGATGTTTGCACAGGGCCGTCTGATCGCGGGGGGATTTACCAAACTTGGGATGCAGACCTCTCCGATTCCGCTGGCGATCAACACCGAGGTGTACAACGGGCGAGCAGCCTGCATTTACGACGGCTGGTGTGATGCAGGCTGCCCCATCGGGGCGCTGGCGAATCCACTGGCCACCTATCTTCCACAGGCCCTCGAGGCCGGGGCCCAGGTGATGACCGGAGCCACCGTCACCAGGGTGCTGACCAACGCGGCGGGGACTCAGGCCAGCGGGGTCGAATACTTTGACGCATCGGGTCAGCGCCAGGAACAGCTGGCGCGGGTGGTGATTCTGGCGGCCTTCGCGGTGCAGAATCCGCGCATTCTGCTCAACTCGCGCGATGGCGGACTGGCCAACCGCAGCGGGCAGGTCGGTCGCGGCATGGCCACCCACCCCTCGCTGGGGATTTATGGGATGTTCAAGGAAGAGACCCAGAACATCTACGGCGTTACCGGCGGCCAGTTACTTAATCAGGACAGCTACGCCAAAGCGCCCAGCCAGGGTCAGAAAGCGAGTTTCAGCTGGCTGATCGCCAACGCCCTGAAACCCAACGACCTGCTGGGCGTCGCGGGCAGCCGGGTGGATCTGTTTGGCGAGCCACTACACGCTTTCATGCAGCAGGCCTCAGGCCATCTGGCAATCATGACTTACATAGGCGAGGACCGCATCAGTGAGGACAACCGGCTGACCCTCAGCAGCCAGAAAGATCCCTACGGCTTTCCCGTCGCCCAGCTGGTTCACCAGCACAGCAAAACTGGCCTGAGTGCCGTGGAAGTAGGCACGAAACAGGGTCTGGCGGTGATGAAGGCGGCGGGAGCCACCGAGAGCTGGGCAGGCGGTCTGGGCGGGCAGCATATCTTCGGCGGCACGGTGATGGGCCGTGACCCGCAAACCTCCGTCACGGACAGTTACGGCGGAACCCATGATGTGCCCAATCTGTTTGTGACAGGTACAACGCTGTTCGCCTCGACAGGCGCGGTCAATCCGACGTTCACGGTTCACACCCTGGCCCTGCGAACCGCCGACCATCTGATCGAACGCTGGTCCGAATTCGGCTGAGACATTGTTGCGATCCTCCAACTCCGTTTGAGCTGCCTCGTGGGCACCACAGGAGAATGCCGAGACGAAGGGAATGAATATATGAATGAATGAAAGTATGAAAGCACCGTGCATTCGCGATGCGCTGGTTCTGTCCAGTGGCGGCCCAAAGAATGAAGATGGATCTTCGGTCATTTCGCGTTTAAACTCAGGTCAACACTCACCTGGTAAAGCCACCAGGCGGTTGAGCCGTGCGCGTCTGACTTTCCAGTCCGGCAGCACCCGGCCCAGCAGCGCGTAGTACGCCCGCGCGTGGCTGAACTCTTTGACGTGGCACAGCTCGTGGAGCAGCACATAATCGATGCACTCTTTAGGTGCCTGCGCCAGCAGGGGATTGAAAGTGAGCTGCCCTGCGTGCGTACAACTGCCCCAGCGCGTCGCCATGCGCCGCAGTTGGAATGTCCCCGCATGATGAACGCCGTGATGGGCTGTCAGTTCCAGACATGGGACTATTCGCTCTTCGATCACCTGCTGGGCGCGTGCCCGGAACCAGCCTTGCAGCACCCGCTCAGCCCGGTTCGGAGACCGCACCGTCAGGAGCAACTCACCGCGCGTGAGTTTGACGCCTTCCGTTTCGCCTGCCTGCACGCGGAGGCGATGCTGCCGACCCAGATACCGGTACGATTCGCCGCTCAGGTATTTCCGGGCAGGCAGGGGAGGGGGGAGCACGGCCAGTTCCCGCTGCTGCCGGAGAATCCAAGCGCCGCGAATCACGACTCGGCGTTCAATCTCAATGTCCGGAGCCTCCAGCGGCGCGGCAGCCTGCACCGTGCCGTCGGGCAGCACCTCGATACTCAGCGTCTGGCGTGCCCGGCGTACCAGTCGGTAAACAATGCGGGTGGTGCCGTACTGAGCGACGCGCTGGGAGACGCCGGCCCGCTTCGTCACACCTGATCCCGGTGCCGGGCCACGGACAGCACCTTCTCGAACAAGGCGTCGCGTACGGAGTGCGGAATGCGCTGGTTTCCCAGCTGCTCAAGTTCGTAGAGCTGATCGTCCATGGAGTCCATCATGCGGTTGCGGACACCCAGATTCGTGTGCCAGTCGCGAATCTTGAAGCGTTCGATGACCTCCTCGAAAAGCAGGGCAGCGCGAATCAACTGCTCAGTCAGGTTCGGTACCTCGCTCAACATCGTGCTAAACGCCTCCTCCAGCAGGCCGAAATAAGCGCGGGCCTCTCCCCGTTCATGCAGACGCAGGTCGCCTTCCTGGGTGCCGCGCTCGCGGGCCAGGCGGGTGAGTTCTTCTGCGCGCTTCAAATACTCCAGATCACTCAAGCGCTCGGCGCGGTGGTCGGCAATGGCTTCGTCCACCAGTTCCGAAAGGCGCTTGTAAAACGCCGGGTCTTCTTCCATCCGCTCGGTGACGGCCCGCCGCACCCGGCTGGTCATGGTGTCGGCACGGGCCACCGTTCCCTCGATGTCACCCAGTTCCTGTTGAGACGCCTCGACTTCAAAGAGGCTGACCGGCTCAACCAGCGCCGCCACACTGTCCGCGCCGACATGCTCCTGCACCAGTTTGCGCAACTGCGCTTCCAGCGGCCCGAAGTCCACGCTCTCACCGTAGCGACGCTTGACAGTGGTGCGTAAATTGAGAAAAAAGCGCAAATCACGGATGTAAACCTGCCGCTCGGCTTCCGGCGTAGCATCTAGGAAGCTCGGCGTGCCGAGGGCCAGTTGCAGCGTCTTGGCAAAGTGGGTCAGGGTTTCGTAGAAAGTGTCCCGGCGATCCTGCGGCTCCAGATGACGTTGCATGGCCTCGAAATCCTGGCGATTGACGCCGCCGAACACGTCCCAGACATGACCGTGCCGGGTTTTAAGCAGGCCGATCTCGATATCTACGCTCTCAAGCGTGCCCGCCACATCAGCGGGGTCAAAGCCCTCGGCCTCCAGGGCGGCGTAAATGTCGAGAGCTTCGGTCAGCTCACTGAAAATGCCCCGGTAATCCACCACCAAGCCGTAATCCTTGCCGTCGTACAGGCGGTTGACGCGGGCGATGGCTTGCAGAACGCTGTGCTCCTTGAGGCGCTTGTCCAGGTACAGCACGGCATTGCTGGGCGCGTCAAACCCGGTCAGGAGTTTGTCGACCACGATCAGCAGCTCAGGATCGCCGTCCCCTTTGAAGGCCTTGATGACGTTCTTCTGATAAGCGTCCGGAGAGCCGTAGCGGTTCATCATGTCGCGCCAAAAGGCCTGTACTTCCGGCACGTCGGCTTCATCGACGCTCTCACGGCCTTCGCGGGTATCGGGTGCGCTGATCACCACCGCCACACTGACGGTGCCCCAGCGCTCGAAGATCTTCTTGTAGCGCACGGCATCGAGCTTGCTGCTGACCGCAAATTGAGCTTTGAGGCCCCGGCCCTGGTAGGTCTGCCGGAAGTGCTCACCGATGTCATAAGCGATCTCTTCGAGGCGTGACGTGGCTCCCAGAACCGTCTGGGCGGCCCGGAACTGCCGCTTGAGGTCTCGCTTCTGGGCCTCAGTCAAATCACGGGTGACGCGCTCGAACCAGCGGTCGATCTGTTCCTGTGCGCCGTGAAGCTCGGCGTGCCGGGCCTCGTACTTGAGCGGCGCGACGGCCTTGTCCTGCACGGCCTTGGCCATCGAGTAGGCGTGGAGAATGCCGCCGAACTTCTCAGCAGTACTCTTTTCTTTCTTGAGCAGCGGCGTGCCGGTAAAGCCGATCAAGCAGGCCTGCGGCAAGACACTGCGCATCAGGGCGTTGGCGCTGCCGTACTGACTGCGGTGGGACTCGTCGACCAGCACGAACACGTCAGGGCTCTCCACCTTGAACTTCTCGCGGGCAACCGCTTCGAACTTATCGATGATGGCGGTGATGACCTGGGTACGCTCCGAAGCCAGCAGCTCCAGCAGATGTGCGCCGCTGTTGGCTTTGGTAACCGCCGCACCGGTGTTTTTGAAGGTGTCTTTGATCTGGTCGTCGAGGTCGATACGGTCGGTCACCAGGACAATGCGCGGGGCCTCAGCATCCGGCAGATGGGTCAGGGCACGGGCCAGCATCACCATGGTTAGGCTCTTGCCGCTTCCGGTGGTGTGCCAGATGACCCCGCCGCGCCGGCTGCCGCTGGGCGTGCGCTCCTGTACCCGCTGCAAGGTGGCCAGCACCGCATAGTACTGCTGATAGCGGGCCGCTTTCTTGACGCCCGCGTCAAAGACGATGAAGCCGCGGATGAAAGGCAGCAGCCGCGCCGGGGAGAGCAGCGAGGCGATCAGCTTGTCCTGGGCGGTGGGCAATCGGGGGCCTTCGTGCCAGGCGCGGTCCAGTTCGGCGCGCAGCGGCGCGTCCCGCCAGCCGAGGATCCGGGCACGCACTTCGGCGGGCAGCGGCGCGGAGATGAGCACTGGCAGGGCGTCTTTAACTGACTCATCTTCCTCGCGCCATCCGGCCCAGTACTTGGCGTCCGCGCCGGTCGTGGCGTACCTGGCGTCATTTTGCGAGACGCCCAGCAGCAGTTGGGCAAACGCGTAAAGCAGCGGGATCTCCTCACGGGCATGGTTGCGCAGCGTCTGCGAAATGGCTTCGGCGACCGCGCCGTCCATATCCGGGCGTTTGCACTCAATGACGACCAGCGGCAGGCCGTTACAAAACAGCACGATGTCGGGGCGGCGCGTTCGGCTGCTGCCGCTGCGTTCCACCTCGTACTCCTCGGTAACGTGCCAGATGTTGTTTTCTGGGCACTGCCAATCGATGAACCGCACACTGAAGGCCTTACGGTCGCCGTCTATGGTCTGATCGACGGTGACACCCAACGTCAGCAGATCGTAGGCTTTATAGGCGGTGGTGTAGATCGCCTCGAACGGCAGGTTCAGCAGCTGATCGGCGGCCTTCTGGAGGCCCTCGGGCGTGAAGGATTGAACACGGTCAAGGTAGGTGACGGTGTTCAGCTTCGCCAGCGCTTCCAGCAGCACGTCGGTGAGGATGACCTGACTGCGCCGCCCCCGCCGCAGAGTGACGGTCTGGGCCGGGGTCAGGTAGGTGTAGCCCAAATTGACGAGCTGGGCCAGCGCAGGCAACTGACTGGAAACGATTTCACGCAGATCTGGGGTGGACAGGGGAAACCTCCGAGGATGAGGGTCAGCGTAGCGTGTGGAAGCGCGGGGGGGGTGCCTCTCCTGCACCCGTTCACAGCCTGACGGTGTCAATCAGGACTATTCGTCGTTCTCGGCGAAGACCTGCCGGGCACGTTCCTCGATCAGCCGAAGTTTTTCAGGCGCAATGTCGGCAAATTGTGGGCGCTTGTTGTTGGACAGTCGGCCCCGCTGCTCCATCAGGTAGCGCACCAGTTTCTTGGCCTGCACGTCAGGGAGGTCTTGGGCATAGGCCACCTGAAAGATCTGATCGAAGCGGCTGAGCCAGTCCAGTTCGCCGCTGAGGTCACGGGCAATGGTGTCCTCGATGCGGCCATAAAGATACTCCACCAGCGTCGTGGCATCGAAGTGACGGTAGAGATGGGCCGTTTTGCCGCGCACGGTCAGGGTCAGTTCACGCGGGTCCAGCTCGAAGTCGAGGTGCTCCATCAGGGGGCGGCTGAAGCTCTCCAGGGCGTCGTCATAGCCTCGGCGGTCTCGCAACATGCTGGCGCTGATGGGGAAGATGCCCTCCGGCGGCGTAAAGTCGCGCTTCTCCAGCACCTGATGAATCAGGTAGCGGTGCAGCCGCCCGTTGCCGTCCGGAAAGGGGTGAATGAAGACGAACGCGAAGCTGATGGCCGCCGCTGCCAGCACCGGATCGACTGACGGGTCACTGAGCAGGCGGGCCGTCATCGCCTGCCAGCCGTCCATCAAGGCAGGCAAGTCCGCTGGTTGCGGGGTGACGAAATGCACCTGTTCCTGGCCCTGCCCGACCGTTTCGCCCACGAACACCTGATCGGTGCGCCAGCCCTCCAGCGGAGTCTGGCCCTCCACGATCTGCTGCTGCAAGGTCCGCAGCGCGGCAGGGTCCAGCGGATTGAACTTCCTGGCGTTGCGCAGCGCCTGCACAAAACGGCGCTCCCTGGCTTTGTCAGGCTGCTCACGCTCGATCTGAAAGCTGGAGAGGGTTTCGGTGGTGTAGAGGAAGGTGATAGCCCGCGCAAGGAGGGCCGGGTCGTACTGCCGCAGGAGCTGCCGGGCACGCTGGTCGAGTGCACTGCGCCAGGACTGCTCCAGCCGGTCGGTGCGGCGCACAGTCACGCTGAAGGCAGCGGTGCCCAGGAGGTTGTCGGTCACGCGGTGGCGGGGGCTGTTGCGGCGGGCTGCGACGTACTCCCAGCGTTCATTGAGTGCGCCGACATAAGCACCGCTGGTGGTGTCGGGAAGCTCCAGGGTCTGCCCGGTCAGCGCTTCGTACAGAAACCAGGCCCGGCGCGAGCGCTCGCCAGTCGGTTCCTGCTGCACCCACAGCCGAATCTCTTCTGCGCCCCAGGTTCGGAATGCCGCACTGAGGAGCCGCAGGTCTAGCGGTTCGTAGCGCAGAGCAAAGCGGAGGTGGTCGAGGAGGGTGCCCCCGTGACGGTAACTCTTGGGGTAGGTGTGCTGGGCTGAGCTGACCCCCTGCTCGATCTTCCGGGTGGTGCCGGTGCTGACCCAACTCTGCTGGTAAGGCTCCGGGACGTTCAGGCCAAGTTCGGTGTGGAGGGCCAGTTGTCCGGTGGCGTACCTTCTGGGCGGCATCAAAAACCACTTACCATGAGAGAAAATCACTTAAAGTGAGAGCGAAACTGGGTAAAAGCGGTAACAAGTCAGGGCAAAAGTGACTCATGGCCCGGTCTGGAGATCATCCACCTTGACCCGCACCCGTCCCGTCAGCAGCAGATCCATCAGCCCGCGCTTTTGCTGCTGCACCGCCGCCTGCTGACGGGTGAGGGCGCTGAGTTCGGCGTCCAAGGTAGAGAGGACGGAGGCGATGGCTTGTTGCTCGGGGAGGGGTGGGAGAGAGATCAGGAAACTCTTCACTTCTTTGCTTGTAACAGATTCAAATGTACTGCCCTGAATTAGTGCTCCCCAAGAATTCTCTTTTGCGATAAGAAGCTGATACATAAAATCCTGGTCTTCCTTAGCCCTAATCGATGCGACTCCACGTCCAATACACGCATCGGTAAATGTTATTGCCACCTGACCGACTGGGGCGCGAACACTTAAAATAATGTCTCCTGCTTCGCACTTTCGTGTAATTTCAGAAGTGTACGTACGGGGCTGGGCTATACGGTTCTTAATATCGGCATTTCCTTGAATAAGAGGCAGTCCATTTTTGTCTGAATTATATGCAGAAGAACTGGGCGAACTACCCATTTCAACGCTGGAAAACTGCCCCAGCTCTCCAGTTTTCCATTCCCCTTCAAACCCCTTCAATCTCCGTTTCCCCGTGAGCAACTGCTCAGCCAGCGCCCGCTTTTGCTGACGCTTGGTGTCAATCAGGTGGGCGAGGGTGGCTAAGGCGTCGTCCCAAGCGGAGAGGATGGCGGCGATTTTGTGTTGTTCGGGGAGGGGTGGAAGGAGGATTGGAACGTTTAGAAAATTTGCTTGAGACACATTTTTCATTCCACTTCCGCCGGAAGAGCTTTCTAAAATCTCATTTCTAACGAGTGCAGTGTTAATTAAGTAAAAAAGCCAAAGCGTGTTGGCTCCTTCGTGAGCTTGAATCTGCCAAATTTTATCAGGCAAGAAAAGATAATCATATTCTAAATTGACGTAAGTGTTTGCGCCCACAAGTTCAGCACTTCCGCTTGCTCGTGCAAACAATATGGACTTCGCCTTAACAATTGTTCTTGCATGAGGTATATCGGAATCCCAGATTGCTTTAGATTCCGCTTCAACGAAATAACCACTGGAAACTGCGCTAACTTTTAAAACACCCTTTTCGTTTTTCTCAAGGGGACGATCATCTCCATTGACACTTTTGCCACTTTCAATAACACCGATGACATCCTGTATCTTTCCTACCGTCCACCCTTCCGGCACAGTCTTCACGTCGCTCATTGCCACGCGGCCTGTGTGGGCCAGCGGGGGCGAAAGCCTGAGCGGGGGTGCAAGGCGGGGAAATTGGGCGAGATCATTCTTCATCCTCAACAACGGCGTTCAAAATGTCCAGAACCTCAAACAGTGTTTCTTCTGGCACGGCCTCTATGATCTCGGCATTGCGTACTTTCCAATCCACAGAACGGGTGTGATGTACCAGAATGACGCCGCTGATGCTCAGGCCCGCTGGCAAGGGGACTTCAAATTCGTGCCCCCTGACCCGACTGGTAATCGGGGCAGCAAACAGCAAATTGGTCGAGCGGTTGAACAATGAAGGCGTAATGACCAGCGCGGGGCGGCGGCCTGCTTGCTCGTGTCCGGCCTGGGGACTGAAATCCAACCAGATCAGGTCGCCTTTTTTGGGAACGGGAAGGCCCGGCGTCACCACACTTCTGAGCCTTGTGGCTCGCCCCAGTCCATTTCCCCGCCGATCAGCTCAGGCGTGACCCCGATCAGCAAATCAGCCAGCTTCCGTTTGTGACGCTTCGGGCGGCTGGGCACAATCAGCAGGCCTTGTTCTGTCAACTCAAGTTTGACGTCGCTGCCGTCTTGAATATTGAGGGTGCTGGCGTAATCGCGGGGAATGCGAATGGCGAGGCTGTTGCCCCAGTTGCGAATGGTTCCTTTCATGACGCCTCCGTATACGCATCATGATACATCACGAAGGAGTGGCGGCGGCGGGCAACTGTTCCCGGTTCACAAGCCCAACTCCGCCAGATACCCGCGCATCTTGTCCCGCGCCTGCGCCCACTCCTGCTCCAGCACGTCAATGTCGGCTTGCAGGGCGGCCACATCTATTTCGGCCTGCTCCTCGCTGGTGTCCACGTAGCGCGGAATGTTGAGGTTGTAATCGTTGGTGCTCAGCTCGCTCTGCGCCACCACACGGGCGTACTTGTCCACGTCCTGCCGGGCGCGGTAGGTGTCCACGATGCAGGCCAAATCGCTCTCCCGCAAGTTGTTCTGGTTCTTGCCCGCCGCAAAACTTTTGCTGGCGTCGATGAACAGCACGTCACTCGTGGCCTTGCCCTTGCGGAACACCAGCAGCGCGGCGGGAATGCCCGTGCCGAAAAACAGGTTGGTCGGCAGCCCGATCACCGTGTCAAGCAGGTTCTCTTCAATCAGTTGCGCCCGAATCTTGCCTTCCGCGCCGCCGCGAAACAAAACGCCGTGCGGCACCACGACCACCATCCGCGAACCGACCTCGGTCATGCTGGCGATCTTGTGGCTGATGAAGGCGTAATCGCCCTTGCCCTTGGGCGGCAGGCCCCGGTGGAAGCGTCCGTGCCGGTCACTTGCCATATCGTCCGCGCCCCATTTGTCGAGGCTGAATGGCGGATTGGCGACAACCACTTCAAACTTCATCAGCTTGTCGTCTTCCAGGTGCAGCGGGTTGCGAATGGTGTCGCCCCACTCGATGCGGGCGTCGTCCACATCGTGCAGAAACATGTTCATGCGGGCCAGGGCGTAGGTGCTGCCGTTGTTTTCCTGGCCGTAAATGGCGTAGTTGCGGCTGCCTTTGGCCTGCACATGCTGGGCGCACTTGATCAGCAGCGAGGCGCTGCCGCAGGTCGGGTCGTAGATGCGCTCGCCGGGCTTGGGGTCGGCCAGCCGCGCCATCAGCTCACTGACTTCCGGCGGCGTGTAAAACTCCCCGGCCTTCTTGCCCGCGCCCGCCGCGAACCGCGAAATCAGGTATTCGTAGGCGTTGCCGATGATGTCGAGGTTGCCGATCCGGCTGGGCCGCAGATCGAGCTTGGGATTGTTGAAATCTTCCAGCAGCAGCTTGAGCCGGACATTGCGCTCTTTGGTCTGGCCCAGCGCCGCCTCGCTGTTGAAGGTGATGTTGCGAAATACACCGGCGAGCTTGCCCTTGTTGGCGTCCTCAATGGCGATCAGGGCTTGGTCGATGATCTCCCCGATGTTGTCGGCGGTGCGCTGCCGGTACAGATCGAGGAATAAGCTGCCGGGCGGCATCACAAAGCGGTCTCGCTCCAAGCGGCGTCGGATGCGCTCCTCGTCGTCTCCGAATTGCTCTTTCAGGGTGTCGTAATGGTCCTGCCACACATCGCTGATGTATTTCACGAACAGCATCGACAGCAAGTAATTCTTGTATTCGCTGGGGTCGACCGTGCCCCGGAAGGTGTCGCAGGCTTTCCAGAGGATGTTGTTGATCTCGGCTTGATCGATGAAGTTGGTCATAGGTTGATACCCCTGTTTTAGCGCAGTGGGGACAATCAGTGGGAAAGGACGCTCCTGGAAGCAGCCAAATCAAATGCTGAGCGCCCTCTGGATGGTGCGGGCATTTGTCTAGATTTTCCCATAGCAGTCAAACCATATCCATGACCGGTGTGACGACGCTGCCCTCAGTGCGGAAGATTCGCCAGAACCTACTCTGAATTAGAACTGCGGCAGCTCCTAATAGATGCTCGCTGAGACGCGTGATAAAGTTAAAGCCATTTTTACTGATCGATAGGGCGAGATCGCTCACTGATCAATTTCGCGACCGATATCACGCCCCACAAAATCAAACTTGCTGATCAGTTCCAGCATTCCAATGACCTGACCATCGCTGAAACGGTACTTAGCTCCGATACCAGCGGTCTTGCTCTTGACCATCTCCAGTTCCATCAGTTGGACATCTGCACCGCCAGTTTTTGGCCGGTACCGGGCTCCGACTTCGTATTTGCCTTCACTGAGCATGTCCACTTGAGCCACTGGCTTTTCAAACAGAGTGTAGGCTGCTCCGTTGGCCTGCAACGCCTGCTGCTGGGGTTTCTGGCTGGCTACAGCGCCGATCATCCGGTCAAGGCCGCGCGCCGCGAACGTCACCATACTGCCACCCTGCTGCCTTGCCTCACTGCGGGCCGCTTCGCGAACCAGCGTGATCTCGTCGGGCAAAAGGCGCAGCCAGTCCTTGCGACTGTGGCCGCCAGTCATAGTCAATTCACCGAGGAGTTCATCGAGCCTGTGCTTGCCGACCATCGCCTTGATGCCCTGATGCACCTCTGAGCCCACAGGAGCCACAGGACGGGCCGCTAGGACAATCCGGGGCACAGGAACCAGTGCTGCCACTTGCAGGGCCACTGTAGGGCTCGCCGCCGCCGCGCCACCCGCAACTTTTGGAAGGACTTGATCGTTAACGTCTCCAGCTCCTAGTAGCTCATTAAAGTCTTGATCGGTGAGAGCGAGCATGTCACTGGCCGCGTCAGCGGCTGTCGGCGAAGCCGCTGGTTGTTCCAGCAGGGCCACAGCACTCAGTTCTTCCTGAATTGCGGCTTTGTTTTGAAGCGAAGCGTTTTCCGAGGAGGAGTTCGGGACTGGGTCTTCCTGCCTAGCCTCGATCCTAGACGACGTCACAGGCGGCCTTGCGCGCGCGTCTTCTTCCAGTGGAATAACTCCTCTGTTTAAGGTATCTGGGAAAGATTCCTGTGTAAGGATTCCTGTGTTATTGCTACGGACATTTGTCCGACTCGACTCGGAACTTTGTCCGACTCCATTCGGAACTTTTACCGGCTGCATCCGGACATTTGTCCGACTGGTCTCGGTCACTGCTTCCGGGTGGGCATCCGGTTGCGCCGAGGCGACGTTTTCCGCTTCAAGGTCAGCTGAGGTCGGGTCAAGATCCGGCTGTGGACGCTGCGCTTCCCAGAGATCCACCGCTTCTTGGACGGCCAGCCGCTGGAAGAGCCATTGCGGGGTGCGGTCCCAGCGGCGGGTGGGGTTGCTGCGGGTGCTAACGAAGCTGCGGTTCACAAGTTCGCCCAGTTTCAAGCGGATGGTCTTTTCGTTGTAGAGGCCCAGCAGTTCGGTGACCCAGCTTTCAGCGCTCATGCGCACCCACAGGCCCTCCTCGGCGTTGGCGGGGGCATTACCCTGCCGTGCAGCTTTGTTCTTGCCCCGGTTCTGCTCGCGTTCCTTGAGCTTGTAGGTGTACCAACGCTCCAGGGCGTTGAGGAGGTGAGCTTCGCAGGCGTCACCTTCGCAGATGGCTAGGTAAACCTCGCGCAGGGCTAAAGTGCGCTGGCCAGCGGGTTGGCGGATGGAGAATCCCTCACTCATGGTGTAACTCCAGGATGCGCAGCCTGGTCTGGTTGACCGAGATGCACAGGGCGCGTATCCTGTGCATAGGCGAAAGCCGCCGGACTGGCGAGTCCGACAACGATTCGAGTTTTGATTGGATGGACACCCTCTGCGACTAATGGCTTGCACGCCACGCGGGGGGTGTTCCCTTTGGTCTGTGCTCGGTGACCGCCGGGGTGCTCTCAGCATAGCAGGCAGATGCGTCAGAAATTACATTTCTTGGCCCCCCCTGCGTGCGGCTTGAGAAGTCTCATGCCCTACCTGCCGGGTGGCCAGCAGGTCAATTCCTTGAAGGGTAGTCAGAGGCAAAGACCTACTTCTAGAATATAGACATGGCTTCTGGTTATCTTTACGCCCTTGCAAATGAAAGCATGCCCGGTGTATTCAAAGTGGGCTGCACTTCCCGGAATCCATTTGACCGCGCCAAGGAACTGCGGACCACCGGTGTTCCCACCGCTTTTCATGTCGTCGCGGCAGTCTTAGTTGCAGATATTAAGACAGCTGAGGCAAGTGCCCATACGTTACTCGGTAAAAATGGTCAGCGCATTGATGACGAACGTGAGTTCTTTAGTGCTAATCTCGCGCATATAGTGTTAGTGTTCTCGCAAATATTGAATGAAACCGGAGAGGCCAAACCATACGACGAGACTCCGGTAAGTCACGAACAAATACTCAAGGACGCTAATACCTACCATTTTGGAGAAGGGACAATACCACCCGATCTAAAGAAAGCTCTCAAATTATATGACCAAGCCTTACAGCTTGGTAGCCATGAAGCAGCCTTTGCTCTATCTAAGATTTATAGAGAGGGACAAGGAATCAGGAAATCTACCGAAAAAGCGAGTTATTACACTAAGAGGGGCAGAGAGCTCCGTAGAATGGAGAGTGAAACAAGTGACTGGCCACTTTGGTATTGGCTTTCCACACTCTCAGAGAAGGAGCAGCATGACAATGACAATGGAGATTATTATTCTCCTTTAATAAAAGCAGGTAGTCAAGGTAGAATCGATATACTTGATTTGATCTTGCCCAGAGTTTTAAAGCAAGATAGACATAAAGAACACAAATTTGACTTATTCTTATCAGTAGGGGCGGTGGCGTTTAAGGCAGAAGACGAAAAAGGAGCAAATGATATTATAATATGGATTGCAGAAAATTTAAAAACCCATAATATATCAATTTCTAGAGCTCCGTATTTTGTTGTTAAGTGGATTAATGGACTGATGCTTTCCACAAGCCAATATGCAACAATCCTTAATCAAAATCGTGGAAACAGGATGGATGATTTTATTAGAAAGATATTTATCATTAGACGACTAGATACAGATGGAAAAATCAAACTTCCTTATGATCTTTTGAGTCGATTACGACTCAATCATATAGACAGAATGAAATATATAAGCTCTCCAAATCTATTAATACAAGCTTTGGAAGACTGTTTTGCTTAATTTGATGCAATAGAATTGTATTGCCTTGCATCACTGTGTCTTCTATCATATTCTTCTTTATAAAGTTGACAAGAATGGGACGGATATATGATGGAGGATTATCTGTTAAAACAGAAACTCATGCATATCTATCCACAGAATCTTTTTTGGTATCCCGGACTGCTTCTGTGGCAGATTTCCCTGATTAAAATACATCAAATGCACTTTTATTACTCGTTACATTATCCTTGTACAAATCCATCCCTAATTTATTACAACTATTCCATATTAGACCAAACATAGCAAGATAGTCAGCGATTAGATTACTATATTTTGCCAAAGCTTGAATTTAGACAAGTTTGTCATCTTTATTAAACCAAGCGTATATTAATTTATCGTGACTAAAAAGATATCCATTATAAATCTGATCATTCGCTCCGTATTTGTCTGCTTTTTTCCCAATTATTACATCCTTATTTAAGCCTAAAAATCTCAGCCCATGTGGTTGGAGCGCAGCTCTAAATTTATCTTTGGTAGTCGGTCATTTGACTCTGGCGAAAGTAATCTGATTGATCGGTTCGAGTAAATCTGAGGGAACTAATAATGATAAATGAATGCTTGTTGCTATTATAAGACAAAAGAAGATTAATTTAATAGATTTCATCATATTAATGATATTGTTTTATGCTCAATCAATCCTTCATAGACAGAATATGCATCTAAAATTATCTTGCTAGTTACTTTTTGATAATGATCCCCATCGATAATAGGCATCGGGCTTGTTTGTTTTATCAATCTGCTGCCTGATCTGCGCTCGGCACCGTCACCGCAATTCCGGCGCGCGAGGCCATTTTGAGGAAGTTCACCGTCTTGCCACGCGGGCCTTCCAGGGCCCTTGGCAGCTCTGCTTCGGGGGCAACGGGCTTCAGGGTCACAGCCCCCTGCGCTGCGTCCTTCTCGCGCAGCGCACGGGCATAGCGTCGCTGGAACTGCTCGCGCATGTCGCGGCGGCCATAGTCGCTGGCTTCTACTAGCATCTTGCCGCCGCCGATCTTCACAAGCACCTGGCGCTCCAGCGTATTCGGTTCGGTCAGCACATCATGTCCGCCGCACAGGCGGCTCATGATCCCGTCCCAGGCTTCTTCTGCGCGGGTCAGGAAATCCCCAAGGGCATGGTCAATCAGGCACTGCGGGCTGGGAAAGAACGTCTCGTGGCGGAAGGCGCGGACGCAGGCCGTCTTGAGTTGCGGGACGCTCAGTTCGGCGTCCAGGGCCTCCAAGTAACGTGCCATCGTCTCCTGGTTGTGGCGGGTCTGAAAGCGGTCCTCAAGAACGGCCCACTCAGCCAGAAAGATCTCATGGTCGATCATGCGCGGCCCGTCCTTTTCAGGTACTCGAGTCCCGAGGAGATCGTGTCGATGCTGCGCTGGTTCGCTTCGGCAGTGCTGGTGGGGCGGCTAGTGCGGCGGGCTTGGGGGGCTGCGAGCGCCAGCTCGGGCAGGCTGACGCTGGACTGCTGTAGAGACTGACGGCGCACCGCTTCGTCGAGCAGATCACGCATCCGGGTCGGCACTTTGACGCTGTGCTGAAGGTGGGTTCGCTGGGCCTCGGCGGCCAGCTCCTCAATGCGGATGAGCGGAAGCGTGAACCATTCTTGCCGGTCAACGCCCAGCGGCTGGATCTCGCCGAGCACGCGGGTCACGAAGGTGCTGCTCAGCTTGCGGCGCAGGTACGCCTCCGCCTCGCCTGCCGCGCCGCCCGGAACTTTCTTAGGAGATTGTGCGTCAGTGCTGCCCACAAGTGGGGGAGTCTGAACAGCTTCTGGTGAGGTCAGAGGGGTTTCGCTTTCGGCGGTTGGCTGTGCAGCCTTTTTATTTTCTGAAGGCTCAGGTTCAGCGAGAGGGGGCGGCGGAGCCGCTTGCTCCTCTCTCTCTTTTATTACATGCTCTTGATTATTTTCTAGATTATTACTTACTAGTACACGGCTTACCGTGTCCGGTTTACCGCTTACGGTTTGCCGCTTACGGTTTGCCGTATGCGGTTGCCCATCCTGCTCCACGATCATTGGCACTGGCTTGTCGAGGGGGCGCTCGTGGATGGTGTGCTCGTAAACGAATTTGCCCTTCTCGCGGCGTGCGGTGGTCTGGATGTAGCCGAACTTGCGGCCCTCGACGAAGATGGCGGCGATGGCTTCACGCCCTTCCTTGCCGCTCTTCTCGACTTGGGTCATGTAGGTGGTCCAGCCGTCTGGCTTGCCGAGCAGATACACCAGCACGCCGCGCAGGGCAAAGCTCAGGCGGGTGTCCTCGCTCAGTGTTTTAGAGACGACGACGTAGGGGCGGTCACGGTCGTGCTCGATACGGATGATCCCACTCATGGTGTAACTCCAGGACGCGCAGCCTGGTCTGGTTGACCGAGATGCACAGGGCGCGTATCCTGTGCATAGGCGAAAGCCATCGGACTGGCGAGTCCGACAACATCTTTCGGTTTTACTTATCGGTCACCCTCTGCGAACTACAGGCTCGTTACCTGCGCGGGGGGTGTTCCCTTTGGTCTGTGCTCGGTGACCGCCGGGGTGCTTTCAGCATAGCAGGCAGATGCGTCAGAAATTACATTTTCTGGCCCCCCCTGCGTGCGGCTTAAGAAGTCTCATGCCCTGCCCTGACTCGTGGCCAGCACGTCAGTTCCCGGACTCTTCTGCCTATTCGAGAGCGTCCAGCGCGGCCTTCATGGCCGAGGCGGCCTGCTGGGCGGTCTTTTGAGCTGCAGCCAAATCGGAGCGGATGTCTTCTAGGCTGCGGACGTAGGGGGCGGGCTCGTAGACATAGCGGCTGGGCTGCCATGAGTGATCGTTGTCGGCGAGCCGGGCCTGGTCGACAAACTCGTGGATCGCTGGCAACTCTTCGTCGCTCCCGCTGACGACCAACTTCGCCAGACGATCGATCACCTCGGAACTCAGGATGTTGTGCCGACCGTCCTTGGCCCTCAACTGGGAGGCATTGATCATCAGCACGTCGTTTTCAGCCGATGAGTGGTCTGCGGGACGGTCGAAGACCGTCAGTGCTACAGCAAGGCTTGTTCCGGGGTAGAGCGCTCTGGGAAGAGCAACAACTGCGGTCAGCCAGTTTGCATAGAATTTGCGGATCTCCCGCTCGCTGCCACTGCGGAACAGCGGACCATGGATGGTGATGAATACGGCGCGGCCTCCGGGGGCCAGCACCGAGAGGCCGTGCATCATGAACAGCCATTCTGCTGAGCGTGGTGGCGTTCGGGCGGCGAGAAAGCGTGGATCGTACCGCCAGTTGTCGTTTCTGGCCGTAATGTGGAGCCCGAAGGTGGGATCGGCGACCACCCGGTCGAACCGGCTAGCGTCCGTTTGGGGATCGGTCAGTGCATCTCCGGTTTGCAGCTGGAACGAGGTGATTCCGTGAAGCATCAGGTGGCAAGTGGCGACGAGCAAGACTTTAGGGCTGACGTCCTGGCCGACAAAATACACGCTGTTCGGATTCTCGCCCTGATCATGGAGGCGTTTGGCGACGGCCACCCATGTCCCTGCATAACCCACCGCGAAGTCGAGCAGGCGCATTCCTGGACGGATGTCTAGCAGCGCGGCGTTCAGACGGGCCAAGCTGTGCGGCGTGATGTGGTCGACTTTCATGTGGGGAACGACTACTCTGCTCGAGCAGTCCCGTAAAGGCGTCTGCTACGATCTGCCTGCCGTCCCAACCGGTGCCAGAAAGGGCGATCCGCTGGGTGCCTAGCTTGATCAGCGTGGACAGATTGTTGAGCACCTGTGGAGGCAGATCGAGATCTGGGAGACGTATGTTACCGAGCAGCGGCTCGACGGCCGCTTCGATTTTGTGGAGCATCGCTGCCGAGTCATGGGCACTACTCCACTCGTCTGCCTTGATCTCCTCTTTGGAGATTTCCTCTTCGGCCAGGGACATGGGGAAGGTCTGTGCGGTGTGAAAAAGAGTGAGCAGTGCGATAGTGGGCGTGCATTCGTGCACCGTAGCGTAGCCGCGAATGCAGTCGATCGCCTGAGCGTAGAAATCTTGTGAAAGGGACGTGGCCATCAGAGGCCTACTGGAATCAGGGTGGACAGTCGCATCTCGAGCGCTTCTGTCTGCAGGGCAATGACGCTCTCGACGGCGTTCCGGTAAGTGTCTTGGGCGGCGAAAGCGGCAGCGTAAGCTACCTGGCGCTTGAGCGGAGGCAGTGTGATCTTCACGTTCCGGAATTTCGAGAGCGAAATTCCTTGAACGGTTTGACCACTGAACAGCGGGGCCAAGTAAGTGCGCATCGCCTGAGAGCGCAATAGGCCAGCCATGAAATGGGGATCGGCGATGGCTGGATCCACGGTCAGAACGGTCAGGCCGTTGGTGGCGACCGCGTTATCGAGCTTGGCAGGAACGACGGCTGTCTTGATGTCGTTGGTCCTCATGGCGATCAGCACCTGTCCAGGACGTACCAGGGCGTCGCGGTTTTTGCGCAGGTCGAGGTGTTCGGACCGTCCAGTGTTTGACTGTGGTTGCAAGTTGTCGAGGTCGGTGACCTGCAAGAGACGGACGCTGGGGGCGTCGGGATCGACGTAGCGCTTGTAAGTCAAGCCCTGAACCAGCACGCCGACTTCGGACAAGGGAAGGACTATCGACTTCATACTGAACAGGTTCGCATATCTGACGCCACTTTTCAATACTTTGTAGATGTGCTACGCACTTTAATCAAAGAGCATAGCGCCGAAAACGCTAACCAGACTGAGTGAACTTCCTGGACTCCCCTGGGCGGGCATATCCCCTTCAAGACCAATTTACCTCTGTTATTTTGATAGGACAGACCTGTGGGCCAAGAGCCCAGAATCTACCGCGCCCGCTCTGGGGGCGGTTTTTTCATATGGTCGTGGAGGTGAGATGGAAGAAATCGATGAGTCTCGAGCGCCGAGACTCTCCTCGCTAGTGAGTGCCCCTCAAGGTCCCCGCAAACCTGTAAAGAGACCGCATCAGCCAGCATATTTTTGACCTGATCCTTGTAGAGGAACGTGCCCTGGAAGGTACTCCGAGACGTGCAGAACGCTCATTGAAGTTCATCGGCAACCGCAGCAGTACCGAAATTCAACCAAATGAAACGAAGAGGTGGTCCCAATGGGATCGCCTTTTTCGTTGAGAGGAGCAATATGACGTCATCAAAGGTCATTAAGGCCCGCGCCCAGCGCAAGCCCACTTCTGCCACCCGTATTCTGGACAGCCGACTCAGTGCCCATGAGGGCAAACGGCGCGACGAGCAGGCTGCGCGTGCCCGTCAGAGCAAGAACCGTTGGCTGGCCCCCACGGCGGTTCAGGAGGAGACGCTGCCGCACCTATGCCATTATTTGATGACCCATGGTGGCTGGTTGCCCAGCGTGCCGCGTGGCAACCCTCAGGCCCGAGTCAAGCGTCTGGAGGCGATGTACAGCGCCCACGGGCCGCTGGTGCTGCTGACCACCGAGTTGCACTCGCTCAATTGCCTGGGACTGCAGACCGTTGCCCTCGCCCGGCGCGGCAAGTCGAGGACGATGACTATGCTGAAGAAATTGACGGTGTCTGCGTGCCCGTTCGACGCGGTCTTGCAGCGGGGCGGCTTTTTCGAGGGAACCCACAGTCACGTGGTTTTGCCCCTGAGCTTTTTCAACGCGGAAGCCCAAGCGCTTCTGCTGGCCGCTCCCCGTGGTAGTGGGGGCGGATGCCAGCTGAAGTCCGGCGTTCACGGTGTAGTGATCGGCGACACCTCCCAGGACCGCCAGCGTGTAGCTGGCTACCTCAACCGTCACCCGGATGGCCGCTTGTATCTCCCGCTTCACCGCTCCGAGTGCCTCGCCGCGTATGAAGAGCTTCTGCTGCGCCGAAAACGCAAGGTTCGTTCAAAAGTGCGCTTGGCTTGGCACAGAAAGAGTGGTTGACCAAATTAATAGCCCGTCAATCTTGGAGAACAGCTGTGTTCGACCCGCTTGGCCTCGTCGAGCGCCAGCATCACCGACTGGATGAACTCGTCGTAATCGGTGATCTGGCTGGAGTCAGCGGCGGCAGCTTCCGGCCCCCAACCCAGCGCACCGGCCCGGTCTACCTCATTCCACGCCGGGAGGTGCAACACCGCGAGGTCAGCCTCTTCACGCTGGAGGGGCAGGACGTGCGGGGAGGCCGCGACGATACCGGGGCGGGTGACTTCGGGGTTGGTGGCGCAGACCAGCCGTCCCAGCCCGGTGCCGAACTCAATGAGGGGGCTGATCGGGCTGTCGATGCTGACCACACGCTCGGCAGGCACGGTGTAACTGGCCAGCAGGCGTCCGTAGATGCCCAGCGGCACCTCGAACTCGCCGTCTACGTGGCCGCGCACCATCACCACGCCGGAAACGATCTCGCCGTCCGCGTCCGAGTACGGCCCCGCCTCGCCCTGACCCCACAGCGGGTGATACAGGTCGCCGTACTGGGCGTCCTTCTCATACGTCTCGTCGGGGAAATGCCAGCGGTTGTCCACCGTTTTATGCTGGGCAGCCGACTTGCTGGCCGTCTCAGCGGCTTGCTGATAAGCCGTGGTCTGCCGCTGGTTTTTGGCTCCGGCCAAGACTTCGCGGGCAGCGCGTTTTGCCGCGTCCATCTCGCCCACTTTGTGCTTGCCGTCTTGCAGTTCCTTGGCGCGGTCAACGGCCTTCTGGCGCAGCTCGGCGTCCTTGATCTGGGCCAGCTCACGCGCTGCCCGCACGCCGCCCCCGGCATTGATGTACGCCTGCACGTCGTCGGGATAGCTGAGCATGGCTAGCCCCACGTCGGCAAAATGCCGCCACTCCCCACGCCCGTATTCCTGAAAAGTGCCGATGATGATGTTGGCCGCTGGGCTATCGATCCGGGCTTGATCTTCCTGCTCTTGACCGCTGACGGCCTTCCGCAGCCGGTGCATCAGAGAGGCAACCTTGCCTTCGGGCGTGGGATTGCTGCGCGGTTGCAGCCGAATAAATTCCTCTTCGTCTCTCAGGCGGATGGCCAGCAACGTAATAAGGGCGCGGGCTGTCTCGACGGGCGAGAGGTTTTTGCGGATCAAGTTCTCGGTGATCTCGACTTCGATAGCTTGGTCGTCGCTCCAGTCGCGCAGCAGGGTAGGCACGTCAATGCCCAGTTCTAAGCACGCCTGAACGCGCCTGCGCCCAGCCACCACCCCGAAGCGGCCACCCTCTTTTGGACGGGCGAGGACAGGGTGCAGCACGCCTTTTTCACGGATGCTGGGCAGCAAATCTTGGTAGCCTTGGGGGTCGTCGCGGGTGTGGTTGTCGAGGTCGAAGAGGGCTGGATCGAGGGTGGACAGAGGAGGCAGGGGACTATATACCGCTGTCCAGTAGGAGAGTAGGAGGGCTTACCCTGCATCGCAGGGCCAAGTCAGTCGGCAACAGAAGGAAGTTCCTGAGCACCGTGTCGAGCAGGCAACTCCTGAAATAGGGAACCAGCGGGCGGCCGTAGACCTGCGGCGCAGGGTAAAGGTGGGTCAAGTGTGGAAATGGGCGGAGCCACTCCGGCCCAAGCTCATGCAGAGGAAGCGGTGTGGTGTAGTCCTTTCCCGACGTGTAGCAGCCACGAGGTGGCATCAGGAGCACAGATGCCCCCGTTCCCCCGCCGCTCTGTCTGTAGCTTCCTATGAGCCGTAGCAGCCTCCTGTTCAGAGACTCGGCCAGTGCCTGCTCGAGCATCGGTTTCGCGGAGGCTGAGCCAACTCCGCAACTGTAACCGCGCCGCTGCCTCAGCGTGTCCAGGCGCTGAATTACACGTGGCCACCCGAAGAATATATAGATCGAGCGAAGTACAGGTTCATGCCACCTCTTTTCCATCAAGCGGTGACATAAGTCCACGGGTCGTAGCTATCAATGGGAAACACGGTGAAATCCGCGAGGTTGCGGGTTGCCACACTCAACTGGTGCACTGAGGCGGTCGCCGCGATCAGCGCGTCCACGGCCACACTCTGACGCGCACGCACAGCAGGCAGAGCCATGAACTCGCCCCAACGCTGGATCACCGTGTCGTCCAACGCCAAGATGCGGCCAGCGTAAACGGGCTTGATCTGGTCGTCCAGCCAGCGCCTGAGTTTGATAGCGCGTCGGGGATCCTTAGCCAGCACTATCCCAGTTTCGATCTCGCCCAGGGTGATCAGGCTGAGGTACGAAGCGTCTGCTGGGAGTGAGGCCAGGTAAGCCAGGACAGCTGGGCTGGGTCGTGGGCGAGTTGGCTCGCTGATTACATTGGTATCGAGAAGTACCCGCGCCGCTGGTCCACTCACAGGTCTGGCGTACGTCCTGGACTGGGGTGGCGCTCGAAGAGCTCCTCGTCCGGCAGGTCGCTCCAGTCGAAGCTGCCTGTGATGGCCTCCAGGGCATTTTGTGGTGCGGGGTGGGCAATGGGGGCCCGCTGAACCATGACCAGCGGTGTGCCGCCTTGAGTGATGAGCTGCGGCTCGTCATGGGCCGCCTCGATCAGCTGCTCAAAGTGCATCCGCGCGTCCTCCAGGCTCCAGATCTTGGTCATGAATAGAGTATTGCCTGTTTATCGGGTGTCTGCCGTGATCCAGACCCATACGTTCACCCATTTGATTTTCTCCCCTGCACCGCAGGCCTAACAGCTTTTCCCAGACTCTTTGCCCACGCTAGCGCTGCTGCCTCAGCTCGAGTGAAGAATGTGTTCAGTGGGCCTGCGCCCCAGGCCTGTCGTAGGGAGAGGAGTGAATGAAGCGCTGGATAGATATATTCCTGAGCGTACGCAGGCCTATGCCTGAGTCATCAGTCGGTGTTCGCTCGAGCCGTAGCGGCCTTGATCGCCTGCAAGCTATACCCAAGAGTCAGTCCGGCGAAAGGAAACATCAAAGGGGCGTCTGCTCCGAACGTAGCTTGCAGAGCGGCGCGGTACTCGATACCCCCGAGACCGATGACGTGATCATACCTCCCGAGCTGCATCGAGCTCACCTGCTGCTTGAGGATGTCCATTTGCACGTGGCCAGAGCGCTTGCGCTTGAACGGTTGTGTTGCCTTAACTGGCGTCAAGGCAGGCTGCGGGCGGAGGTGACCTGAACCTTAGCCCACCCCCGCCGCGACCGTTGACCACGCTTGGAACGCATGCTTTTGGTTTTGTCTTCTGGTTGATGCGGAGACGCTGGTGCGAGAATGATGGTGGAGGTTGGTCACTCGGGCGTGCAAACTCAGGAATTCCTGAGCGCGTTTCCGTCGTCTGAACCTCTGCTGACTTCGCTCTTGTCGCCGTGTGGGACGGTGGGATTGTTTGATCATGTTGTTGCAGCGCATTGTGTCGATCACCTGCTGGTGATCGACATGGGCGAGACTCGGTATCTCTCGGATTGCGGCCCCGTAACTCCGCAGCTGATCGGTACAGATCGTGTCTGGGACAAAATATTCGGCCAGGAGCCGGTTGAGGAACAATTTGGCAGCCTCAGTATCACGATGTCTCTGGAGCAAGATGTCGAGCACGAAGCCGTGCTCGTCCACTGCCCGCCATAACCAGTGTCGGACGCCATCCACTGTCGTGCAGACCTCGTCCAGAAGCCATCGGGAACCCCGCCGGGGTTCCCGATAACGCAGTTCCTCGGTCATGAGTGGGCTGAACTTGATACACCATTCGCGCAGCGTCTCATGGCTGACCACAACAATGCCGCGTTGGTGGAGCAATTCCTGAACATCTCGGTAACTGAGGGGAAATCGGTGGTACAGCCAGACGGCATGCTGGATGATCGTCATGGGAAAGCGGTGGCTGTAGGGCTTGGCATCGGTCACGGCGGATCAGCCTACCTTGAATCAGTTAAGGCAACACAACCATTCAATTTTATAAATCTGTAATCAGCGAAGCGTATTGCGATCACTCCACCCGGCAGTTCTGCTCTCGGCGAATCGAAGGCCCGACAGCAACTGCCCTAGTCAAAGAGGGAAGGCACGGTACCCAGGTCACAACTGGGTAGAGAAGACGACCGTCGGGGATCTCCCAGTGGCTTGCCCATTGATGTTCAGCGCCCGCAGGCTCACCCCTGTTCATCGGTTGTTCACTACCGGTTTTCTACTGTTCTCTCAGGCAGAGGGCAAGCGGTACACGCCCAGGGAGAACGAAAGCCTCCCCCCACTGACCACCCAAGGAGAACACCATGAACACCAAGACCAGACTGCTGATCGCAACCCTCGCTGCAAGTGTGGCCCTCTCCTTCTCCGCTTCCGCAGCAACCGCACCAAGCACCGGTGCCCCGGTACGTATCGCCCAAGACCAACCCAGCACGGCCCTGGTAGCCCTTCGTCTTCCCTACGTACCTAGGGCACGTGAAGCCGCCGCCCACTTTACCCCACCCGAGTTCTGCTACTCGGGCAAAATGAAGGTCGCCTGTACCTTGACAGACGTCCCTTCCGACGACCTCAATCAATTCACTCCACCTAAGTTCTGCTACTCGGGCAAAATGAAGGTCGCCTGTACCTTGACGGACGTCCCTTCCGACGACCTCAATCAATTCACCCCACCCAAGTTCTGCTACTCGGGCAAAATGAAGGTCGCCTGCACCTTGACAGACGCCCCTTCTAAGGATCCCACCCGACCATAAGCTCAAATTCTGGGGGGATCCCCCAAGTGCTTGTTCAAGTCAACAAAGGATGACCCCCCCACCAGTAAGCCGGTGGGGGTTATTGCACATTAGGTTCGCTCGAGCGACAGGAACCCTTATGGCCCATGCTGACCAAGGCCCATCCTCTCAGAGGCTGTTTGAAGCCTATGGGATAGTGAATTGGTTATGTTGCCTTAACCAGACTGGGGCAGGCTGACTTACCGTGACCGACCCGAAACCCTATCGCCACCGTTTCCCCATGACCATCATCCAGCACGCCGTTTGGCGTTATTACCTAAGTTATCGGGACGTTCAAGAATTGCTGCACCAGCGCGGCACCCAGGTCAGCCACAAAACCCTCCGCGAGTGGTGCATTAAATTCGCTCCCCTCTTCGTGGAAGACCTGCGCCACCGGGATAAGGTCTGTACGAGCGTTGATGGTGTTCGTCACTGGCTTTGGAGGGCTGTGAACGAGAATGGCTTTGTGTTCGACATTCTTCAGCGGTATAGGGGCTCCGAAGCAGCGAAGACCTTCCTGGCCCGATTGTTGGGCGAGTATGACGTCCCAGAGGTTATTCATACCGATCAGCTCCTCAGTTATGGAGCCGCGATCCGGGAGATCCCGAGCCTGGCGGACGTCGACCACCATCATTCCCGCACCAGCGTTCCCGCCAAAACCAGACGAAGCAACCAAAAACAAGCGTTCCAGACGTGGTCAACGGAGGGCAGGGGTGATCTGAACCTCAGATCACCCCTGCCCTCCGTTGACCGTGACACCAGTTAAGGCAACACAACCCAGTGAACAGTGATGTTCAGTACAGAGAATCACCTACACTGTCGGCATGCGCCTACGTACGTTGGGGGGCCTCTCTCTGGAAGGCAGTGGTTTAGGGCGTCCCAAACCGCTGCTGCTGCTGACCTACCTCACCCTGGAGGGCCCGCAGGCCCGACGTCTGCTGGGGGAGTTGTTCTGGCCAGATGCAAGCAATCCGACGAATTCGGTGGCTGTTGCAGTGCGGCAAATTCGCCAGGCCGTTCCTGGTGTGCTGCAAGACGACGGCGTGCGTGTCTGGGCTGACTTGCCATGTGACGCTCTGGACTTTGAACGTGCTGTTCGTGCCAAACAACCAGAAGCGGCCTTTGAGCTTTATCAGGGCGCTTTTCTGGATGCATCCGAACTGCTGGAATGGGGTACCGAGCTCGAAGAATGGGCCTACGCCAAGCGTGAAGCCCTGGCAGAAGCCCTGCGAGAGACCGCGTTAGCCTTTGCAGAGCAACAGGCTGCATTGGGGCAGTTCGAGCGTTCGGCCGTATGGGTAGAACGGGCCATCCGCGTCCTGGGCGCGCCAGAACCCGATCCGGAATTCTGGGTGCGTGCGGTTCCCTTGCTGCTGGCTGGTGAGAGCCCGCTGCTGGAAGAGTCACGGCGGCGGGCTGCCGAGTGGGACTTGAAGTTGGAAGGAAACGTTGAAACGGCGCGCGCACGCTTACGTCAAAGTTTTGTGGGGCGGGAGGTGGAATTGGCCCGTTTGCGTCACTTACCTGCGGGCCGCTGGGCCTGGATCAAAGGCGGTTCAGGACTGGGCAAAAGCAGTTTGCTCCGCCAACTGCCAGGGCAGCTTTTGCCTGGGCGTTCAGGTTTGCCTTACGCCACACTGGAACCCCTACTCGAACATGTGATTCAGCGTGGTGATCAAGCCCTGCTCCTGCGGCACCTCGCCACTCAGGAGGGCATCTGGCTCCTTGACCATTGGGAAAATATGGACGAGGAGAGCCGCATGCTGCTGGCCAAGCTTCATGACCTGGGCACAAGGGCGACTGTGGTCATAACGTCCTGCGGAGAGCCGTCTTTTTCTGTAGATGAACGTCTCGACCTTTATCCGCTGAGCGCGCAGGAGCTCACTGCGTTTCCGGGAGCATTGGAAGCCACTGCAGGTCTGCCCAGCTTACTGAATGCGTGGTTGCGATCAGAACCAGTCGACACGGCCCTGGATACCCGCATCCAGGGTCTGTCACTACAAACTCAGCGCCTGTATGCTGCCCTCACACTTCTGGAATCACCTGACCTTCCTCTCGTCCGCCAGGCACTCGACCTGACGGCACCTGAACTTGCGCTGGCTCTGGAGGAACTTCTGAAAGGTGGCTTCGTCGAACCTTCCGGAGAAGTCCGGGGGCAGGCAGCCGCCCGGCGTATTCTGGCAGCGCGGCCCACGATAGAAGCTGAACTGGCCCTCCGAATCGCTAGGCAGTTGAACGTTGCCGTTGCACTGCCGTTTTTCCAGAAGGCCCGTGCGTTGTGGGAAGAAAGTGATCTCCGCCAAGTGGAAAAGTCATATCAGGCCTGGGCAGAACAGGCTCTGCAACGAGGTTTTCCCTTGAAAGCCGTTGAGGCGCTGAGAGAAGCGCCCTCCTCCGAGCGACTTTCCTTACTGCATGCCCGCGCTTTGGAGCGCGCAGGGCAGTTCAAGGAAGCGCTTCTCACCCTGACCGATCTTCCAGTGACTCCAGAAGCGTCTGCCCTGAAAGGTGCGCTGTACTGGCGACTTGGACAGCCGGACCTGGCGAGGCAGCATGCCAAAGTGGCCCTGGACGGTGAGGACGAAGCCAGGGCCGAAGCCTTGAATACCTTGGCCAATCTCGACTTCCAGCAAGGCGAATACGGTAGTGCGGAGAAACACTACCGGCGGGCCGCGACACTCTGGCAAACCCTTGGTGACAACGCCCGCTGGGCCGGAGTGTTGAACAACCGGGCGGCCGCTCTAAGTGCTGCTGGTGAGGATGCCGAAGCAGCTTTCAGCCAAGCGCTTCAGGCGGCTGGCGACAACCTCGCGGTGCGGGCACTGACCACCATGAACCTCGGACAAGTGCGTGAACGACGGGGAGATTTGGCCGGAGCAGTCCAGGCCTATCAGGATGCCGCGTCATTGGCTGAGGAGGCCGGTTCACTCAACACTTCTGCAAAAGTCTGGAATAACCTCGGTGCGCTCTATCACCGAAATGAGCAGCTGCCGGAAGCCAGCCACGCCTATGCGCAGGCACTGACCCTTGCGAAGAAAGGAGGAGAAAAACTCCTGCTGGGCACAATCCTTGCCAATCTGGCGGAGCTGACAGGGGATCACGAAGCGTTCGAGGAGGCTCTGCGCCTGATTGAGAAAAGCGGAAACCCCACGGTTGTCGCGCGGTATCAAGCTGAGTACCAGGCGTTCATCGCTCGTTCACCTCGGGGCGCTCAAGCTTAAGGCATGCCCTGGATATTCACTGAACTCGATGGGGTCTTGTTCCTGGAGGTAGAAAATGAAATCGTCGTTCCGCTATTTGATGTTTCTTGGCTTGCTTTCCAGTTGTGGCCCTTCCAGTCCCACCGATCCCCGACCGCTGAGCCTCAGCCTCAACTTGACCCAGGCGCTCCCAACTGAACGCGTCACGGCCAAGCTGACCGGCGTCAGCGCTCAACAAGCCCACGTTTTTATAGGTGATACGCCTGCTGATGTCGTCTCAGCAAGTGGAGAAACCATCGTCTTCAGCGTTCCGCCTGGCACCAAAGCTGGATCACAAGTCGTGCGGGTCGATGTGGGTGGCCAGAGCCTCAAGCAGTCACTCGAGGTACTCGGAAAAGTCTCGACCACCGAAGTGACCGTATGGGTCAAGGAAGGTGTGACGAAAAGCGACTTCAGTGCCAGGCTCAGCCAGCTCAATTTAGGACTCAGCCTCATCGATTTCAGGCCCCTGGGTGGTCCAGGACCATGCACCAGTACCCTGGCCCGGGTGGGAGTCCCCAGCGGTCAGAATATCGGAGCGGTGTTGAGCCGATTGCGTCAACCAGCCGAGGAGGACGTGGTGTTGCAGGTGGATCCGCAAAGCCTCTGGGGACTGGATGTGGATCACCTCACCGCCATTGGCATTCAGGGAGCACGTCAACGGGGCCGCAGCGGCAAAGGCGTAACCATCGCCATCCTGGATACTGGGGTTACTCAACAAAGGCATCTGGGACAGAACCTCCTTGCCGGATATGACTTTGTAGAAGAAGACAGCGATCCAAGTGACGCCTTCGATGACCCGGTCACTCCCGATCAGGATGGACATGGGACACCGGTCGCTGTTCTGGCCGCTGGTGCAGAGTTCGGCGTTGCCCCTGACGCACGAATTCTTCCTATTCGGATTGGAGATGCCCACGGACAAATTCTGGCGAGCCAAGCTGTCCGGGGAGTTTGCTTCGCATTGAAGACTGTGCCCCCCAAACAACTCGTCCTGAATCTCAGCTTCGGTGGAGATACACCCACTCAAGGATTGAAAAACGTCTTGGCCTATGCGCTCCGACAGCAAGTTCTGATTGCTGCTGCCGCTGGAAATCAAGGCAGTGCTGGCCCAACACATTATCCTGCTGCTTTCGACTTGCCTGGGCTGGTGGCCGTTGGAGCACTTCGGGTTCTGCCCACTGGAGAGTGGCGTCCCGCTTCATTCAGCACACACGGAGCCTACGTTGATATCGCTGCTCCTGGACAGGGCATCATGAGTAGTAGTCCCACCAGTACCATTCATGCTTACGAAGGGACTTCCTTCGCAACGCCACTGGTCGCTGGGGCGTTGGCTTTGTGGCGAGAAGCTTTCCCGGCTGCCACTCCAAGTGAAATAGAGCAGAAAATCAAAAACAGTGCGGTGCCTCTCCTTACGGCTAAGGCTGAGGAGATAGGCAGTGGCATGCTGAACCTCTCTCAAGCTCCCTAAGGGGTGATGTTGCCTTAATCGGATTGGGGTAGGCTCACCACCGTGACCGACGGAACGCCCTACCGCCACCGCTTTCACCTGGGTTGTGTTGCCTTAACTTGGCCTCCGGTAGACGGAGAGCAGGGGTAGACTGAACCTTAGCCCGCAGCCTGCCTTAACTGGCGTCAAGGCAGGCTGCGGGCAGAGACATAGTTGATGGTGACGGTGGTCGCGCCGTTCACCCGCACCGTCTGCACACTGGGGGTCGTCTGGCCGGAAACCGTGCCGGGGGTGATGGTGTACGTGCCGTAACTCAGGGTGGGGATGTTCTGCGTGGCCATGACGGGGCCGTCGAAGACGACCACACCTTTTTCATCGCGCACAGTGATCGGTGCTTGCGCAACACCGTAGACCTGCAAGATGAGTTGGGCACGCTGCTCGACATAGCTGACCGTTGCACTTTGGTCGCCCTGCCGCAGATCCACGATACGCATTTGAGCGACACGGGTGTCGACAGCAGCCCCAGTCAAGGTATAGACGTCGCGGGGTAGGTCACGGATAACCTTTTCCTGCTCGATCAGCCCATCGAAGACTACCTTGTCGCTGGCGTTTTTGAGGGTCAGGTTGGCTTGAGTGACGCCGTCAAGCTTGACAGTCAGGGCCGAGGTAAGGGCTTGAGGTTTGGTATCCGTGGAGCAGGCACTCAGGCTCAAGCTCAGGAGGAGCGCAGCGCAGGCAAGAGCAGCAACAAAGGGCAACTTGAAGAAAAAAAACGCGGCCAGACGCTAAATATGCACAATAGCTTCTGCACAGCTGTAAAACACCCTTCTGGAGCGCGTTATGCAGTATTCAATTCGCCGTATAACAGCTTACTAGGTTCCCGTGTTAGGTGTAAAAAGCTAGATCCCCGGCCCCATTTAAAGCAGGACGTAGACTGACACATGCCTAAGTCCACGTTATCGCTTATCAGTCTCGTCTGCTTCGTAATCGCGGGCTTGGCGTTCCTAGGAGTCTATGTGGCCACTCGCCAAGTGATCTGGCTGCCCCTGGGAGTGGCATTCATAATTATTGGCCTAGCTGTCTATTTCGGTGAGAAACGCCGCTAGGAGTGTTGGAATTGCTGCGAGTTGCGGTTACCTACTACTCGACCTGAACACCAGCAGCACCCCAGAAATTAACACTAATACTGTTTGGTGCTAATTCTCCCCGACATAAACGGCTTTATGCCTGAGAGATTTAGGGCATAAAGGCACACAAACGTCCATTCAAAAATCTTTATGCCCAGCAGCAGGCGTCAGGTGAGCAGAGCTGGACGTTGTGTTCGCTAGGACAAACACAAAAAGAGGTTCTCCTCGATTGCAATTTTGAGAGCCTGCTTGAGGTCTGTTGCCCCGTCTTGCAGCCGCCTCCATCTCCCCAGACCATGAATTTGGTCATTCCATTGGCCCTGAAAATCACGCCGCAACCATTCCACTTCAAGAGAGTTGACTTCATGCAGGAGCTGAGACAGGTCATCAGATGTCCGCAAGTCAAGACCTCGTTCGTAAACTTGTGAAAGGAGCGGAAGACTAAGCTCAGAAGCTATTGAAGCGTAAAAATCGTAGAACAGGCCGTCTGGTGCGATGGAGGCTTCAAAGCGAGTGAAAGTCTGCTTGAATTCCAACCATGCATCAATTTCCCGTTCTGAGACAGAATCAAAATCGATAGGGCAAAGCTTGTGAGGTTGCAGGACTACAACTGAAAAGCTCATGTCTTCATTATGGAGAATTTCAAGCACCGCGAAAACCGCTTACTGGATGTCGAGTCATCAGCGCATCGGTTAGGCCGGACACTGGCACATTGTCAAGGCTCCGTTGTCTGTGTCGAGAGCGAGACAGACAAGTTACATCCCTCATGGGAGCAACCAAGATGTGTAACAGAATAGGTGGGCAGATTGGGGCCGAGCGTCAGGCGAGCAAAGTGCCGACAGGAGTTTGTTAGGGTGCCACACTTTTGAAGTATCCTCAAAAAATGTCAAAAGAAAAACGTTTTGAAGTTGTCCATGAAGATAAAAGTCTTGGTGAGCTTACACGCATCATGCGCGACCGGGAAACTGGCGTGTGCTACTTATACCAATGGGCAGGGACAGGTGGAGGTTTGACTGTTCTGGTGGACAAGGATGGGAAGCCGATTGTAATGGATGGGCGGAGCTGAAAGTGTCCATTTCCTAGGTTCTCTTATATAAATTATAGAACCTAGGAAATGGGGATGCCGTGTGGGACAGCATTTAGATGTTTCGAGTGTCCAGATATGCCAGTTATATGCGTCGGTGGGCTGGGTTTTGGGCCGTTTCAGGCCGGATTCTGTAAGGGGCGTAGCGTTTGGGCTGTTTTGGGGGCAGTTTGCCGTGCCCTGATAGAAGCGGCTCAGGCTTGGACAGTGACCAGCCAGCAGAGCGCCGACAAGAAAATGGCGTCGCCAGCCTGCCTACCTTCTACCCTAATTGAATGTGCTTAAACAGCGCTGAGAGTTATTTCCGACGACTTTCTGGATATGCCAGTTTGACCTTGCTGCTGCTGCTTTTTTCTAGAGAGAGACAGCAGATGTTCCAGCGTCCTAGAGCTGTAAACAAGAGGGCTTAACTCTGCCCGCCTGGTCACCTCAGCCTCGATAGACCTCATTAGCATGGAATCTCAACCGCTCGCTGCTGACCAGCGGGAAGCCGAGCTGCGGCGCGGCCAGCTGCTGACCCTCCAGGGCGTAATAGTGCCGACCATTCTCGAACTCGCTGCGGATCCGTGGGCTGACAATCAGCCGCCGCTCTTCAGGCTCGATGGTGATATAGCCGGAGTCGTAGAGACGGTGTAGGTCACTTCGGAGGAGTAAGCCGTTCTCGATGGCGTGTGGCCCGCCCCGGCCATACGGCTGCACATGTGCCGCTTCAAGAACCGGCAGCGTCTTCTCGCCCGTGATGGCGCAGCGGCGGCTGTAAGCCTCGGTGACAAGAGCACGAAAACTGCGCTGACCCAGTCGGGGTCGGATGAGCTGCGGTTGGCCGTAACGGGGTGTCTCAATGGCGGCGAGGGTGGCCGGTGCTGGATCGGTGGCTTGCAAGCGCAGGCGCTCGGCGACCTGGTCATAGAGCGCTCGACCTTCGGTCTCGTCGGTGCTGTAGCCCTTACCCGAGACGATGTTGAGCTTGAAGCTCTCGGGGATCGGGAACCATTGTTCACGTGGGAAGAAGAACGGCTCGGCCAGCAGGATGCAGGTAATGCTGGGGTTGGCCTCTTGGATCGCCTGACCCTGCTTCGAGCGGTACTTGACGACTCGCCGCTGGACAGTCGGCAGGTCTTCAGCACCGTTGGCAACGCCGAACGCTTCCCAAGCCAAGTTGACAGGCAAGAGCAGCGTGCGAGTGAAGAAGCCGCCCCCGACGATGAAGTTATGGGGAGCATGGAGCTTGAAGAGGAACAGGTCGCCTTCCTGCAACATCTTGAAGGAAGCCCCGCTCGGCCGCCAGAAGTTGACCTCGTCCAAGTTTGGCTGATCAGCGAGGAATCTGAACCAGTCGCCATCGGTGACCCCGACATAAAGACGCATGATTCAGGTTAGCGTGATGGCCTGCCAAACAGAAAGGCCACCCGGATACCGCCCTTGATGCAGTGAGAGCACCCATTCGTAACCTGCCAGAGCTAGCCAACGATTGACCTTGATAATCGTTGGCTAGCTCTGATGCTTCACAATCCGAATTTTCTGGTCAAGCGTTTGACCAGTCCATCTACCTGGGCTCTTGATTCCAGCACGACCCTGGCACTGAGGACCTTTTTCTCCCCCCCCATCAGCGTGTGCGTGAAGCGAAGCTGACCTTCTCGCAGCGAAGCATATGGTTCACTGCCATTGACTTGATTGCGTGGCAGTCGCTCTTCGATTTCCAGCTCGACGGGCCGGGTCTTGACATTGTTCAGGGCATAGGTGACTTGGTAAGTGGTGTGGGTGATTTCAGTCTTCTCCTTGTTGTCTGCCACCTCGATGCGCCGCTGAACATCCACGACCTCCACCGAACGCTGATACGTCAAGTCCGGGTCATCGCTGAGATCTAAAATCACGACCTTTTCGGCAGCTGTTTCTGACAGGTAGAGCTGGCCGACCACAAACCCCTGGTCACGGATGGTCAACTGGCCCCCTAAGAGTGGCTGCAACGCGCTGAAGCGGTACTGCCGTCCGAGTACGCCCTGTTGGTCATGCAGGCTGAATTTCGTGGAGAGGCGGGCCAGTTGCTCAAAGGTCAGCACGGTGATGGCCTGGAACGGCACCGTCACGGTGCCGTGTGCGGGCAGCTCAGGTGGATGCCTGAGGTCGAACAAGGACAGACCCGCCAGTTCCTGAACGTCCTCGAATTCAGGTTCATTTCTATAAGCAGGTGAGGCCTGCGCGAACGCCGGGATGTCATAGTCCTTGACCGAATACCTCGAACTACGAACCGCTGACAACGGTACTTCGCCCGCCACCAAGGTGAGCTTGTCCGGTACCAGTGCTTGGTCCACCTGATTACGCATCTGTGCAAAGCCAGTGAGCGTGACCTCATCTGCTTGCGTCTCCAAGGTGTACCGGGCATTCCAGGTGATCCCCCGCGTCAAATACGCCAAGATCCCCTGGCCAGGGGCGCGGAGTTGGAAGTTGAGATGATGGACGCCACTCTTCCCGTACGTGGGTGGTGGGTCGGGGAACAGCAGGTGTCGTTCATTCACGCGGAAGTGCGCGCCGGTCTGATCTCGCACCAGCAGGTCGTCGGCGCGGATTAACGTGACGTCTTGCCGTCCGTTGGGCGTCTGAAGCCACAAGAGCTGACCTTCCAGCGACGACAGCCACGTTTCTCGGTAGGTCAAGGTCATCGCCGAGAACGGTAAACCCAGCAGCGTGGGTGAATCGGGAATGACCTGCTCCCAGGTTTCGGCGGGGAAAGCGGTGCTGAGGGACGGTTCGCTGCTGCTCACGAGTAGGCGCACTTCAGCAAAGGTGGGGTAGAGGCGCAACTCGACACCGGGTAAGGGGAGAGCCAGATCAGCGGTCATGCCGATCATCATGCCACTGGCTCAATCACACGGCTCTAGCAGAGACGGAATGCAAGCCGCCTACCATGTCCGCTTGCCAGGCGCTCAGACCGCTTTCCTCTCGCGTAGTCAGCTCAGTTTCTCTTCAACCGTCTGCCGTAAAGTTTCGTCTTCCAGATAACAGGCCAGCAGCGTGTTGAGCACGTCTTCCACCGTGACCCGCTCACCCTGCTCGCTGAGTTCCAGCACCCGCCGTTTGAGGCCGTGCCTAAGTGAGGGCTTGGGTGGCAATTTAGGTTCGCCGTTTGGTAAGCCGCGCCGTGACCCGCTCGCGCAAGTCGGCGTCGTCGCTGAGCGCTTTGATGAGTTCTTCCAGCACTCCCTCCTGACTGACTGGCCAGCCCGCCAGTTTGAGGTCCGTCGTATAAGTGTCCAGAGCCTTTTTCAAGCTGGGTTTGAGACGGGTGCTGAATGGACGACGATCTTCGCGTTCCGGCGCAGCAGGAATCGGTAACGTGGAAGGCAGCTCTAGCGTGTCAGGAATAGGTGCAGGCTGTTGAGGCTTGGGCGCGGTTGGCTCTATTACCGGCCCAGTCACGAATGCTGAGAAGCGTCCTTTCTTCTCACTCATCAGCACACCTCAATGGCCAGGCCCAGCACATCGGCCCAGGCGTTCTCGGCTTTGGGATCGCTGGTGTCTTTGACCAACACCCCCTGCTCGTGTGCCCGCTCGTGGGCGGTGTAGCGCCGAATTACCGTCTGACAAACCCTGAAGCC
This sequence comes from Deinococcus psychrotolerans, assembly GCF_003860465.1. Taxonomy (NCBI): domain Bacteria; kingdom Thermotogati; phylum Deinococcota; class Deinococci; order Deinococcales; family Deinococcaceae; genus Deinococcus; species Deinococcus psychrotolerans. Next base: position 35,813 of record NZ_CP034189.1, read on the forward strand.
GATCCCGCGTAGCTCGTCACGGGCGACTTGCCCGACGCTGCCCACTGGCGGCGCTTTGGTGACGATCACCCGCACCTTGCTCATGTCCGCACCTGCCTGGGTGAGTTGGCTAAGGAGTCTGGCGGTGGCTTCCACCTCCACGCTATTGGGCGCAGTCGGCACCAAAACGATGTTGGCCGAGTGCGATAAGTCCACCATATCGGCCACAGCAGGGCGGCCCTCGGTGTCAATGACCAGGTAGCGGGTTCCGGCGGGAATACTCTCCCCTTCCAGCAGTGGGGTGATCAGCAAGTTGCCGCGCCTGACCCAGCCGCCGCTGGTCTGAATGGCGGCGTCGGCGTCGAGCAGCGCTGTAGAGCCGCGCAGGGCCAGAGCCCCGGCCAGATTGACGGCCAGGGTGGATTTGCCCACCCCGCCCTTGGAAGAGGTTAAGGCGATGATATAAGGAACTTGCCGCGTCTTCATCGTTTGAATATGGCATGAATTCATGAATGAAAGAATGAGAATTCGACTGAAATACAACAACAGCTCTAGCGGTCACTCACCCTATCGCAAGGAAGTGGCGTGGCAGGGACGCTGGAGTCTGAGCGTGGGGCCTGCTGATGTAAACCGTGGCATACTGCTCTTGTCTTCGGCATCATGTTCACGGGCTTTTTGCGGCGCATTCAGCCAGCACGAGATGATTCTTTTCGGCGGCTGATGCGACCAGACTCTGTTTGAGCGAGGCAAGT